>CATNDT010000109.1 GCA_950097035.1 uncultured Oscillibacter sp.
AAGCCGTTTTGCTCGCCGCTGTAAACAGCGGCAACCGCAAAACATGGCAAATATCACTTCCGACTTTTCGGTTTGGAAGTAATAATATATTTCGTACAAAATCATTTCTCCAAACGACCCTAAACCGTCTTTATTTTTTATCTCGTTTTGATGCATCAAGCATCACGTTCAAAATAAAAACACAGCTCTATGCTATCTCTGCACAGAGCTGGAAAAGATACGCGGAGGAAATCTTCATGAAAGCAACTGTTTTGAAAAATTGTCGGCTAATCCGAGAGGTATCGGGTAACGTTCCATTCACATTTGCGGATGTGGCCTTTACCGGCGGCAAAATCACCGTCATAGAGCCTGCGGGCAAATATTTGCCCGCCCCGGGAGATCAGACGGTGGACTGTACCGGTAAAACCCTGCTGCCAGGCCTCTACGACATCCATCAGCACAGCGACGCCATCAGCGTTAACTTTTTGGACAACCGCAAGATCCTCGATCCCTATGATTTTCTCAATCAGGTCTGCTTATGGAGCATGCGCATGCTCCGCATGGGGTATACCTCTCTGCGGTGTATGGGTGCGCAGAACCTGGCAGGCATCCGCCTGCGCAAGATGGTTGATGCCGGCGTATTCAACGGTCCCCGGGTATTTGCCTGCGGCAACACCATTGCCGGAACTACCAAGCAGGTCATCGGCGAAAACCCGGGCTGCGACGGCCCTGCCGAATGGATGAAGGCTGCCCGAACGGCTATCGCCAACGATGCAGACTTCATCAAAATCTACGCCTCCGGCAGCGTCATGGCCAATTTCGGCGAGCCCGGCCAGATGGTCGTCACCCCTGAAGAAATCGCCGCCGCCGTGCAGGCCGCCAGCGCCCGGGGCGTCTACGCCGCGGCCCACGCCCACAGCACCGAGAGCATCCAGGCGTGTCTGGACGCCGGCGTACGCACCATCGAGCACGCTACCTGGCTGACCCGGGATCAGTGCCACGCCATCAAGGATGCCGGGGACAGGCACTTTATTGTCCCTACGCTCAGCGTCATGCAGTGGTGCGCTTCGATTGCCGAAACCGATAATCCGGAGCTCTATTATCTGGCTGACCGGGCAGCAAAGGTCATGGACAGCGCCAAGGAAAGCATTGCCAGAGCCTATGACGAAGGCCTGCTCCTGGGCTGGGGCACGGATCTGGATGTGGAGTCCCTGGAGAAGGAACCAGGGCAGGAGTTCCGCCTGCGCAGGGAGTGGTGCGGGATGAGCGGCACGGACATGATCCGGCAGGCAACCATGAACAGCGCGTACATCGTTGGTCTGGGGGATGTCAGCGGTCAGATCAAGCCCGGCTACGAGGCGGATCTGCTGCTCTATGACGGTAATCCGGACGAGGATATTTCACTCTTCAATACCCGCCCTATTGTATATAAGCGCGGCAGACTGGTGGATGAAACGTTCCCAGTCAAGAAATAACACCCCTGCCATCAGCCAGCCTGCCCGCCTCCCCGCGCGCCGGCGGCAAAAATACCGGAAAGAGAGGAGGATCAGCACACACCCCCCAGGCTTTTCAGAAGCACAGAACACGGATGAAAAATGGAGGTTTATGAATGGAAAAGAAAAACAACGGCTTTCTGGCCCCGGGTATGCTCAAAAAATATTGGCTCACCTTTTTTGCCACACTCAGCAATTCTGCGTTCCTGATTACCATGCTCAGCCAGACCTTCTATGTGCAGTTCCAGGAGGTCTACAACCTGACCAACACCCAGCTGGGCTTTCTGGAGGGAATCGGCTCCATCGGCGGATTTATCGGCGGCTTTGTGGGCGGCTTCTTCGCCGACCGATTCAGTCCCAGGAAACTGACTGCACTGGGCTGTGTCGTGGCCTTTGCCGCTGCGGTGGCGGAGGCGCTCTCCAGCAGCTATTTTGTCCTGATCCTCGTCTACATTGCCCTGAGCTTCTCCTCCAACGTCCTGCTGATGACTCCCTACTTTAAACTGCTCAAACTGCTGGGTACGGACGAGGAGCAAGGGAAGATCATGACCTTTTCTGAAACGGCCTACGCTATCGTCACGCTGCTGATTAATTACGGCTTCCTGGGCGCTATCTCCGCCTTCAACCTGTCCTTCCAGGCCGCGCTGATTGCCGTAGGCGCCATCAACGGCCTAGTGGCTATCGGCATTTACGGCCTTTTCCGGGCTCCCGGCCTCACCCGCGAGGAGGATCGTCTGAAAAAGGAGGCGCTGGAGCGCAAAAACAGCAGAGGCGCAAAAGATTCCGGCGTGAAAAAGACAAGCGGCAATGCCCTCACAGAGTTCATTTCCGTGCTGAAAATGCCGATCCTCTGGCTGAATGTGGCGGCAACTATGACAATGACCTTCTATAACCAGGTGGTTTTTACCTATATGAATCCTTACCTGGTGAATGTCCTGGGAATAGCCGCCGCTACGGCCTCCCTGCTCCAGATCACCTTCCGCAACAGCCTGCGCATTGTAATCAGTCCCTTCGGCGGCACTATCCGCGATAAGCTCAACGACTCCACCGCCGTGGTGAAGTGGTTCTCCTTCGGACTGGCCGCCGTCATGCTCTGTTTCGCACTCTTTGGCGCGGCCTCTTTATATGCCTACCTGGCGCTGGTGGTTCTGGCAGGTATCTGCATTTATTCCGTCACCGGCCTGCAGTACACCCTGATTGCCGACGCCAAGGTTCCCATCAAGTATTCCGGCCGCGTATGGGGCATTGTATTTGGATTGAACACCTTGACCACCCTGTTCCGAGGCACGGTCTGCGGCTCCCTGCTGGACATCCAGGGCACAGACGGCTACCGCACCATCTTCCTTATCGGCCTTGGCTCGTGTCTCCTGTGCGCCCTCTCCGCGATTTTGATCCGCAAGGTGATTGATTCCGGCAAGGCGCTGGGCAGGGACATCCAAGCCCAGGTCGATGCGGGAACGACAGAGTAACCCGATTTCCATTGTCTTCCGCCCCTCTCTTTTTCTACCCCGGCATAACACCGGCGTTGTGCGCGCCTCGGCACGCATGATTCAATAAATTTTATTTTATAGGAGGACACGTTCATGTTGGATCAGGTCGAAAAAAGAATCTGCGAGATCATCGACGAACACGCCCAAGAGATCATCGGCTTCGGCAACGACATCTGGTACCACGCGGAAACCGGCTTCAAGGAGTTCCGTACCTCCCAAAAGCTGGCGGAGGGCCTGGAGAAGCTGGGCCTGAAGCCCCGGACAGGCATCGGCCTCACCGGCGTAAAGGCTTACCTGAAAGATCCGGAAACCACGAGGGGTCTGAATATCTGCCTGATGGGCGAGATGGACGCGCTACCCCTGCCCACCCACCCGGATGCCTGGAGCGAGACGGGCGCGGCCCATGCCTGCGGCCACAACGCCCAGATGACCGGCGTGTACGGCGCGGCTATTGCCCTGACCATGCCGGAAATCAAGGAAAAAATCAACGGCAACATCACCTTTATCGGCGTACCCTCCGAGGAATTCAGCTCCGACACCGAATATAAGATGAAGCTGATTCACGAAGGAAAGATCGGCTGCGGCGGCGGCAAGAGCGAGTTCCTGCGTTTGGGCGAACTGGATGATCTGGACATCTGCGTCTGCCACCACACTTGGGAAACCAAGTACGCTATCGTCCTCAACGACAGCGGTAACGGTTTTGTCAACAAATCCGTACGATTCATCGGCAAGGCCGCCCACGGCACCTCCGCCTGGCAGGGCATCGACGCCTGGGAGGCCGCCAGCCTCTCCACCGCGGCTATCAACGCCAACCGGGAGATTTCCCCGGAAAAGGACTACACCCGCATCCACGGGGTTATCACCAAGGGCGGCAACGCCGCCAACGTGATCGCCGATGAGGTCCGCATGGATTTCAGCGTCCGCGCCAAGACCATGCCCGCCGTCCAGCGGGCCTCCTATAAGGTAGACCGCGCGCTGAAGGCCAGCGCAATGGCTGTGGGCGCAGGCATTGACATTGAGACTATTGCCGGATATCTTCCCTACATCCCTTCTAACAACGTCACCCTTCTTAAAGGCGTTCTGGAGGACCTGTCCAATGGCCGTCCCGTAGAGGTTATCGACTCCGCCAGTGACCCCATGATCCATTCCCCCGGCTCCACCGATCTGGGAGAACTGACCCATCTGATGCCCGTGGTGCAGTTTGGCACCGCCGGACAGGCCGGTACCGGCCACGGTGCGGACTACCGCATCGTAGATGAAAATCTGTACTACGTGGAAACCGCCAAAATCTTCGCCATCTGCGGCTACCGCCTGCTCAAGGACGATGCGGCGGCGGCCAAGGACCTGCTGAACGGGTTCCAGCCCGCCTTGACAGCCGAGGGCTACCGGAAGTATCTGGCAGACAACCAGAAGTTTGAGCACATGGACCCCGTCCCCGTCCCTTCCTTCGAAGACTGACGCCTAGCTTGCCAGATACCAGATAATTGAATACTGACCTGCGCGCGCTTTTTACCGGCCGTCCGACGAGCAACACCGGCCTGGTGTCCAGCCCTCCTCTCCATTTTCCTGCACGACCGCACTACATAATGCATTGCAAAAGTAATGCTTTATGGCAAAAACTTGATTTTTGTTGACAAAATCAAGAGCTGCGGTGTATGATTGAGCAAAAGCAAGCGTGCAGGAGGTACCGTATGCCTACGATTGTCAGGGACAGCATCAGCCAGCAGGTTTATGAGGATCTGGTCATTCGAATCCGAAACAGGGAGATTTTGCCGGGAACGCGGCTGGTAGTCAACACGCTGCGGGATGAGTACAACGTCTCCTCCACTCCGATCCGGGATGCGCTTTCTCTCCTTTACCGATACGGCTTTGTCGAAAACCTGGGCAATTCCCGCTACGCGGTTATTACGGTTACCCGGAAGCTGGTAGAGGACCTGATAGAATGGAACTATCATATGACGCTGCTGGGAATCCAGATTTCCCTCGCCCGCGGAAAGGACTATACCTACTGCCATTTAAAGGAAGCTGTAGATGCGTTCCTCTCCTGCGGAGAGGAGGACACGCCGCTGTCGGTCCGGCTGTATGCGGATGTATGGAATACTTTTGTAGACTATACCGGCAACGAGTGTATTGCCCGGATGGCCGATCCGCTGATGGGGGTCTTTGCCGTGGCCTTCGGCGATTATACGGAAGTCTTTCCCCACGAAAGCTCTGTACAGGTATGCCAGGATTTGCTGCAGGCCTTTGAGGAAAACAATATGGATCTGGCTATACAGGCCGTCGAGCAGGTAAATGAATGCTTCCGCGGCTATGTGGATCGGCATACATTTCCCAGCCTTTAACGGCATACTGCTAAACAAAAAGCGTCAAAATTTTGACGCTTTTTGTTTTCCCTATTATAGTGCATCAAGCGTTATGCATGAAACAAACCGTGCCGGGTTTTCGGCGTCAGCTCCGCCGGCGCGTACACTCTCAAGGAGGAAATAAAATGAAAATACAAAGCGAACATCCCCCATTACAGGCCAAATCCGTGCTGCGATTTGCCATCTGCTCTATTGCGGGGACACTCCTGTTTTTGATCCCTCTCCCTATTCGCGGAAAAAGCGATCTGCTGGTCGCTGCGTCCGCTGACTATCTTACCGGGCTCCTGGCCCCGGCGCTTCCCTGGATACTGACTGCGTTTTTTACAGCCGGCGCGCTGGTTTCGCTGGTCCATTTTATTTGGCCTGTCCCCTTTTTGGAGCGGAGCTCCCTGCTGCGGGAATCCTTTTCTATGAGCCTGCCCAAGCTGTTAGCGCGGATTTTTGGCGCGGCGTTCTTTGCCATGAACGCGCTCCAGATCGGACCGGCGTGCATCATCTCCCCGGCTACCGGCGGGACCATGTACAGCCTGATGCTGTCTCTGGCCGTATGGCATCTGATGTCCTTTTATCTGTTCTCCCTTTTGATGGATTTCGGTTCCATGGATTTTATCGGCACGCTGATTCAGCGGATCATGCGTCCGCTGTTCACCCTGCCTGGCTGCGCGGCGATTGACTGCATGGCTTCCTGGGTGGGGAACGGGCCTTTCGGCGTCGTCATCACAAAAATGCAGTATCAGGCCGGCTATTATTCCCGGCGCGAATCGGCGGCGGTCGCGTCCTGCTTTTCTATCGTTTCCGTTTCCTTCTGCGTGATCGTAGCCAAAACTCTGCATATTATGGACTACTTCGGCCCGTACTATCTGAGCATCACAGTTTCAACCATTCTCTGCGCGGTCATTCTGCCTCGTATCTGGCCGCTGAAGAACGTCCCAGACACGTATTGTCCCGATACACCGGCGCAATGCGACATACCTGCTGGAAATGGAACCCTGGGCCGCGCGGCAGCCTGTGCTGCCAAGAAAGCCGGCGAAGCCAGGCTCCGCCCGATTCTCAGACGCAGTTCTCAGACGGCTCTTGATTTCTTTCTGGGCGTATTCCCCGTCATGATGGCCTGCGGCACACTGATGCTGATCGTCTCGGAATATACCCCGGTCATTCGATGGCTTGCAATTCCTTGGGAACATTTGCTTTCCGCCCTGCGCGTCCCGGAGGCGGCGGCCGCCGCGCCAGCCCTGCTGGTGGGGTTTGTGGACATGTATCTCCCCGCTGTCGCCGGCAGTACCATCAGCAGCGATGTCACCCGGTTCATCATTGGCAGCGTATCCATCGGCCAACTGATTTATATGACGGAAACTGGGGCGATTATTTTGAAAAACCGAGACATTTTCGGCCTGTCCTTTCCACGTCTGGCCGCCGTTTTCCTGCTGCGCACCGTTATTTCTCTGGCAGCGGCCCTTTGCTTCGCCTCCCTCCTCTTCTAACTCCCCCCGCCAGAGGCAGCAAAAGAGCACAGCAGCCATCCCCTCGGCATATATTGATGACGGGAGGCGGTAACATTGTCATACTACCTGCTGCTGAGCCGCTCCATCACCCACGCCCAGCGCATGAGCCGCGTCTTGGAACGGGCGGGGATTACCGCCCGCTTTTTCCGGCCCCCCATGGGACTGACCGACCGGGGCTGCAGCTACGCAGTCCGGATCGGGGAGGGCAGCCTGCCTGCGGCCATGGAACGGCTGCGGAGCGAGGGACTTGTTCCTATGCGCGTATTTTATGCGGAGAGCGATGGCTCGTTCAGCGAAGCTGCCATATAAATAACGAGGGCCGCCGCCCCCAAAGGGCAGCGGCCCAATCCATATCTGTCAGGAGGATTCCGCAATGATCTATTTCGACAGCGCGGCCACTACGCTGCAAAAGCCGGCCTCCGTCCCAGCGGCGGTGGCAGACGCGATTGACACCATGACCACCCCCGGACGGGGTGACCATCCCGCCGCCCGGATGGCGGCGGACCTGATGCTGCGCTGCCGGATGGAGGCGGCGGAGCTGTTCGACGTTCCCACACCGGAAAACGTCATCCTGACCTCCAACGCCACCCACGGCCTGAACATCGCCATCCGGAGCTTGGTATCTTCCGGGGACACGGTGGTTATCTCCGGCTACGAGCACAACGCCGTTACCCGGCCCCTCCGGGACATCGGGCGCGTGTCCTGCCGGATCGTCAACGGGCGGCTTTTCGACCCCCGCCAGATGATCGAGGGCTTCCGCCGGGCGGTGGATGGAGGGGTAAAGGCCGTCATCTGCACCCACACCTCCAACGTCTTCGGCTACACCCTCCCAATGGACGAAATCGCCGGTATCTGCCGGGAGCGGGGGGTTCCCCTCATCGTGGATGCCTCCCAGTCCGCCGGCATCCAGCCGGTGAGCCTGCGCCGCTGGGGGGCGGCCTACACAGCCATGCCGGGCCACAAGGGGCTCTACGGCCCCCAGGGCACGGGCCTTCTGCTGTGCGGAGAGGGACAGACGGCCCGGCCCCTTCTGGCCGGGGGCACCGGGAGCCTCTCCCTGCAGCAGGAAATGCCCGATTTCCTGCCCGACCGCCTGGAGGCGGGCACCCAGAACGTCCATGGCGCGGCGGGACTGCTGGCGGGACTGCGCTTCGTCCGCGCCCAGGGGCTGGAGAAAATCCGGCGGCGGGAGGAGGAGGTCCTGCGCATCCTGGCCGCCGGACTGTCCGGCAGGGACGATTTCCGCGTCTTCGCCGATCCTGCGGGCGGCGGCAGCGCGCTGAGCGTCCTCCCCCTGCGGGAAGCGCCGGAAACCCTGGCGGACCGTCTGGCGGAGCAGGGCGTCGCCGTGCGGGCGGGCCTTCACTGCGCCCCCCTGGCCCACCGGACCGCGGGCACGGAGGAAACCGGTACCCTGCGGTTCTCCGCCTCTATCTTCAACACGCCGGAGGAGGCGGAAACCGTCCTGCGAATGCTCTGAAATCCCGCCGGCGGGGAAATGCGCATTGACACCTCCCCGTTTTTTTGCTAGAATAAGCCTCAACAGGGATAAAAACACGTCCCGGTCGGTAGTCCGGGAGCGGCGGAGCCGCCGTCAGTAGCCTTCCTCCTTTGGTCGTCCTTTCCCTGCGCTGTTATTAAAGGAGGAACCAAATATGGAAACAGGGAAAGCGAAACTGACAGTGCTGTTCGATCCGCCCTTCTGGGTGGGGCTGTTTGAGCGGGAGCACGGGGGCCGCTACGAGGCCTGCCGGGTGGTATTCGGCAGAGAGCCCCGGGACTTCGAAGTCTACGCTTACGTCTTAGACCGATACAGCCGCCTGGCCTTCTCCCCCGCCCTGCCGGCGGAGCCGTGCCAGGCCCGGGACCCCAACCCCAAACGGGCCCAGCGTCTGGCCCGCCGGCAGACACTGCCTGCCGGTATCGGCACCAAGGCCCAGCAAGCTCTCCAGCTTCAGCGGGAGGAGAACAAGGCGGAACGCCGCGTCCTCTCCCGGGAGGCCCGGGAGGCGGAGGATGCCCGCCGCTTCCGGCTGCGCCAGGAAAAGCGGCGGGAGAAGCATCGGGGACGCTGAGAAGCTGTACCAATAGGCGCGGGCACGTATCTTGACGGAAAATTTTTCGTCTGGCTGCGTCAGAAACTCTTGAAA
>CATNDT010000110.1 GCA_950097035.1 uncultured Oscillibacter sp.
CAGAAAAAGTGGTTGGACAGTTGCGACGAGGCGGAGCGGCAGCAGATTGGGCAGGCGGCCTTTAGGGCCTTTCGGACGGCGGGCAATGCCTGCCTGGGTATCTGGCTGGTCCTGATGATAGCGGATATGGAGTTTCAGGTGGGACTCCTTCCGTCTTTTGTGGTCTTGCTGCTGTGGGGCATTTTACAGGTGAGTTATGTGCTGGAGTGCATTCGGATATCCAGGGGGAAACGGACGGCTTGAAGACAGGAGCGTCCCGCTTGTCAGCGGGGCGCTCCTGTGCTATAATCAGTAAAAATTATGAGTGAGGAGCAATGAATTTGAAAAAGACAAAGCAGGAGAAACGACGTGAAAAGCGGAACTTTCGTCAGGCCATGGACCGGGAGCTGCGGGAGCACAAGAGTTCGTTTATCGTTTTTAATATTTTACGGCTGCTGGTGATTGTAGCCCTGGTGCGCCAGCTGATGCGGGGCAGCTATGAGAGTGCCTTTTTCTGCATTTTAACCATGACGCTGCTGTATGTGCCCTGCTGGGTGCAGGTGCGGCTGCGGATCGAGCTGCCGCCGCCGCTGGAGATCACCATTTTGTGTTTTATCTACGCGGCGGAGATCCTGGGAGAGGTCAACGCCTTTTATGAACGGATTCCCAATTTTGACACCATGCTCCACACCCTAAACGGCTTTCTGGCGGCGGCGGTAGGATTTTCTCTCATTATGCTGCTCAATGACGATGAGCGGCTGACCTTCGATCTCTCTCCCCTTTTTTTGGCGCTGGTGGCGTTTTGCTTTTCCATGACCATCGGCGTGCTGTGGGAGTTTTTCGAGTTCTTTATGGACTGGTTTTTTCACACGGACATGCAGCGGGACACCGTGGTACATGCGATTCACAGTGCCGCACTGGATATGACGCACTCCAATAAAGTGGTCACGATTCCCAATATACAGGACGTTATGGTGAATGGAGAGAGCCTGGGAATGGGTGGATACCTGGATATCGGCCTTATTGACACCATGAAGGACCTGTTTGTGAATTTTATCGGCGCGGTGGTGTTTTGTGTGGCGGGTTTCTTTTTCGCCAAGAGCAAGGGGGCCCGTAAAAACGCGGCCCTGGGCTTTGTGCCCAGCAAAAAGACGGAGGACCGGGATTATCTGCGGCAGGCGCAGGAGGAAAACACGGCGTCCGGAGAGGGCGAAGAGTAAAACCGTTTCTGTAAAAATTCAAGGGTGGCGGCTTCGGCGGCAATACAATGCGGTCCGGAGCTGCATAAAAGGGAATTCGCCGGTGTGCGGCGAATTCCCTTTTATAAATAATATGTGGTATTTTAGCCCTGGGCGGTAAAAGCCCCGGCGCCGTTCGTCCGACGGAGTTTGAATTTCCTGGTCTGGGCCTCCAGAACATGGACCTCATCGAAGAGCTCTGCACTGACTGCGGCGGATTCCTCGCTGCTGGCGGAGTTAGTCTGCACCACGGAGGAGATTTGACCGAGCCCCTCTGTGACCTGGGCGATGGATGTCGCCTCACCCTCCACGGCGTGGGCGATTTCGCCGATCGCGGTATTGGACTGCATCACCAGCTCCAGGGTCTTTTTCAGGGTGGCGGATACCTCATCCACGATATGGCTGCCCCGGGCGGTGGCCTGCACTGAGTTTTCGATCAGGTCCTTGGTGGCCTTGGCTGCCTGATCGGAGCGTTCAGACAGGCTTCGTACCTCATCCGCCACCACGGCAAAGCCCTTGCCGGCACTGCCGGCCCGCGCCGCCTCCACGGCGGCGTTCAGGGCCAAAATGTTGGTCTGGAAGGCAATATCCTCAATGGTGGCGATGATCTTGCTGATCTGCTGGGAGGCGTTGGTGATATCCGCCATAGCAGAGACCATCTGCTCCATCTGCTGGCTGCTGACGGTGACCTGTTCGCCGGTAAGGCGGGCGTTTTCCTGGGCTGCTGCCGCTGCCTTCACGTTTTGGGCTGCATTTTTAGAGAGCTCATCCACGGTGGCATACAGTTCCTGCACGGCGCTGGCCTGCTCGGTAGCGCCCTGGGCCAGGGCCTGGGCGCCGCTGGAGAGCTGGTCCGCGTTGCTGGAGACCTGACTTTGGGAGTGGTTGATCTGGTCCAGCGCAGCGGAGATGGTGGTGGTGAAGCTGTACAGAGAGTCCTCAATGGACTTAAAGTCGCCAATATAGGGGCTGGAGGTATGTACGTCAAAATTGCCCTGCGACAGCTGGGCCATGATGGCGTTGAGATCCTGCACGTAGGCGTGGACCTGGGCCATGGAGCGTTCCAGCGTAGTTGAGAGGTCGCCCAGCTCGTTTTGACCGTACTGCCCCATCGTCAGATTCAGCCGCCCCTCCTGAAGAGGAGCCGTGTTTTGGGTGATCTCCAGAATGGGCCGCACCACCCGGCGAAGAACATACTGCACCAGGCTCAGCAGGCACAGCAAGGCCACAGTCAGACAGATGGGACACAGAATATTCATTAAAAGTGTAATGCGCTCTACCCTGGCTACACTGGCCTCGGAAATAGAGGTTCCTTCGACAATGACTTCTTCCAGCAATCCAACCAGGGTGGTGAGGTTGGACTGGATGGTGGTTTGATAGTAGTTCTGTGCTTGGGTGGGGTTGGTTTTCAGTGTGTCCAGCACGTAGGTGGCCGACTGGTGCAGCTCTTTGTGCAGGGGTTCCAGCTGGGAGCGGAGAGAGAGGATGCTTGCATTGTCCGTTCCGGCTTCTCCGTAGAGCCACTGGCCAAGCACGCAGGTGGTGGGATCAATGCTGCCGGTGAATTCCGTGCCGGCGTACAGAGCGTTGCTAAGGCCGCTGGACCATTTGTAGTGGGCCGCCTCAGCGGTCTGGGCACGGTTTAGAAGGGCGGCGGCCTGAACGTTATCCGCCTGAGCGCTCTTGATCTGCATAATGTTTACCGTGGTCACAACGCTGAACAGGATTACAGAGAGCAGCGCCGCGGCAACCCGATATCCGACCATTTTTTTGATGCTTTTTCGCATAAATGACATCCTTTCTCTGCAAAAAAATTGGGGGTAAATTGGCTTTTATCCCAAGGAAGGCCGCTGGGATCACTGAACAGTGAAGAAACCAGAATGCCATTCGGGAGAAATATAATACATTGTATCATAAATTTAGCGCATTGCAACAAAAATCGGGGGGAATGTTATGGAAAACTCGCCCATCCAAAAACGGTTGACAATTATGCCCAAATCGGGTAACATATATCACTAGAGTAAAAAGAGAGGAGTTCGTGTATGAGCTTGCTGCTGACCGGCGGGGCCGTTTTTGTGGACGGCTGCTTTCAGAATTTGGACGTGGCGGTTTCTGAGGGGCGCATTGTTTCCGTTTCTCCCTCCCATCCCCAAGACGGGTTTTCCGTTATTGAACTGCATGGGCGTTGTTTGGTTCCAGGTTTCGTTGATGTTCACGTACATCTTCGGGAACCTGGTTTTTCTTATAAAGAGACCATCCGCTCCGGCACTGCGGCGGCGGCGGCCGGGGGATATACGGCGGTTTGCGCCATGCCCAATCTCAAGCCGGTGCCGGACTCCCTGGAAAACCTCCGCCCCCAGCTGGACGCCATCGCCAGGGACGCGAAGGTCTGCGTCTATCCCTACGGGGCCATCACCCGGGAGGAGCGGGGAGAGGTCCTGGCGGACCTTGCGGCCATGGCCCCCCATGTGGCGGGCTTTTCCGACGATGGCCGGGGCGTGCAGTCCCGGGAGATAATGCGAAGCGCGATGGAGCTTGCCAAAAAGCTGGACAGGCCCATTGTGGCCCACTGTGAGGATGAATCCCTGCTGGCAAAGGGGTGGGCCGTTCACGACGGGGCCTTTGCCCGGCGCCGCTCGCTGCCCGGCAACGACCCTGCCAGCGAGTGGCGGCAGGTGGAGCGGGATCTTCAGCTGGTGCGGGAGACCGGCTGCCGTTATCACGTGTGCCACGTCTCCACAAAAGAGAGCGTGGCGCTGATCCGCGCCGCCAAGGCGGAGGGGCTGCCCGTTTCCTGCGAGACCGGTCCCCACTACCTGATTCTCTGCGATGAGGAGCTGCTGGACGAGGGGCGCTTTAAGATGAATCCGCCCATCCGGTCCGCCGCGGACCGGGAGGCGCTGGTTGCGGGGCTGCTGGACGGCACGGTGGACTGCATCGCCACCGACCACGCCCCCCACGCCCCGGCGGAGAAGGCCGGCGGCCTGCGAAACAGTCTCAACGGCGTGGTGGGGCTGGAGACCGCCTTTCCGGTGCTGTATACCAACCTGGTGGAGACGGGTCTTGTTCCGCTGGAGACGGTTTTGCGGGCCCTGTGTGTCAGCCCGCGGCGGCTGTTTGGCCTGCCCGGCGGGAAGATCGCGGCGGGGGAACCCGCTGACCTGACGGTGCTGGACCTGAACCGGCCCCATCCTGTCCGGAGCGCCGGTTTCCGTTCTTTGGGGCGGGCCACGCCCTTTGACGACTGGTACGTCTCCGCCGCCGTGGCGATGACGCTGTGCGGCGGGGAGATCGTATACCACGATTGGAACGAGGAGGAGCTGCCATGAGGAAGTCTCTCTTTACGGTGCGGAGCGCCCGGCGGCTGGCCGCCGGTGTGTATGAGCTGATCCTGGCGGGGGACGTCTCCGCCGTCACCGCGCCGGGGCAGTTTGTGAACATTGAGCTGCCCGGCAGATTTCTTCGCCGCCCCGTCTCCATATCGGACTGGGGGGAGAATTCCCTGCGCCTGCTGGTGAAGGAGGCGGGGGCGGGCACCCGGGAGCTGGTGCGTCTGCCGCCGGGGACAGAGCTGGACGTGCTGTCCGGCCTGGGAAATGGCTTTGACCTCTCCCGGGGCGGCGCACGGCCTGTGCTGGCAGGGGGCGGCATCGGCGCGGCGCCTTTGCTGGGCCTGGCCCGGCGGATGGCGGCGGCGGGCCGGGCGCCTGCGGTGGTGCTGGGATTTCGCACGGCCGCGGATGCCTTTGATGTGGAGACCTTTGCCGCCCTGGGCTGTGAGGTGCTGGTGGCCACGGAGGATGGGACTTTAGGGGAGCGGGGCTTTGTCACCGGCCTCATCCGGCATATGCCGGAGCGTGACTATGTGTTCGCCTGCGGCCCCCTGCCCATGCTGAAGGCCGTTTACGCCCTGCCCCAGCTCAAGGGGGGGCAGTTCAGCTTTGAGGCTCGGATGGCCTGCGGCTTCGGGGCGTGTATGGGCTGCTCCATCCCCGCGGCCGGCGGTCCCCGCCGTGTCTGCAGGGACGGCCCCATTTTCCGGAAGGAGGAGATCGTATGGCAGACCTGGGCGTGACCCTGGCGGGGGTGAAGCTGAAAAACCCCGTTATTCCCGCCTCCGGCGTTTTCGGCTATGGCCGGGAGTACGCGGAGCTCTATGACCTGGATATCCTTGGCAGCTTTTCCTGGAAGGGCACCACGGCGGCCGCCCGGCCCGGCAATCCCCAGCCCCGCATTGCCGAGACGCCGGGGGGGATGCTGAATGCCGTGGGCCTGCAGAATCCCGGCATCGACGCGGTGATCGCAGAGGAGGTCCCCAACATTGCGGAGATCTTTCACGGCCCGGTAATCGCCAACGTGGGGGGCTTCACACTGGAGGAGTACGCCGAAAACTGCCGGAAGCTGGCAGACTGTGAGCAGGTGGCGATTCTGGAGGTGAACATCTCCTGTCCCAACGTCCACGCCGGGGGGCGGAACTTTGGCTGCGACCCCCGTGCGGCGGCGGAGGTCACTCGGGCGGTGAAGGCCGCGGCGCGGCAGCCGGTTTTTATGAAGCTGACGCCCAACGTCACCGATATCGCAGAGATTGCCCGGGCCTGCGCGGATGCCGGGGCCGACGGGCTCTGTCTCATCAACACCCTGCTGGGCATGCGGATCGACCTGAACTCCCGCCGCCCGGTGATCGCCAACCGCACCGGAGGCCTCTCCGGCCCGGCAGTGCTGCCGGTGGCGTTGCGGATGGTGTGGGACGTGTACGAGGCGGTAAAGCTGCCCATCATCGGCTGCGGCGGCGTGGACTCCGCCGAGACGGCGGCGGAGATGATGCTGGCGGGAGCGACCGCCGTGGAAATAGGGGCCGCCAATTTAAAGGACCCCTATATCTGCAAAACCATAGTGGAGGCTCTGCCCGGCGTTTGTGAGCGCCTGGGAGTCAGCCGTATTTCTGAATTGACGGGAGGAGCACACCCATGAGTGCGAGAGATGTAATCGTTGCCCTGGACTTTCCCACCGGGGCGGAGACCCTGGCGTTTCTGGACCGGTTTCCGGCGGGGGAGAAGCCCTTTGTAAAGATCGGCATGGAGCTCTATTACGCCGAGGGGCCCGCCGTTGTGCGGGCGCTGAAGGAGCGGGGCCACAGGATCTTTCTGGACCTGAAGCTCCACGATATTCCAAACACCGTGAAGCGGGCCATGTCGGTCCTCTCCCGGCTGGAGGTGGACATGGTGAATCTCCACGCCGCCGGCGCCTCCGAGATGATGCGGGCCGCGGTGGAGGGCCTCACCCGGCCTGACGGGAGCCGGCCCCTGCTCATCGCCGTGACCCAGCTGACCTCCACCGGGCCGGAGACGCTGAAGCGGGAGCTGCTTATCGACACGCCCATGGAGGAGACGGTGCTCTCCTACGCCCAAAACGCCGCCGCCAGCGGGCTGGACGGCGTGGTCTGCTCTCCCCTGGAGGCGGCGGCGGTGAAGAGCCGCTGCGGCCGGGACTTTCTCACTGTGACCCCCGGCATCCGCTTTTCCGGCGGCGACGTGGGAGACCAGAAGCGGATCATGACGCCGGCGCGGGCCGGAAAGGCGGGGTGTGACTATATTGTGGTGGGCCGCCCCATCACCCAGGCCCCGGATGTGGTGGAGGCCTACCGCCGGGCGGCAAAGGATTTCCTGGGATAACGTCCATTTTATGCTGAAAGGGAGTTTTTATATGACACTGGAGCACACCATTGCCCATGACCTGCTGTCTATTGGCGCGGTCTTTCTGCGGCCGGACGAGCCCTTTACCTGGGCCAGCGGCATCAAGAGTCCCATTTACTGCGATAACCGCCTTACCCTCACCGCTCCCGCCGTCCGCACCCATGTGGAGGAGGGGCTGGCGGAGCTGATTCGCGCCCACTACCCGGCGGCGGAGGGGCTGATGGGCACCTCCACCGCCGGCATTGCCCATGCCGCTATTGTGGGCCACCTGATGGGCCTGCCCATGGGGTATGTCCGCTCCGGCAACAAGGACCACGGCCGCCAGAACCGCATTGAGGGCCGGCTGGAGGCGGGGCAGAAGGTGGTGGTGGTGGAGGATCTGATCTCCACTGCCGGCAGCTGCATTGAGGTGGTGGAGGCCCTGCGTCAGGCAGGGGCCCAGGTGCTGGGCGTCGCCTCTATTTTCACCTACGGCCTGCAAAAAGGACTGGACCGCCTGGCGGCGGCGGATGTAAAAAACGTCAGTCTCTCCAATTTTGACGCTGTGTGCGAGATAGCCGCCAAAGAGGGGAAGATCCGGCCGGAGGACATCGCACGGCTGCAGCGCTTCCGGTCCGACCCGGCGGATGAAAGCTGGATCCACGGCGCCGGAAGCGTGCGGGGCTAAAGGGAAAGGGGAGATTTCAATGCCCAGAAATATCATTGATATTACAGATCTCTCCGTGGAGGAGATCGACCGGCTGATCGCCACGGCGGAGGACATCGCCGCAGATCCTGCGAAATACCGGAGCGCCTGCGCGCACAAGCAGTTGGCGACGCTGTTTTTTGAGCCGTCCACCCGCACCCGCCTCTCCTTTGAGTCCGCCATGCTGGCTCTGGGAGGGAGTGTGCTGGGCTTTTCCGAGGCGGCCTCCAGCTCCACCGCCAAGGGCGAGACCGTGGGGGACACCGTTCACACCGTTAGCTGTTATGCCGACGTGATCGCCATGCGCCACCCCAAGGAGGGGGCGCCCTACGCTGCCGCCCAGTTCAGCGAGGTGCCTATTATCAATGCCGGAGACGGCGGCCACAACCACCCCACCCAGACGCTGACAGACCTCCTCACCATCCACCGGGAGCGGGGGCGGCTGGACGGATTTACCATCGGGTTTTGCGGCGATTTGAAATTCGGCCGTACCGTCCACTCCCTGGTGAACGCCTTGAGCCGGTATGGCAATATCAACTATGTGCTCATCTCCCCGGAGGAGCTGAAGCTGCCGCGCTATGTCAAAGAGCAGTCCCTCAAGGCCAAGGGGATTGATTATGTCCAGACCACCGATCTGGAGGCTGTCATCCCCCAGCTGGACATCCTGTATATGACCCGGGTGCAGAAGGAACGGTTTTTTAACGAGGAGGACTACCTCCGGTTAAAGGACAGCTATATCCTCACGCCGGAGAAGCTGAAAAACGCCAGGCCGGACCTCTCTATTCTCCACCCGCTGCCCAGGGTCAACGAGATCTCTGTGGCCGTGGACAGGGACCCCCGGGCGGCCTATTGGAGACAGGTGAAAAACGGCAAGTTTATCCGCATGGCGCTGATTATGAAGCTGCTGGACATCACGGTGTAAAGGGGGAGAGATCATGAATATCGACAGTATTTCCAACGGCGTGGTGCTGGACCACATTCAATCCGGCAAGAGCATGGAGATCTACAAGCACCTGCATCTGGACCGGCTGGACTGCCAGGTGGCCATTATCAAAAACGCCCGCAGCGGACACATGGGGAAAAAGGACATCATCAAGATCGACTCCCCTATGGAGCTGGATCTGGACGTTTTGGGGTATATCGACGCCAACATCACGGTGAACATCATCCGGGACGGCGAGCTGAAGGAGAAAAAGCACCTGGAGCTGCCCCACAAGCTGGTGAATGTGATCCGGTGCCGGAACCCCCGCTGCATCACCGTGGCAGAGCCCCAGCTGGACGCGGTGTTTCTTTTGAGTGACCCCGGCAGGCATACCTACCGCTGCGCATACTGTGAAACCGCGATGGACAAGAAGTTTTAAAAGCGCCGGTAT
>CATNDT010000111.1:0-831 GCA_950097035.1 uncultured Oscillibacter sp.
CTGAAGCCCCATCGGGCAAGCATAGACCGTGCAGACACCGCACGCAGAGCACAGATTCGCGCTGCGGATGACCTCGTTATGCGTAATAAGGTCATCGATATTACCACCAGCGGCAATTGTACGCATGATGCGGTGCGGTTCAAGTGGATGTCCAAGTGTCGCGGACAGAGGAAATCTTCAGGACAACAGCATTTAAGATTTCGCAAATAAAATATGAAGGAAGCTGTCAGGATCAAGAGCAGCAGAAAAGCGTTTTCGCTTCAAGCTGACTCTGGGACCGAAGCCGGCGTGCTTGAAGAGAGCGAGAGCGGTCTTGCGCAGGACGTTCAAATTCAAGGGAGACATATCTTTCCTGGCCCTGGAGGAATCTTCCTCAAAGATGACATCTAAGGCCCAGTGAAGCTGATTTTCAATCGACCAATGTTTGCGTACTGCATAAGCAAAACGGTCTATATCGGTTAAAGAAGTAATAAAAAAGCGGGTGTCTGTGGCAAAGGCGCTGACCACATGATATGCCTTGTGGCTCTCGCTTTTGCTGCCACAGATGCTCTTCCCATCAATGGCTACTACAGTATCTTTCTCCCAGTGTACACCCAGCCAATCATACTGGCACTCTGCCAACCCCTTCGGGTTCAGCCGTTCAAATACACGACGGAATGTGTCGCTGTCCGGTATCCCATGTGGCAAAATGCTTGCCTTGACAAATTTCATTCCGTTGGGTAAAATTGTGGCGGCATTTGTATGATAGCAAAAGAACGCTGTCACAGCGCGGATCGCACATGAACAAGCTGGAAATCATACGCAAACGGCGCGATGCGGAAAACGCGGCTT
>CATNDT010000111.1:849-8951 GCA_950097035.1 uncultured Oscillibacter sp.
GCAGGCGGGAAGCCTCTTCACACAAGGCCGGACATACATGTCCAGAAGGAGGCGGAATCTTGAACAAGCGCGTGACCATCCGGGACGTGGCGGAGAGTGCCGGTGTCTCCATCAGCACGGTGCATCAGGCCCTTAACGGTAAGTCCGGCGTCAGTGAAGCCACCCGGGCGCAGATTCGGAAGATCGCCGATGAAATGGGCTACCAACCCAACGCCATGGCCTCCGGCCTGAAACGCCGCACCCAGCACGTGGCCATGCTCCTGCCGGGCAGCGGCGGCATCAACCGTTACTACTACCCGCCTCTCTGGAGCGGTATCCGGGACTATCTCAGCGGCGCCGCCGACCTGCATGTAGACTGCATTGAGTTGCCCTACGGCGGCAGTTTAGACGCCTCCCTGGAGGCGAAGGCCGACGAGCTCCGCGCCCTGCTGGAAATTGGCCGGGTAGACGGATTGCTGACCGTGGGCCACATGGACGCCTTCAGCGACAGGGAGTGGGAGACCATTTCCAAGGCCGGTATCCCCGTGGTGCAGATCGGCTACGACAGTCCCCGGTCCCACAGTCTGTGCTGTATTCAGCCGGACTACCAGGTGATTGGCCGCACCATGGCAGAGCTGATTCTGGGCCACATTCCCGCCTACGGCAGCATCATGATGTGCGCCGGAAACCCGGAGTGGAAACAGCACTCCCTGATCGTCCGGGGTTTTGAGGAGTATATGGCGGAAAACGGAGCGCAGAACCGGCTCTATAAAAACCACGCCTGGAACATGGGGCAGGACTACCAGCGGGAGATCACCTACCTGCTGTCCCAGCCCGATGTGGCGGCGTGCTGCAGCGTCCTCTCCCAGTCCAGCGTCATGCTAAGCCAGGCGCTGCTGGACACAGGGAAGGCCGGGCGGGTCTTCGCTGTTGGCAGCGACCTGTTCGACGAGAACATCGTGAGCCTGCAAAACGGAATCCTGATGAACATTATCCAAAAGAATCCTTACGCCCAGGGATATCTGGGTATCAAAACCCTGGTGGAAAATCTGACCCAAGGAAAAGCACCTCAGCAGCATACCATCTATGTGGGCTCCGAGGTGGTGTTCCGCAGCAACGTGATTATGTACGACCGGGGCAGCTTTCGCAGTCTGCTGCTGTAAGGGCGGATGGGATACTTTCGGCGGATATTTGCAAAAGGGGCTGCACCCCGAAAAAAAGACAGTGCTGGTTTTCCGAAAAGGAAGCCAGCACTGTCTTTTTTGTAATATGATTTTACAATAACAATGAAAAATCAGCAAGCTGTGCAGGATCGATATCCGTTTTCTCCGGCTGCCGGGCAAGGACAGAGCGCCCGGCCATATGGCGGTCTGCAATTTCATCAACCAGCGGCTGAAGAACAACTATGTTGCCTCCAGCACCCGGTGGCTGCGGCAGCTCTTCTCAATAAGATCCCAGTCCAGCTCCACGCCCACGCCGGGGTCCAGGGGAACATGGATCACACCCTGATCGTCAATGGGCAGTTTTCCCTTCATGGGCAGGGTGTAATTCTCCTCCGGCACAAAATACTCAAAGTATTCGCAGTTCTTGATGGCACAGCTGACATGGAGATTCACCACGTCCATGTAGTTCATGGTGGTGGTGTGGATCTCGCAGTTGAGCCCGAAGGCCTCCGCCAGATGGGCGATCTTCAGCGTCCCTGTCACGCCGTCCTTCCAGCTGACATCTGCCCGAACAATGTCAGCCGCCCGCTGGGCAATTACCTGGGCCACGCCCCAATGTCCGCCCCGGGTGGTCTCCGTGGCGGCGATGGGAATGTCCAGCGCACGGCACAGCTCCGTGTATTTGTACAGCTCAAAGTCCCGGAAGGGCTCCTCAAACCACTTGTAACCCAACTGCTCCAGCTGACGGCCCACCAAGATGGCATCATTCAGGGTGTAGTCACCCACGGGGTCGCTCATGAGGACAAAATCCGGCCCCACCGCGTCCCGCACCGCCCGGTGAACTTCCATGTCGAAGGACACGGGCCCGCCGGGATGGGGCTTATAGGCCTTGATGCCCCTGCTTTTGTAGTATAAAGCCTCATTCACGTATTTTTGCACGGAATCATAGAAATTGCTGCTGGCGTAAACCGGGAGGCTGTCCCGATAGGCGCCGATGTATTTATAGAGAGGCAGACCTGCCTCCTTGGCACAGATATCCCATAAAGCCACGTCCACCGGGCCGGGCAGGAACACCGGGAAGAAGGCCTCGTGGCGGTCAATGACCCACAGTTCCTGGAAGATCGCCTCCCGGTCATGAGGATCCCGGCCCAGCACCACCGGGCCGATGCTTTCCTGGAGATAGGCCTCACTGACAGCCCCGCTGCGAGCCGCCATGCAGGTGGCTACACCCTCGATGCCGGTATCGGTGGTGAGCTTCAGAACGATGACATCCCAGCCCATCTTCGCGCCGCCCTGACGCTTCTCGTCGAAGAGACAGCGGCCCCGCTCTACCCACCAGGTCTCGAATTTCACGATCCTCATAAAAAACTCCTCTCATTTTGTCCGTTCATTTTATATCAAAAACGTTTTTGCTAAATTATAGCCACTTTCAGAACGAAAGTAAAGACAAAACAAAATTTCGCCTGTAAAATCGGCGAAAGTGGTAAAACCGTCCTGCGAAAGATGGCAGCTTGCACAAAAGTCACTACCGAATAAGAAAAACAACCGTGAAATTGTTGACAGCCCATGAAGGCTGTGCTAGTGTAAAGGAAAGCTTCAACAAAAACGTTTTTGTTGAAGCAAAACAACGGACCGACCACTTGAACGGACGATCCGGAAATAATAAGGAGGAACCCATTCATGAAAAAACTTGTCTCTTGTCTGCTGGTTCTGGTTCTGATGCTGTCCCTGACCGCCTGCGGCGGGAATCCCGGCGGCGACGCCGGCTCCACGCCCCCGCCCGCCTCTTCCGGCGACAGCGACGCCGGCGTATCCGGCGGCTCCGGTGATCCCGAGGGCTGGTCCGGCACGGACTACACGCTCACCTGGAACGAAGTCAACGGCGACGAATACGGCGCCACCCAGGGCGCCTACGCTTTCAAAGAGAAAATCGAGGAGATCTCCGGCGGCCACATCACTGTGGAGATTTACACCAACGGCACCCTGGGCTCCGAGGCCGAGTCCATGCAGGGCATCCAGATGGGCACCCTGGACATCTTCCGCGGCAACGCCTCCTCTCTGCCCAACTACGGCGCCGAGGTCATCGGCTCCACCGGCCTGCCCTACGTCTTCAAGGACATGGAACAGTTCCAGAACGTGGCCGAGAGCAGCTTGGGCGACGAGCTTCTCCAGAGCGTTGAGGACGCCAACTGCGGCTATGTGGCTCTTGGCTGGCTGGTGGAAGGCCCCCGCAGTATGTTCATCACCCCCGACGTGTACAAGCGCTTGGGCAATCCCACTGAGTTCACCATCGAACTCATGAAGGACCTGAAAGTTCGCGTTCCCGAGACCGACCTCATGATCAATACCATGGCCGCCCTGGGCGCTTCCGCCACTGCCATCGCCTACTCCGAGCTGTATACCTCCCTCCAGTCCGGCGTGGTGGATGCCGCCGAGAACGGCGTCACCTCTTACATGAGCAACTCCTTCAACGAGGTGGCCCCCTACTTCATCACGGATGCCCACACCTTCGGCTGCGGCGTGATTCTGATGAACGCCTCCAAGTGGAATTCGCTCAATGACACCGAGAAGGGCTGGATGCAGGAGGCCGCCCTGGCCGCCCGCACCGCCTGCTACGAGTACAACCAGACTCAGGAGCAAGCCTGCTTCGACTCCTTTGCCGAGAAGGGCATCACCCTCCTGGAAGTCACCGACATCGAGAAGTGGCAGGCCGCCTGCGCTCCCCTGTACGCGCAGCAGAGCCAGCAGATCCAGGACATCATCGCCCGCATCCAGGGCGGAAACTACTAATCCGCGGACCCTCCGGCGCGGATCGGAGCGGAGGGGGCCTGACGTCCCGATCTGCGCCAACTTTAAAACCCTCAGATTCATATTATAGAGTCCTCCCTGCGGTCGCGGTTGGTGTGCCGCAGGGAGTCTTTTTGAAAGGAGTCGCAATGGACCAATTCCGAAATTTCTGGAAAAAGATCGACGCCGCGGTGTTCCTGCTGGTACGCCACGCCTGCGCTGTGATTCTTGGAGCGCTGGTACTGGTGGTGTTTTACATCTTTCTGGGACGCTATCTCCCTTTCCTGGATTCTCCCATGTGGGGCGAACCCTTCTCCCTGCTGTGCCTGGTGTGGCTGAGCCTCCTGGGTTCCGCCCTGGTGGTGCGGAAGAACGAACACCTCCGCGTCACCATGTTTGACGACAAGCTGGGCAAGGCCGGCATTGCCGCCACCGATATGCTGGCCACCCTGTGCGTATTCGCCTTTTCCATTTTCCTCATCATCCACGGTTCACAGTTGGCCAGGGCTGGCGCGGCCAACAACATGGCCGGTGTCAATATCTCCTATGCCTTTATGTATATCTCTCTGCCAGTGACGGGTGTGCTGAACATCTTCGCCTTGATCGGCGAGTGGGTAGAAAGGAGTGCCGCAAAATGACGACCGCTTCCATCGCCACCTTGATCCTGGTGGTTTTGTTCCTGGCGCTGGTGTTCCTGCGGGTCCCGGTGGTGTATGCCATCGGCATCGCCTCTTTGGTGGATTTCTTCTATCTGGGCATCAACCCCATGCAGATGGCCCTGAAATTCGTCTCCAACCTCAATTCTTACACGCTCCTTGCCGTGCCCTTCTTCATTTTGATGGGCGAGCTGATGAGCGCCGGCGGCATCACCGACACCCTGATCGAGTTCTCTAAGGAACTGGTGGGGTGGATGCACGGCGGCGCGGCCATGGTGAACGTAGTCGCCTCTTTCTTCTTCGGCGGCATCTCCGGCTCCTCCTCCGCGGACTGTGCCTCTCTTGGCCCCATTGAGATCCGCATGATGGAAGAGCAGGGCTATGACCGGGAGTTCTCCACCTGCCTCACCATGGCCTCCTCCGTGGAGGGTATCCTGGTGCCCCCTTCCCAGAACATGGTCATCTTCACCCTGGCCGCCGCCGGCGTGACCACCGTGTCCATCGGCCAGCTCTTTGTGGCTGGCTATCTGCCCGGCGCGATTCTCTCCATCGTCTTGATGGTCTATTCCTACTACTACTCCAGAAAGATGAACATCCCCGTCACCGGACGGTTTGATATCCTGCGCTGCATCAAGTCCCTGGGCCACGCCATCTGGGGGATGATGGCCGTGCTCTTCGTGGTGGTAGGAGTCATCGCCGGTATATTCACTACCACCGAGTCTGCCGCCTGCGCCGTAATCTGGTCCATGGTGGTCGGCCTCTTCATCTACAAAGGCTTCCGCCTGCGGGACATTCCTGACATTTTTGTCAATGTCGTCACCACCCTGGGCAAGGTACTGATCCTCTTGGGTGTCTCCGGCGCGTTCACCTACCTTCTGACCTATCTGAAGATTCCCCCCATGATTGCCAGCGCCCTTTTCTCCATCACGGAAAATAAAATCCTCATCCTCCTGATGCTGAATCTGCTGATGCTGTGCCTGGGTTGTCTGATTGAGATGGCCTGCCTGATTCTGATGCTCACCCCCGTAATCCTGCCTATCTGGATACAGCTGGGGCTCTCCCCCATCCACCTGGGCGTGGTAATGGTGCTGAACCTGGGCATCGGCCTGCTGACCCCGCCGGTGGGGTCCACCCTCTTTATTGGCTCCGCCATTTCCGGCATCAAAATCGAGACTCTGGCCAAGAAGATGATGCCCTTCTATATCACCATGGGCATCGCCCTGATTATCCTGACCTATTTCCCGGATTCCTTCATGTGGCTCCCGAACCTGATGTATTGATGTATAGCTGATGAGCAGGGAGATTACACTGTCCCAGGGGGCGCGGCTCTGGCTGGCCGCATCCCCGGAGGGGACGAAAGGCCTGATCCTCATCTGTCCCGGCGGCGGGTACAGCTGGCTCTCCCCCAGGGAGGCGGAGCCGGTGGCCGCAGCCTTTCAAGCAGGCGGCTGGGGCACGGCGATACTGTATTATACCACTCGTCCCGATCCCGGACGGCCGGCTCTGGGGGATCTCCCCCTGCGGCAGGCCGCGGAGGCCGCACGCTGGCTCAGGGGACGATATCCGGAAGAAAAGCTGGTCCTGTGCGGATTCAGCGCGGGCGGCCATCTGGCCGGATGCTGCGCCGCCCACTGGCAGGTCCGGGAAGCCCCCCGGCCCGACGGCCTGATCCTTGGCTATCCGGTGATCACTGCCGGGGAGCACACCCACAGGGAAACCATGGAAAACCTCATGGGTCCCCAGGGCGGCAGCCAGCGGGAGAGGGACTATTACAGCGTTGAGAAAAACGTAACCGGCCAAATGCCTCCGGTATTCTGCTGGCACACCGTCACCGATCCGGATGTCCCGGTGTGGAACAGCCTGCTGCTGGCAGAGGCCCTCAGCGCGGCGAAGGTGCCCTATGAGTTGCACCTCTATCCCACCGGGGTCCACGGGCTGTCCCTGGCCACGCCGGAGGTGGAGGAGCCGGAAAAACAGCGCTGGGCCGATGCCCACATCGCCAGCTGGCTCTCTCTATGCCTGGAGTGGCTGGATGCTCTAGCCGGGAATAACGAAAAGGAGTGACGATCCATGCCTATGTGGAAAAACGACAGCGAGATGTTTGCCCTGATGAAGGAGAAACTCTACACCCCCGTGGTGGGTGATATCCTGGACCAGATGGGCCGCAACCACCAGTTCCTGCCGGCGGCCATCCGGCCCCTGGCCAGCCAGGTGCCCACCGCCCCCTATAAGGATCCGGCGGAAACGGAGGACAACCGGCTGAAAGTGGCAGGCTATGCCTGTACCGTACTGGAAAACGATGTGTTCGCGTACCAGGAGGAAAAGCCCTTTGGCTATATGACTGAGGCGCTGGACGATTTGAAGTCCAATGAAATCTACATTGCCACCGGCGCCCACAACAGCGCCCTTTGGGGCGAGCTGCTGACCGCCAGCGCCAAGGCCCGGGGAGCGGTGGGCGCGGTGGTGGACGGCTACACCCGGGACACCCCCCAGGTCATCGGCCAGAACTTCCCCGTCTTTTGCAGCGGCACCTGGGCCCAGGATTCCTCCATCCGCACCTACGTGTTCCAGTGGCGCTGCCCCATCGAGATCGGGCAGGTGACCATCCACAACGGGGACATCGTGTTCGGCGACATCGACGGCGTGCTGATTATCCCCAGAGACATCGCCGACACGGTCATTGAGCGCGCCCTGGAGAAGGCCGCCACGGAGAAGACCATGCGCAAGGCCATCGAGGACGGTATGCTGGTCACGGAGGCCTTCGCCAAATTCGGAGTGCTGTAAGGCCATGAAGGAGAAACAGACCGCTTTTCAGATCGACCGGGCCGACAACGTAGCCACCGCTCTGACGGCCCTGATCCCCGGCGGCACGGCCCTGCTGGGCGACGCCGCCACTCCCGAAATCCATGCCGTCACGGACGTTCCGCTGGGCCACAAGATCGCCCTGCGTGATATCCGCAACGGGGAGGACATCATCAAATACGGCGTGGTCATCGGCCGCGCCACGGCGGATATCCCGTCGGGCAGCTGGGTCCACCTCCATGTGATGCGCAGCATTTACGACGAGCGCAGCAGCCACCTGGACGTGAACACCGGAGCACCCAGGGATACACAATACCAGTAAGGAGGCGGTCACAGATGCAAGGTGATTGGAAAACGCTGACCTGGCAGGGTTATGGCCGCCAAAACGGGAAAAAGGGCATCCGGAACCGGGTGCTGGTGCTGTACACGGTGAAGTGCGCCGAGTTCGTGGCCCAGCGGATCGTGGCGGAGTCCGGCAGTCCCGACGTAGAGCTCATCGGCTTCGACGGCTGCACCGACAACCAATATGCGGTTAACCTGCTGATCAGCCTGATCCGCCACCCCAATACAGGGGCGGTGCTGGCCGTGGGGCTGGGCTGCGAGTATGTCCAGCCGGAGCGACTGGCAGGCATCGCCCGGCGGGAGGGCAAGGCGGCGGAGTGGATGTTTATCCAAAACGAGGGGGGCACGCTCCCCAGTGTAGCCAAGGGGACTG
>CATNDT010000112.1 GCA_950097035.1 uncultured Oscillibacter sp.
GCTCCGGGGCGCCGCGCCTTTGTTTCCGGCGATCCTCAAAATTCTCAGACCTCCGTATGGCTGCACAGCTCCCGAATTTTAGCCTGAATGGCCTTGAGGTCCTCAAAGGTCTCGGGCCGCTTCCGGGGGTCCCGCAGAAGCGCCGCCGGATGGTAGATAGCGGTCATCTGCACACCGCCGCGCTCAAACCACTGGCCGTGCTCCGCGGTGATCTTAAAGTCCTCCTTGATGATGGCCTTGGCGGCAATCCGCCCCAAGCAGACCAGAATTTTCGGCCTTAGCAGGGCGGTTTGCCGCCGGAGAAAGCCGATGCAGGCGTCCTCCTCCACATTCAGTGGGTCCCGATTCTGGGGCGGACGGCATTTGACCACATTGGCGATGTAGACCTTGGTGCGGTCCAGATGGATCATGGCCAGCATGTCGTCCAGCAGCTGGCCGCCCCGCCCCACAAAGGGCAGCCCCTGTTCATCCTCGTGCTGGCCGGGCCCCTCGCCCACAAACAGGATCTCCGCATCGGTGGCGCCGTCCCCAAAGACAACGTTGGTACGGGTCTCCGCCAAGGCGCAGCCCCGGCACTGCAGGCACTCCTGCCTTAAAGATTCCCATGTATCCGGCATCTTAACAACCTCTTTTCTGCTTTTATCTGAAATGGACCATGAAAAATCTGCCGGTGAAAACCCGGGATATTCCTCCTTCCCCGCGGCAATACTGGGGAAACAGGAGGTTCGATATATGACAGATCTTCTCTGGTTTTTTTGGATCTACAGCTTTGGCGGATATCTGGTGGAACGCGCCTTTGCCGCAGCCACCCGTGCGGCGCACCAGGAGCGCAAGTGCTTTTTGCTGCTGCCCCTGTGCCCGGTATACGGACTGGGGATGCGGGCGGTACTGCCCCTGCCACAGGAGTGGCGGCAGGGCCCCTGGATGATCGCAGCCGGCGCGGCGGTGACCACCGCGGTGGAGTACGCCGTCCACTGGGCCTACGAGGTTTTTCTGGGCGTGGAATTCTGGGATTACTCCAGGGTGCCCGGCAACCTGCAGGGCCGGGTCTGCCTGCCCTTCACCCTGGCCTGGGGAGTGCTGACGGCCATAACCGTCTGGTTTGTCCACCCGCTGGTGTCCTCTCTGGCCGCCAAAATCCCGGCGGCGGCCACCTTCGGCTTTTTGCTGCTGTTTACGGTGGACGCCGTGTGCTCCGCCCGGTTTTTATGGATGACCCACGATGTAGAGGAGCTCCGCGTCACCGGGTGGAGCCTTTAGCACGGCGGCAGCCTGTCTGCAAGCCACTGGTAAATATCCCCGTAGATCTCCTCACGACAGCCCTCATTCAGTATCTCGTGGCGCAGCTCCGGATAGAGCTTGACAGACACATCCCGGCACCCGGCTTTTTCAAAGCTGTGGCAGGCCCGCAAAACGCCCTTGCTGCAATCCCCCACCGGGTCCATGGCTCCGGAGACAAACAGGATCGGCGTGTGGGTGTTCATCTTTTTCAAATTCTCCGGCTTTGCGATAAAGCGAAGCCCGGACAGCATCTCCCGGAAGAGGCCGATGGAGGCGTTGCCGCCGCAGAGGGGGTCGGCGATATAGCGGTCCACATTTCCCTCGTCCAGAGACAGCCAGTCAAACCCCGTGCGGTTTGGTGCAAATATCCTGTTGTACGCGCCGAAAGCCAGCTTGTCCACCACGGGAGAGGTGTGCTCCTCCCCCACCTTCCACCGCTCCACGGCAGCCACCAGCCTGCCGCCGGCAATCACGGCGGCGGGCATCTGCCCTGTGCCCATAATCACAGCGCCCGCCATGGTGCCAGGATAGCGAATGAGATACGTTCTCGCCAGAAAAGAGCCCATGGAGTGCCCCAGCAGAAAGACAGGCGCGCCGGAAAACCGCTTTCCGGCCAGATCCCGGCGGGTATAGAGATCGTCCACCACCCAATTCCAGCTGCCTCTGGGGCCAAAATACAGCCGTGCTCCGCCGGGCGCCACGGAATCGCCGTGGCCCACGTGGTCATGCCCCGCCACGGCAAATCCCCGGGCTGTCAAATATTCCGCAAAAGGCTCATACCGGAGAATATACTCCGCCACGCCGTGGGAGATCTGCAAAACCGCCCGAACCGGCCCCTCCGGCAGCCACTCCACCGCGTGGACCGCGGTTTTCCCGTCGGCGGAGGGGAAGGTAAATTCACTGCGCGTCATAGTCACTGACTCCCTTCTGTCGTATATGGAAGCATTTCAGCACAGCGTGCCAATATGGCCGTCCGGCCGGACATTCCCGCTGCTTTTTTATTTTATCACAGGAAGCGTGAAAATACCAGCTCTGTTTCCTCCCCTTTTCCAAAGACTTCCGGAAGCAGGATGAAAACGAACTGTAAACAAACGATAATTCTGTTGATTTTGACGGGAGATTGCAGTATACTGATTTCATCAACCAAGTGACGAAGCCGGGCCGAACCCGGCATTACGGAAAGGGGTTTCAACTATGGCATTATCTTTTGACGAGCTGACCAAAAAGGCAAAGGACATGGCCACTGTTGCGGCGGATAAGGCGAGAGACGCCGCAGAGCTGGCAAAGGTAAACGTGGCCATTGCCGGAGAACAGCGGGAGATCGACAAGAATTACCGCACCATTGGCGAGTGGTTTGTCAGCGAATACGAGGGCGAGATCCCCGATGCGGTTCGCGACCTGGTGGAAACCGTAAAGGCCTCCAAGGTGAAAATCGCGGAGCTGGAGGCCAGCAAGCCCGCAAGGGAGGAGCCTGCCGACGCTGCCTTTGAGGATGGCCGAAAGGCCTGCCCCATCTGCGGCGCTGTCAGCGACAGCAAGTTCTGCCCCCAGTGCGGCGCACCCATAGAATAAAACAATACCCTTACATAAAAGGGTCTTTAAAAAAGCACCCTATTACGTCAAAGGCCGCCCCAGGCAGGGGTGGCCTTTTGTATCTGCGAAAAGGAAGGGGAAAGTGGACGCGGAAATTGTATCGGAGCACGGGATCAACCCGGAAATCCCGGGAACAAACCGAGTCAATGGGCAGAAATGTCCCATCCGGAAGGCAAATCCTTACCGCCGCATAGCAAAAGCTATCAAGACATCCCATGTGACCCCCCAACCTGTTGAACCGGGAGTTTGAGGCCCACGGCCCCAGGGCTGTCCTTCTCACAGACCCAGGTCCTGATCCACAGCAACCAGGGCGCCCCAGGAGAGCTTCTTCGGCCACATGAAGGATGAGATTGACCTGTCCGGCTGCACCTGCTTTGCGCAGGTTCATGAATGACTGCTGCGCCCTTCGGAATTCGTTATTCGGTAAGCTTCTGCATCTTTAGTGTGTTGCTATGTAATCATTCAGGTCATTGTGAAGCCTCCAGCTCTAAGAGATACTGTTTTCGTTCGATTCCACCGGCATAGCCTACCAGCGTCCCGTTTTTTCCTACCACTCTATGGCAAGGAATCAGTATTAAAACAGGATTGCGATTGTTCGCCATGCCAACCGCCCTTGCCGCTTTGCCATCGCCTATCATTTGAGCAATCTGCTGATAGCTTCGAGTTTCTCCATATGGGATGTTTCGAAGTGCATTCCATACCTTTTTTTGGAATGTACTCCCGGAAACGGACAGCGGCATATCAAATACTTTGCGTTTTCCTGCAAAGTATTCAAGAAGCTGTTTTTGAGTGTCTGCTAAATAAAGGCTCCTTTGCCCAATCGGCACAGAACCGGTTCTACTGTCCGCAAATTTCAACGAGACAATCCCCTGTTGATTTTCCATGATATGAACCAGACCCAGCGGCGTATCGCAGAAGCAACATGGGCGCTCTTGTATCTTTTGTGCAGCATAATCGGAAGGGGAAATTCCCTCGTGCTTTTTGAAAAAAGTTGAAAAAGAGGACGAACCTTCCATGCCTATGGCAAATGCTACATCCGTAATTTTGCATCCTTCGCTCAACAGTTCCTTAGCTCGATGGAGCCGCACTTGAGTAATGTATTGTTCCAGTGTCAAGTCATATCTCTTTTCAAAAAGTTCCGCCAGATGCCGCCGTGTAACACCGAGAGAGTTTAATTTTGCCTGAAGTTCTGACCGCTCGTCGAAATTATGGTCGATTACTGCTTTTGCCATGTTCGTCAGTTCCATTACCGGGTCAAAAAATACCAGCTCTGGCCGACAGCGTTTGCAGGGGCGAAAACCAGCGGCCTCTGCTTCCTCCTTACTGTCAAAGAAAACCACATTCTCTGCTTTGGGCTGTTTTGACGCACAAGAGGGGCGGCAAAAAATGCCTGTATTCCGAACACCATAAAAAAATTTTCCATCATAGCGCCGATCATTTGTAATGACAGCATTCCACTTCTCATCTGCATTCAAATTAAATCATCCTCTTTCTGTTGGTAGTATAGCAAAAACCGAAATAGAATGCTTTTTCATTTGTAGGGTTCAATTTCTCAAATCAAAGTATAGCATGGCAATATAAACAAATCAATCTACCGAACACACCCCCCTCTGCGGCCTGTTATGTCTCCCTTGCTCAGCGCCTGCCGCCAGGGAATTTGCTTTGTCCCTGTCATCCTGATACTTCCGTCGGTTTTGGGATTGAGCGGCGTTCTCTACGCACGGCCGATTGCAGATGTCATTTCGGCTATTGTCACAGCCGCTATGGCGGTTCGGCTTCACGGAGAACTGCGGATAGTAGAAACGCGGATTTCTACAACATCCCAGAAACATTGACTACGGATAAGCAGGGTGGCGGCATAGGCAGCTTCAGACACCCGGCAGTGGGCCTCAAAAGTGCTGCCCGGGGCCGCATCTACAAACCGGTCTGCGGGTTTTGTTATCTTGGCCTCGCCTTTATACAACCCGCGTTCGTCAGCGCCCAGAGCCTCCTGCTTTTTATGCGGGTTCCGGGCAGCGTAAGCCGCCCCTGCCTCCGCACAGCGGCCGGCCATCTCCCCGGCGGAGGGCTGATACTGCGCCATAAGCTCCGCCGCACGGTCCAGCTTCGCCTCAATCAGGGCGTCCCGGCAGACCTTTTCAAAGCGGGCCACGGCGGCCTTTCTCATGTCTGCGGCCGCTGCGCTGCGCTGTCACACGTCAGGCGCTCTTGCGCTCTCATGCCGTTTACAAACGCCTCCGCCATCATGGCAGCAATAGCGGCTTTGTTCTGCGGCAGTCCGGTTACCCCTCTACAGAGTTTTCCTGCTGTGCTCACGCTCTCGCTGGTGTATGTAGTCATATGGTGTCCTCCTCTCTTTATTCTTTTACCCTATATAGCAGACAACACATGTAAAAAAACGTTGGTTTCGTCTGTAACCTGCTGTCGCTCCTGATACGGGCCGTCATCTCTCTAATCTGCCGTGAACTTCACGTAAATGAAGTATGGCTTCGGACTGGAGACGGGGAGATGTTTCTACCCGAACCCAGAGATATGCTGGATGAAATGATAGCGGAGTACGGCCTCCCCTATGAATTCAGATCCCTGATTACGAAATACCTGGACCTTTCGCCAGCCCAAAAAGACGCCGTGGTGGAGTATATGCGGCAGGTTGCGGCTGATCTCATGTCACAGACTTCCGCCGAAAAGCCGGTGCCGCCCGGGTACAGCAGCCGGGCAGAGCTGGAGGCAGAGGCGGACGAATTCGCGGCCATGGCCCGGGAGCAGTTCCTTTTGGAGAAGATACCGGAATACCAAGCATCGTCTGTGCCCGGCTCCGAAGACGGCAGCGCGTGAGGCGGCGCTGATCCGGCCTGCTCTGTCAAAACGACAGGGAAAGGGGTGACGGAAATGTTCACCTTCTCCGTCCGTAAGGGGCGTAACAAATCGTGACCTCTGGTGGATCCAAAATCCGCAATTTTTGCGGATTTTGGGCAAAAAAAGCGCCGTCCCCGGTGCTGCAAACACCGGAGGCGGAGAAATGGCAGTAAGATTGACGGACCTACTGCCCTTCTATTCTATCAGAATCAGGAGGGAAAAGCAATGGCAAAGAAAGCGGCAAAGGGCGGCGGGACAATCCGCAAGAAGACCGTCACCCGCAGCGGCAAATCCTATACCTATTGGGAAGCCCGCATTACCACCGGCCGTGATCCGGGCACCGGCAAGCAGATCCAGCGCTCTTTCACCGGCAAGACGCAGAAGGAGGTCCGGGAGAAGCTGCAGGCTGCAGCCGTGGAGATCAACCAGGGGTGCTATACCGCCCCTTCCAGGCTCACCGTGGGGCAGTGACTGGATATCTGGCAGCGGGATTACCTGGGCGGCGTCAAGCCGCTGACAGTCCAGGGTTATGACAAAAATATTCGGGTCCATATCAAGCCTGCCATGGGCGTCTTGAAGCTGGACACCCTGGACGCGCACACCATTCAGGGCTTTATCAACAGTCTTTCGGAGCTGTCGCCCAAGACAGTCCGCAATATTCACGGCGTTTTCCACATGGCGCTGCAGCAGGCGGTAAAGGTGGGGTATCTACGCTTTAACCCCGCCGACGCCTGCGAGCTCCCCAGGCTGGAGCAAAAGAAGATCCGGCCCCTGGATGACAGAGCTATGGGGAAGCACTTTTCCCCCAGCACGGTGTACCATGAGTACAAGCGTCTGGTTGCCTCTATTGGCCTGCCTGATGCCCGCCTGCATGACCTTCGGCACCCAAATGTCAAGTTCAAGACAAAGAATTTATATTTGCTTTCGATCAAACTTGAAATTAGCGACTTTGCTGTAAAACGGAGGGAGATTATCGAACGCGAAAGCGGCTGATGAGATTGCTCAACGTTCGCGCCTGCTGAGAAAGTTCCTTAGAGACTAACGCACTCTTTTCTGCGGCATTGGAATTATCCTGAACTACTGCGGAAATTTCCTTAATTCCCTTTTCAACTAGAGAAATCATCTCCGACTGCTGGACGCTGGCGGCGGCAATCTCGTCCATCAGCGCCTTGATGGACTGGATGCAGTCATTGATAACCCGCATGGCGGAGACGGCCTCGTCGGTAGATTCCGTCCCCGTCTCGGCGCTCTGGATGGAACGGCTGATCAGGTTGTTTGTATTCTGCGCAGCCTCAGCAGATTTGGCAGCCAGATTGCGAACCTCATCCGCCACGACCGAGAACCCCTTCCCCGCGCTTCCCGCCCGGGCAGCCTCCACGGCGGCGTTCAGGGCCAGGATGTTCGTCTGGAACGCAATATCCTCAATGGTCTTAATGATGGTGCCGATTTGGGCGGAGGACTGATTGATGTTCCTGGTGGCGGTGGTCAGCTGCTCCATTTTGGTGTCCGCCTCGACAGCGTAGCCATTGGCCCGATCCACTAGCTCGCTGGCACTGCCGCAGCGCACAGTGCTGACCTGGATTTGCTCGGTAATGGCAGTCACATTTGTCATAAGCCCGTCAACAGAAGCGGCCTGCTCCGTTGTGCCCTGGGCCAGCGTCTGAGCGCCCGAGGATACCTGCTCCGCGCTGGTATCCACCTGGCCGGCCACTTGGGCGATATCCCGGATGACATGCACCAGATTGGTATGAATGGATTGCAGGCTTGCGGACAGGGCCTTAAAATCGCCGATATAATAGGATTCGTTCGCCGTGACGTCAACGGTAAGATTTCCGTTGGCCATCTCACCCAGGATGCGGCCTACATCATCGATCGTCTTGCGCAGACAGCCGCAGACCCGGTGGGTGGTCTGCGCAATCATACCGATTTCATCCGACCGGCCATAGAAAGGCTCCAGCTCCTGGTCGGCGGAGAGATTCAGGTCCCCCAGGCGGCCGATGGCACGCTCCACTGTCATCAGGTCCCTGCCCTCGCGGCGCAGCATCAAAAGCGTGACCAAGATGACCGCAGCGGCCATGGCCGCGCACAGCACGCCCACCAGAATACGCACGGTTGTCACGGCGGCATAGACCTCCGCGGCGCTGTCCCGTACCATAAAGACCCAGCCGCGGTCCTTCAGGTACTTATAGACCACCAGCTGTCTGACCCCACTCTCATCCTGGTAGGAATATGTATTGGCCTGGGTGTCCCCGTCCGCCTGAATGCGCCGGATAATCTCCCGGTAACCCTCATCAGCGGTCTCGGTATTCAACAGCTCGTCATCCTCGTGATAGAGATAGACGCCCGTATCCACATTCAGAAACACGTACTCACTGTTGGGCAGGCCTTTGATGTCCAAATCAAGCAGCGAGTCCATCAGACGGCTGGCATAGACGCCGGCCCCCACATAGCCGATACACCGCTGGTTCTCAAAGATAGGGCAGTACATGGACAAAATCATGCTGCCAGTGCCGGGGGACTTCATAATCCCCAGGTTGGTCAGCTCCCGCCGGGAGAGGATCGTATCCTGAAAGGTTTTCAGGGAGTCCCCTGACCGGGTGGTCATACCGATCGCGCCCTGGGAGGTGTGCGTCAGGACATGGGTAGCCGGAGTGGCGATGTAAAGTCCCTCAAACACCCCTTTGACAGCGGCAAAATCCTCCGTATAGCTCTGAGCCTGAGCCAGCAGATCCGGGTCATCCGGATCCAGGAGGAGGTCCCGGACTTCGCTGCCAAGGGCGAACGCGGTCATGTATTCCTCCGCGGAAAGCACATACTCATTAATGATAGACGCTCTGGACTCCACAGCGTCGGTCATCTGGTTGGTAATATCGTTTTTCACCATGGACGCGGCGTTGGTGGATACCACCAGCCAAAGAAGTGTCATCCCGATCAGGATGATTGCTGTTGTAATAACCCCGATCCGGGCAGCAAGTTTTTTATTTTCTATCAACCGCATAAAAATCCTCTCCATCGGGAAATGTTCAGGGCCAATGTCCCTCTGACCACGAGTATATCCTATACTTTCCAAGATAGCAAGAGCTTTTTGTACTATGTGAAATCTTGTAAAGGCTGATCTTTATTTTGCAGGCAAGCAGGGCGTGGGAATATCGTTTTCGATACCCCCATGCGCTTGTTGGGGTTCCCCCAAGCCCCGGACTGGCCGCTTTGCACCCAATT
>CATNDT010000113.1 GCA_950097035.1 uncultured Oscillibacter sp.
GGTGGGGTCGCTGGAGGCCCGGGTGGAGGCAAGGGAGGCGGCTCTGGAGCGCTGGGAGGACTATGACGGCGCCGCGGACTATGTGCCGGGAAACAAGGTGAGCTTTGAGGGCAGCAGTTATGTGAATACCGCCGCCTGCAGGGGCGTTCCTCCCACCGGCGCGCTGCCGGAGGACGTGGCCGCCGGGGCGGCCCACTGGCTGCTTATCGCCGCCAAGGGAAAGGACGGCAAGGGGTCGCTGACGCCGGAGCTGGGAGACGAGAGATATTTGCAGCTGGCAGGCGGCATTGTCACGGGGCCGCTGTTTGTGCAGCCGCCCACGGAGGGCGGTCACGCCGCCACCCGCGCCTATGCGGACGCGGTGAGGCAGGAGGCCCTGGGGCATATTGCCAACCTTCAGGCAACAGACGCCGCCTTGAGCGCTAAAGACGCCGAGCTGTTGAACAGCATTAACTACTGGGCGGGCGTAGCGCAGAGCGCACAAAACGGTGTGAACGCGCTGCAGGGCGCCAGAGTCGAGCTGGGGACCTATGTGGGGACCCAGACAGCCAATAACAGTCCACATCCGCCGGTCCAGCTCAATTTTACCGGTACGGCGAAGATGTTTGTGATTGTCTCGCAGGCCCGCATGGCCAACAGCCAGAGCACCATGACGCCGGGCGTGATTATCGGACTGGCCAGTTTGGGATATGCTGTGCAGATTCACACCGTGATCGGGGATACGTCATATGCCGGCAATGCCACGCTTGAAAAGCTCACTGCCACATTTGGTAAGAACTATATTACTGTGCATTTGAATCAGTCGTATTTTAATTACGCTGGTTCACCATATTCGTATGCAGTTATCAAATAGGGAGTGGTGAGGAGATGTTGATTATCAAAATTGCGCCGCTGTCCAACGGCGCGCATAACAACCAGACCTGTCCGGAGATGGCCGTGCCGCCGGGATGGGCCAGGGTGCCGGAGGACCTTGGGACGGCGGAGACGCTGGAGAACTTCCCCTTTGGGGAGATTGAGGTGGAGAATATCGGGGGCGCGCCCACCGTGACGGGGTGGACGCCGCGGCCTGTCCCGGAGGCGGAGCCGGAGCCGGCACCGGAGGAGCAGAACGCCCGCCTGCGGGCACAGGTGACAATGCTGCGGGAACAGCAGGCATTTCTGGAGGACTGCCTGCTGGAGATGGCGGAGGAGGTCTATGCGTGAGAGGATCGCGCTTTGGCTGATAGAAAAATTTTTGAAAGGAGCGGATGAGATGATGGCAATGCTGTATGCGAGCAAGATCTGTATGGAGGCGGTCAACCCCAGGACGGGGCTGGTCTGGGCATTTTCCGACGTGCCCGCCCGGCTCAAGCCCCAGGTGGCGGCGGTGCTGATCGAGGACTGCGGGCTGCCGGAGCTGGTGCCCGCCGCATTCGGCGGCAACGGGGTATGACCGGATGGAAGGAGAGGTGACAGTGGATCGGAGGGTGGACAATATCCGGGCGGCGGTGGCCGCTGTTGTGGGATTGCTGACGGGCCTGTGGGGCTGGCTGGGCTGGCTGGCGGTGGGCTGGATCGGGTGCATGATGCTGGACTACCTTACCGGCTCTTTGGCGGCGGCCAAGGAGGGGGTGTGGTCCAGCGGCCGGGCCCGGGAGGGCGTCTGGCACAAGTGCGGGATGATTGTGGTGGTACTGGTGGCCGCCGGGGCGGATATGCTGCTGGCTCTGGTGCTGGAGCACCTGCCGCTGGTGGAGCTGCCCTTCCGGTATGCCGGGCTGGTGTGCCCGGTGGTGCTGGTGTGGTACATCGTGACGGAGCTGGGGAGCATTGTGGAAAACGCCGTGACCATGGGGGCGCCGGTGCCCGGATGGCTGCCAAAGCTGCTGGCGGTGAGCCGGGATGCGGTGGACCATGCCGGCGGCGTGGCGGCCGATGCGGGGGCTGGCCTGGCCGTGGGGCCTGGCCCTGCGGAGAAGAGGGAGGTTTGAGATGGAACAGAACATCAAAGAGATTATGCGGAAATACAACAGAGGCGAGACGGACCGGGAAACGGTCAATGCCGTGCTGAATGAGGCGGGGTGCGGGTATCACCTGGAGGAGCTGACAGCGGAGCAGCGGGCGGAGAAGGCGGCCCGGGAGTACCGGGAGGGATACATCCCCGCCGCGGAGCCCGCCAAACCCGTGCAGCGGAAGGTGGACATGCGCCGCCGGCCGGAGTTGGCCGGGCAGACGGCAGAGCAGCGCACCGCCGCCGGCCGGTACCGGGTGGAGTATGACGGAGAGGGGTATGCGGTGCGGGCGGACCGTGTGAGAGGAGGCGGCGCGGATGAGTAGACCTGTCGGCGAGGCGGGACTGGCCCTCATTAAGCAGTTTGAGGGGTGCCGCCTGAAGGCCTATAAGCCCGTGCCTACAGAGGTATACTGGACCATTGGCTGGGGCCACTGCGGACCGGACGTGCGGGAGGGGCAGACCATCACCCAGGCGGAGGCGGACGCCATGCTTGCGGCGGACTGCCGGCGGTTTGCCGACGCGGTGGACAACTCCGTCAACGTGCCCCTGACAGCACAGCTCAACGCCAACCAGAGGGACGCGCTGATCTCCTTTGCATTCAACTGCGGGGCGGGGTGTCTGCGGACGCTGTGCAGGGGACGGACGCTGCCCCAGGTCCGGGAGGCCATGGCCCTTTACAACAAGAGCGGCGGGAAGGTGCTGAAGGGGCTGGAGCGCCGCCGGGCGGCGGAGCAGGCGCTGTGGGATACGCCGGTGAGCCTGGCCGGGGAGACGGACCCCACCGGGGACAACATACCGGCCGATGCCCACAGGGAGGGCGTGGAATGGGCCGTGGAGCAGGGGGTCCTGCGGGGCAATGCCCAGGGGGATCTGATGCTCTCCCGGCCGGTGACGCGGCAGGAGCTGTGCACCATGTTATACCGGCTTGCCGGCCGGTGAGAAGAGACTGTTTTTTAAAGACGAAAGGAGCGGAGCTGTATGGATGAGGAGAGGCTGGAGACCGCGGAGGGCGGCACAGAGGACGGCGGCTTTCTGGACGGCTGGGAGGAGACCGGGGAGGAGGTTGTTGAGGAGGCCGCGGGGAGCGGAGAGCCGGAGACCGCAGCGGGCGAGAGGGCCCGGGAGACCCCGGAGGCCCCAGAGGACGGCGCAGAGACTGCCGTGGGTGAGGACGGGAACGTGGAGGCCGGACAGGGCGGCGGAGAGACCGCCCAACAGCGGACGTGGCGGCTGGAGGGGCCGGACGGGCAGGCGGTGAATTGCGGCGAGGCGAATCTGGTAGAGCTGGCCCGGAAGGGGCTGGACTATGACCGGCAGGCAGCGGAGTACGCGGCGCTGTGGCCCGGAGTGGAGCTGCTGAACGCCTTTGCCCAAAAGGCCGGGGTGACTCTGGCGGACTATGTGACGGACCTGCGGGTGCGGCTGAAGCAGTCGGATGGTATGGACGAGGACACCGCCCGGCAGACGGTGGAGCTGGAGGCGCGGGAGGCGGCTTTGGCCGCCAGGGAGGCCAAAGAGCGGGCCGAACAGGAGGCCGCACAGAGACAGGCGGAGGAGAGACGAAGCTGGGAGGCACGCAGAGATGCGGATATCCAGACATTTGCCCAGGCGTTTCCGGAGGTGGCGGCGGACCCGAAGTCCATTCCCAAAGAGGTGTGGGAGGCCGTGGGGGGCGGTTTGAGCCTGACGGCGGCCTATGCGGTGTATGTCCGCCATCAGCAGGAGCAGGCGGAACAGGCGGAGGCAAGACAGCGGCAGCAGGCGGCGGAGAATGCCGCCCGCAGCACGGGAACCATGCGCTCCGCCGGCAGCGGGGCGGCGGGGAAGGACCCGTTTTTAGAAGGGTGGGAGAACCCTTAAGGGGGGGGACAGGTTCTTCCGGTAAAAACGATTGGAATTTTTATGTTTTTTGGATTTTAAGAAGGGAAGGAAATTATGGCAGTGAATTATACGGCAAAATACGCATCGAGAATCGCGGAGCGGTTTAAAAAGCGCAGCATCACCGACGCGGCCTGCGGGCACGACTACTCCTTTGTGGGGGCAAAGACCGTAAAGGTCTACAGCGTGAACACCGCGCCGGAGCAGCAGTATGACCGCAGCAAGGGGGCTAACCGCTTCGGCGACCCCGCCAACCTGGGGGATACCGTGCAGGAGATGACCTGTACGCAGCAGCCCTCCTTCACCTTTGTCATCGAGCCGCTGGACAACTCAGACCAGGCCATTGAGAAGGCGGCGGGCAAGGCGCTGCGGCGGCAGCTGGACGAGGTGACAGTGCCGGGTATGGACAAGTACCGGCTGAAAAGATGGGTGGAGGGGGCCAATATCCAGCATTTGCTGACCACTGCCCCCACCAAGAACACCATTGTGGAGGCCGTGATCGACGTGAACGCCGCCATGACCGACGCCCTGGTGCCCATGGAGGGGCGGACGCTGTACATCCCCACCCAGTACTACAAGCTCCTCAAGCAAAACCCGGACTTTATCAGCGTGGAGGCCCTGGGCAAGGAGGCCCTGGCCCGGGGCGTGGTGGGCGAAGTGGACGGCTGCCGGGTGGTGCCGGTGCCCATAAGATATCTTCCCGAGGGGGTGTACTTCCTCATCAAGTACAAGGGCGCTACCGTGGACCCGGTAAAGCTGCAGCAGTACGACGTGCTGCCCAAGGTGCAGGGATATGCCGGCCCCGTGGTGCAGGGTGTGACGTACTACGATTCCTTTGTGCTGGGGGCCAGAGGGGACGGCCTGGCGGTATGCGGCAGCGGCGCGCTGATTTTGGCGGCCCCGGAGCTGACCGTTGCCAGTCACAAGGTGACGGTGACCGCCGTGGAGGGCGTGACTTTCCGCTATACCGTGGACGGGAGCAATCCCCGGTACTCCGCCGCCGCCCAGGCCTACACCGCCCCGGTGACGCTGGCGGAGGGCCAGGTGTTCCGGTGTATCGGCGTGAAGGACGGGTGTGTTGGCAAGGAGGCAAGCAGACAGTATGCGTAAGCGGTCAGGTCCCTCAATTTATTTGGGGGACCTGAACCCCAAGCAGAAGAGGAGGGAGATATATGGCGGTGAAAAAGGGCGGCGCTGTGTCCAGCGTGCGGCGGGACACCGGCAAGAGCGCGGTGGAGCAGGCGAAGGAGCGGGATGCGGCGCGGAAAGCGGCGTCCGGCAGTTCCGGCGGCGGAACCATAGCGGCGACGAAGGTATACGGGAGCTACGGCGGCGGGGAGACGGGCGTTTCTGCGGGCAGCGCCGGCAGCGCAGCGCGGCCTTCCGCCGGGGGGAGCTCCTATCAGCCGTCCGTAGATTATCACCAGCAGGCGAAGGACGCGGCGGCAAAGGGAGACTGGGGGGCGGTGTCCTCCGCCCTGGCGGCCCGGCAGGCCAAAATCAACGCCCAGGGGGGCAATGACCGGGGGACCAGCAATGCCCGGATCTTAAATGAGCTGAAGAGCCAGTATGACGCCAGCTACGGTCTCGCCAGTCAGGGGACGAAGGATAAGCTCACCTTAAACAGTGGGGGAAAGCTGCCCTTCCGGACGGACTACGCAAGCGGTTCTGTTTACAAGGGAAGCGGGTACGACGCCGGGACGGACTACCTGGCGGCGGCGCGGCAGGCGGCCTCCGCCGGGGATCTGGACGGGGCCCGGGAGGCGCTGCTGCGGCGGGGGTTCAAGATGGCGGACACCGGCTCCGCCGGGGGCGGAACCACCCAGGACCAGGCGTACGCGGAGATCAACCGGCTGTACAGCCAGTCCCCGGCGGCGCGGGCGGGGTATGAAAGCGAGCTGACGGCGAACCGGCAGCGGCTGGCGGAGCACCAGACCCAATTTGGGGAGGGGACAAACCCGGCGCTGGCGTATAAGCAGATCAAGAGCGCGGACAACAAATTCTGGATCGTGTATGACGGGCAGGGCAAGCCTGTGGCGGCCAGGCCCGTGAGCGCGAAGCCGGGGGCGGAGACGCCGAAATACAGCCAGGCGGAGATCGACCTGATGAGCCGGTACTACGGCGGGGCGGAGGACTTTGCGGATGTGCAGCGGCAGCTGCACAACGAGGCGGTGGTCCGCACCGGAGTGGGGCGGCTGGTAGACCTGGCGGGAAACTACGCCAGCGGGAAGGCCATTGACCCGGTGCGGGCGGAGGACTGGACGGGGACCTATGCGGGGGACACGGGCCAGGACCGGGCGGCCCTGCGGGAGATTCTGGACCGCATCAACGCCGGGAAGAGCTATGCCGGCGGCAGTGTGGCCGTGCCGGCGGTGGAAGGCGCGCCGGCGCAGGGCGGCGGGGCCGGATACAAGGCGCTTCCCTCCGGAGGCGGGCGGCAGGTGGTTTCCCATGAAGGGGGGAGCGGCGGCGCTATGCCTGGCGGCTACGGCGGAAACGATCTTTCCGCCTACCTCCAGCAGATGTACGGCGCGCAGCTAAACGCCCAGCTGGCCCAACTGCAGGCGGCCTATGACCGGCAGGTGGCCCAGTCCCGGGCCAACGATGAGAAAATCCGGCAGGCGTACTATGCGCAGCAGAACCAGGCGGCGGCCCAAAGTGAGCTGCAGCGGCTGACCATGAACGAGATGGGGGTGGCCAGCGGGCTGAATACCGGGGCCGGCGGACAGATGGCGCTGGCACTGGGGTCCAGCCTGCAGGACAGCCTGGCGGCCCTGGGGACGGCCCGGGAGCAGGATTTGGCCCAGAGCGAATTACAGCGGCTGCAGATGCTGGCGGAGTACAACGGACAGGTGAGCGGCGCCCAGGCCCAGACCGGCGCGGCGCTGCTGGGGGCGCTGTACGACGAGGCGGTGCGGCAGGAGAATCTGGCGTATCAGGCACAGCAGGCGGCTCTCGCCCAGCAGAACTGGGAGCGGCAGTTCCAGTACCAGCAGGCCCAGGACGCACTTTCCGCCCGGAGCGCGGCGGAGGAGGCGGTATACAGCCAGCAGAACGCCGCCCAGACCGCGGCCCGGAAGAACGCGTACAGCCTGGCTTCCACTATGCTGAAAAGCGGCGTGATGCCGGAGGGGGAGACTCTGGCGCTGGCGGGGATTTCCCAGGCGGACGCGGCGGCCCTGGCCGCGGCCTACAACGCGGCCCAGGCGGCAAAGAAGAAGACGGGGACGAAGACGGGGACCGACGGCGCGCAGGACTACAACGGGCTGTTCCAGGCCGCCTATGCCAGCGGCACGCCGCAGTCGTACATCGCCAACAACTACAAACGGTACGGCTTTACCTCCGGCAGCGGGGTGTACAAGGACTATCAGGCGTGGGCGAAGGACACCGGGGCGCTGACAGACGGGGTGGTGGCGAATGTAAACCGGCAGCTTAGCAGCGGGAACCAGCAGCAGGCGCTGGGATATATCAAATCCCTCTGGGGCGGCCTGTCCGGCAGGGAACAGGCGGCGCTGCAGGGCGTTTTGGCAAAGTACGGGGTACAGTATACGCCGTGAGAGGGGCCGGGGCCGGAGATGATCCCTGTTTCCGGATATGGAAAGGGAGTGGGGACAGAATGGCCTCTTTTGTGAGTATTGCCACAGGAAAGACGATCAAAGCGAAAACGGGATATGAGGCGCCCGCGGTATCTTATGAGGAGTGGAAGATGCGGCAGGCGGGCGCTGTGCAGAAGGCGGCGCGGCCCGCGGCCCCGGCGGTGCAGACGGTACAGGAGGTGAAGCCCGCCGCTGGGTCCGCCGTGGAGCGGAGTTATGGCGTGAATAGAGCGGGCGGCGCTCCTTTTGACGGCAATTCCGCTGCCGGCCAGCTGATGCGGGACCGGGCTGCGGCCATAAAGGCCCTGGACACGCGGGTGAAGCGGGATGCCATGGAGATGGATGGGGAGACGCTGAAGCAGGCGCAGCGGCGGCTGAAGGAGCTGCGGGCTGCGGAGAAGCCCGGGCCCATGGCCCGGGACCTGGCGGCGGCCATGCTGGCGCTGGACGAGGAGGCGCGGCAGGCCTCTGTGGATATGGACACGGAGACACTGGCGCGGGTGCGGCAGCAGCAGAAGGAGCTGCGGGCGCAGACCGGCAGGCAGACTCTGGGGGACCGGGTGGACAGCGGCCTTTCCGCCGTGCTGTCCGGCAGCGGGGCGTCGCTGACCAACCTTGCGGGGACGGCGGTGGAGGCCCTGGGCAGGGGAATTGGCACGCATGGACGAAGCCAGGCCGTGCAGCCCGCGCAGGCCACACAGGACAATATTGACCGTGCAATTGCCCGGATGCAGCAGGGGAAGACGGCGGAGGAGCTTGCGCGGATGGACAGGCTGCTTCGCCTAAACGAAGAGTGGAAGAAGGAGCAGACGGCACAGGCGGAGGCACTGAAAGAGTACGCCACGGAGAAGCTGTTCGGCCTGGCCGTGCCCCAAAAGCTTGCCGGCAGCGGGAGCTTTGGCAGCGTGGACGAGGGGATCAAGAAGACCATCCGCTACGTGACGGAGAGAATGGCGAAATCCGAGGCCGGACAGAAGGCTTTGGGAGGCCTGCTCACCTGGGGCGCCGGCGGTCTCACCGAGGGGCTGGAAGAGGGGATCGGCGACGTGGCGGAGAACCTGGTGATCAACCCGTACCTTCGGGGATGGGACCCGGACACCCGGACAGGCCGGGAGAAGCTGGACGACGCCATTGAGGATATGCTGGTGGGTGGGCTGTCCGGATTGATGGGCTTGACGAATCTGGCGGGATACGACGCCGGAAAACCGGGAGCGTGGCGCGGCGGGGCACAGCAGGATGCAGGAGCAGCAGCCCAGATGATGAGAGAGCGGGCGGCCTCGCAGGGGCAGGCACAGACGGGGCCTCGTCTGGATCCTCTGCAGCAGGATGTGGGACGGCTGTATGGACAGGAGGAAGCCGCCCCGGAGACTGGCATACAGGTTGGGCATGTCACCACGATCAAGCGGCCCTACGAGGGGCCAAAGCCGGTACAGGCGCAGAAA
>CATNDT010000114.1 GCA_950097035.1 uncultured Oscillibacter sp.
GGACCCGGGCGAGGAGCCGGCGGCCGGCGCCCTGCGGGAGCTGGCGGAGGAGACCGGCGCGGTGCCGGAGGTGTTTGTGCCCCTGGGCCGTCTGCTGCCCTCCCCCGGCTGCTTCGGGGAGACGCTGCACCTCTTTCTGGCCCGGGGCCTGCGGATGGAGGCCCAGCATCTGGACCCGGACGAGTTTTTGAACGTGGAGCGGGTGCCCTTTGACGAGATGGTGCACCGCTGCGTCAACAGCGAGATTGAGGACGCCAAGACCGTGGCCGCCGTGCTGCGGGCCAAGGTGTTATTGAACCTGTAACACGAAGCCGGAGGTTTTTAATGGACAGACAGAAGACCGTCCTCATCGTGGAGGACGAGAAGAACATTGTGGACATTCTCCGCTTCAATCTCCAGCGGGAGGGCTACCAGACCCTGGAGGCCTACGACGGAGAGGACGGGCTGAACAAGGCCCGCTCCGAGAAGCCGGACCTGATTCTGCTGGACGTGATGCTGCCCAGGATGAACGGCTTTGAGGTCTGCCGCGCCCTGCGGCAGGCGGGGGACAATGTGCCCGTCATCATCCTCACCGCCCGGGAGGAGGAGACGGACAAGGTCCTGGGGCTGGAGATCGGCGCGGACGACTATATCACCAAGCCCTTCTCCATGCGGGAGCTGATCGCCCGGGTGGGCGCCAACATCCGCCGCACCGCCATGACCGCCCCCGCCGCCACGGCAGCCGCCAGCACCATGCAGGTATCCGGCAATCTCTCCATCAACACGGACAGCCACCAGGTATTCCGGGACGGAAAGGCCATTGACCTCACTCAGCGGGAATATGAGCTTCTGACCTTTCTGGCAAGCCACCCCAACAAGGTGTACTCCCGGGTGGACCTGATGGAACAGGTGTGGAATTACGGCTATGTGGGCGACGATGTCCGCACTGTGGATGTAACGGTACGCCGCCTGCGGGAGAAGATCGAGGTGAATCCGGCCAGCCCGGTGTACATCCTCACCCGCAGAGGGGCGGGCTATTACTTTGCGGTGTAGCTGCGGGTGCCTTTTGACCATCCCCCACAAAGGAGGACTTCCCGATGTTTAGAAGCCTTCATATGAAGCTCACACTGATATTGCTGCTGCTGATCACCTCTTTGATGGCGGTGGTGGGCGCTTTTCTCACGGTCAGCGTCTCCAACTTTTATATCAACTCCTTCTACCAGGAGATGAGCGACGTGTTCAGCGGTGAAAACAGCAGCTTTGTGGCCGACCTGCGGGGCGCCGCCGGGGACAGCGAAGACCCTGTGGGACACCTTGCGGAGATTCTGGAGGCCAAGGCGGGCTCTCTGGGCGTGGACTACCGCACCCGGAACTACTTTGTGCTGGACGGCGAAACCGGCGGCTATATTTTAAGCTCCGCCGACGAGTCCGCCCTCCCCCGGCAGCAGAGCGCCAACCTCCTCACCGCCCGAAACGCCGTTGTCCAGCAGGACGAGACCCTGGTGGGGGATGAGAGCGACATCACCGCCGACTTTATGGATGTGGCCGTGCCCATCATGGGCGGCGGCAACGCCTATATCATCTACATTCTGGATAACAAGGCCACCGTTTCCGGCCTGAATACCCAGCTCTTTCTCATCATCATGCAGGCTTTGATCATCGGCCTTTTGATCTCCATTCTCCTAAGCTTTCTTCTGTCTAAAACCATGGTGGGGCCCATTGAAAAGCTGACCGCCGGCGCGGAGCGTGTGGCCGCCGGGGATTTTGACGGGGAGCTGCCCATCGAGTCCACCGACGAGATCGGCATTCTCACCGGCACCTTTAACGAGATGGCGGACATTTTGCAGGCCACCCTGGCCGCCGTGGAGAATGAGCGCAACAAGCTGGACACACTCTTCCTGCACATGACCGACGGCGTAGTGGCCTTTGACCACAAGGGCCGCCTGATCCACTGCAACCCCGCGGCCAACACCATGCTGCAGCAGCCAGTTTACGGCGACTGCACCTATGACGATCTCTTCGGCTCCGTCTATCCCTTTCAGGAGATTCTGGCACTCCAGCGCCCCAACCACGCCGAAAGTGAGCTGCTGGTGGGCGATCGCACACTGGAGCTGTATCTGGCCCCCTTTTCCGGTCAGGCCAGCGGCGGCGTTCTCATCGTGCTGCACGATGTGACGGAACAGCACCGAAACGAGGAGCGCCGCAAGGAATTTGTGGCCAACGTATCCCACGAGCTGCGCACACCCCTGACCAACGTCCGCAGCTATGCCGAAACGCTGCTGGATGCAAACGGCGACATCCCCCAGGAGACCGCCAACAGCTTTCTGGATATCATCATCACCGAGACGGACCGCATGACCCACATCGTCCAGGACCTTCTCACCCTCAGCCGTCTGGATGCGGGAGACGCGGAGCTGGTGCTCTCCCGCTTCCCCTTCGGGGACGCCATCGAGAGCGTCACCCGGGCCAACGCCCTCAACGCCAAGCAGCGGGGGCATGCGCTGACCTACACACCGCCGGAAAGCCTGCCGCTGATTGTGGGAGACCGCAGCCGCCTGGAGCAGGTGATGATGAATGTGATCGGCAACGCCATAAAGTACACGCCGGACGGCGGTCACATCCGCATCAGCGCCGGCTCTACGGAGGGAACGGTGTGGATGGACGTGTGGGACGACGGCATCGGCATTCCGGAAAAAGACCGGACCCATATCTTTGACCGCTTTTACCGGGTGGACAAGGCCCGCTCCCGGGAGTCCGGCGGAACCGGCCTGGGACTCTCCATCGCCCTGGAAATTGTCCAGCGCCATCAGGGGCGGCTGCTTTTGCCTCCCCACGAGGGCCCCGGCACCACCGTGCGGCTGGAGCTGCCCGTGGGCGGGCCGGATTCCAGGCTTCCGGCCAATGACTGATACAGACTTATCCGGGAGGAGGACCGGCATGAATGCAAAAGAACGGAGAAACCGGGATCTTGTGCAGAATATCATTATCGTTCTGCTGTCTCTCTCCGCGGTGTTTCTGATTGCCCAAACCCAGCTGTATTCCCTGGGTATAGACACCGGGAGCAGTTATCTGCGGTATCTGACCGGCGACTCCGTCCAGACCACCGGCCCCGCCCCGGCCACGCTGACCAGCCTCTCCGCCCCGGTGCGAACGGCGGTCACCGGCGTATATGGCGGGCGCTACGGCAGCGTGACTCTCACCACCACCGACGATGATTTTGAGCCTGTCAGCAATCTCCTGCGGGAGACTCTGGGCTCTGTCCGCACGTTTTCCCCCTGTGGCTATCAGGAATTTTTAGCCGCTCTGGGCGGCACCTCCGTATACTGCGACTTTATAGAGTCCCTGCCTCTGCCGGTGCTGGCGGGGCTGACCGGCGCCTCTCTGGACGCCGGTCTCTCCGTCCGCCGCGTGGTGATCTCGGCCCGGGGCGAGGGCGGCGCCGTTCTGTATCTCTGCGACGGTGCGGGCAATTGTCAGCGGGGCGACTCCGCGGTTCCGCTGGAGGACCTCTCCGGCATCGTCGACAGCTATGAGCTTAACGGCGCCTTTTTCGCCGCGGACGATCCTGACCCAACTGCCGCCGGGGTGTCGCCTGTCTCCCTGTTCCCTCTGGAGCTTCCGGCGCTCCCGGTGTTCTCCGCCGCCGCCGCTCTTCCCGAGAGCGACAAGCTGCTGCCGGCGCTGGGCTTTTATCCCCGCACCAATTCCCGCTACACAGAGCCCGGCGGTGTGGAGGTAATCACTGACGGAGACCGCACCCTGCGTCTGATCCCAGACGGGGCGGTCCGTTACCGCAGCGGCGGTGATCCCACCCTGACCGTGGGCGCTATTGGGGAGACGCCTACACTGCAGCAATCGGTCATGGGCGCCCATACGCTTCTATCCTCCCTGCTGCCTGCCCAAAACGGCGGCCTGTATCTTCAAAAAGTGCGCCGCACAGAGACCAGCACCACCCTGACCTTTGGCTGGCAGATCAACGGCGTGCCCGTCCGCTTTTCGGACGGCGGAAGCGCCGCAGAGGTCGTGCTCTCCGGAAACGTCGTCTCCTCCCTCTATCTCCGCTTCCGGCAATACACAGACACCGGGGAGACCTCGCCTCTGCTCCCGCTGCGGCAGGCGATGGCCATTGCCGCCCGTCAGGAGGGCCGGGAGCTCTCGATCGGCTATGTGGATAACGGCGCCAACGCCACTGCCTGTTGGCTCTCAGATTAAACCGGCGGATAATTTGGAGGAAGGGGGCCCTGAGAATGGACCGGTACCGCTTAAAAAACGTAATCATCCTCATTCTGCTTCTGGTCAATGTGTTTTTGCTGGGTTCTCTGGCCTATCGGGATTCGGCGGCCCAGTCCGCCCAGGACCGCGCCCTTGAACAGCTGACCGCTCTCTTTGCCGCCGATGGGATCCAACTGGACCCCGCCGTCGTTCCCTCCGGAACGCCGCCGGCCGGTCATACCCTCACCCGCGACAGCGCGTTTGAGCGGTCTGCCGCCGCGCAGCTGCTTGGCAGTGGCCTGGTTTATGCCGAGCGGTGGGGCGTTTATTCCTACACCAGCAATAACGGCACGGCCCTTTTCCGGGACAATGGCAGCTTTGACGCCGCAGGAACGCTGGCGGCCTCAGACGGGGTGGCCTTCTGCGAGGATTTCTGCAAAAAATTTCACTACGAGATCCTGTCCTCCCAACTGGACGGTGAGGGCAGCGGCGCCATTTTGGCCGTCCGGAAATACAGCCGCCTGCCCGTGTACAACTGCACCGTTACCTTTACGCTTGACCGCGGAGCGGTCACCTCGGCCAGCGGCACGCTGCTCCCCGAGGTCTCCGCCGAGCTCTCTGAGGAGGAACCCCTCTCCGCCCAGGCAGCTCTCACCGCTTTTCAGGCCATGCGCCGGGAAAGCGGCGCCGTCGCCTCCTCTATCACAGAGGTCTCTCTCTGCTATGAGCTGCAAAGCTCTGTCGCCGCCCCTATGTCTCTGGCCCCGGCCTGGTGCATCGTCACCAATACTCTGCGGTACTATGTGAACTGCTATACCGGTGCTGTCAGTCAATACTAAATCTGCCCAATTCGGCCTCAGGACATCTCTCACTTTTTATATATTTCCGCGCAGGAAGGATTTGCATTTCCCGTTTGGATGTGATACAATACTCTGGCTAAACAAAGGCCGCATCTCTTGCCGGCCTTTTTGCAAGTCTGCTTTTAAGCGTTCGCTCCATTGTGTTTTGCGGACGCAGTCTTATAAAAACCGGGGTTTTCTTCCTCCGGTTTCCTCTCTGCCGGTATGAAGCGGCATCGGGTGGGTAAACTGTTCTTAATGCGGGACGGCTTGCCGCCACAAAAGAACATCCTTGAAAAGAGGGTCAAATTTTGACAAAATATATTGTTCAGGGTGGAAAACCCCTGTTTGGTGAAGTTGAGATCAGCGGCGCGAAAAATGCCGCCGTTGCCATCATCCCTGCCGCTTTGCTGGTGGACGGCGTATGCCGTATTGAAAACCTTCCGCAGATCTCAGATGTGACTATGAGCCTGAAAATTCTGGAGCATCTGGGTGCGCAGATTCGCACTGTCAACCGCCACACGGTGGAAATCGACTGCAGCCACATCCACTCTACCCGCACCCCCTATGAGCTGGCCCGAAAGATCCGCGCCTCCTACTATCTGATCGGTGCGCTGCTGGGCCGTTTCGGCAAGGCGGAGGTCACCATGCCCGGCGGCTGCAATTTTGGCGTTCGCCCCATCGACCAGCACATTAAGGGCTTTACCACCCTGGGTGCAAAGGTGGTGGTGGAAAGCGGATTTATCTACGCCTCCACAGCCAGCGGCCGTCTGCGGGGCGCCCATGTCTATCTGGATGTGGTCTCTGTGGGCGCCACCATGAATATCATGATCGCCGCCGCCATGGCCGAGGGCAACACCGTGATTGAAAACGCCGCCAGAGAGCCCCACATCGTGGATCTTGCCAACTTCCTCAACTCCATGGGGGCCAATATCCGCGGCGCGGGCACAGACACCATCAAGATCCGCGGCGTGGACCGGCTTCGCGGAGGCAGCTACGCCATCATCCCCGACCAGATCGAGGCCGGCACTTATATGGCCGCTGTGGCCGCCACCGGCGGCCAGATCCTCATCAAAAATATTATCCCCAAACACATGGACTGTATCACCGCCAAGCTGGTGGAGATGGGGGTAGAGGTGGAGGAAAATGAGGACACGCTTCTGGTCCGCCGCAACGGCCCTCTGCAGAAGGCCAACGTAAAAACCATGCCCTATCCCGGCTTCCCCACAGATATGCAGCCCCAGGTCACCACCGTGCTCTCTCTGGCAGAGGGCACATCTCTGGTGACAGAGAGCGTTTGGAACAACCGCTACCGCTATGTGGATGAACTCAAGCGTATGGGCGCCTCTATTCAGGTGGATGAAAAGACCGCCGTGGTGGAGGGAGTGAATCACCTCACCGGCGCGCCCATTCAGGCCTGCGATCTGCGGGCAGGCGCGGCACTGGTCATTGCCGCCCTGGCCGCCCACGGCCAGAGTGAGATTAGCCATGTGCAATACATTGAGCGCGGGTATGAAAATATTGTGGCAAAGCTCCGCAACCTGGGGGCGGACATCCGCTCTGTGGAGGACGCCCACGAGGCCGAGGAGCTGGACGCCGCCTATATCGGCTGACGGCGGCCCCGAAAGGGAGTCATTTTTCTTTCAATCACGATGCATAGCTTCTTTTTGTCCGCGATGGGAGGACGGCGGCTGTCGGCCTCTTTTCGCGGATACACTTTTTTAGGGAGGTCTGTTTTGACCACTGTATGTACGCTCGCCAGCGGCTCCTCAGGAAACGCGCTGGTGCTCTCCTGCGAAAGCACCCACCTGCTGGTGGACGCCGGGATCTCCTGCCGCCGGATAACGGCGGGACTGCGGGCGCTGGGGCTGGAGCCGGAGGACCTGTCTGCAATCCTGATTACCCACACCCACAAAGACCATATCTCCGGCCTTCAGACGCTGCTAAAGCGCACCGCCGCCCCCCTCTGCGCCACGGCATATGCCTGCGGGGCGCTCTCGCAGCATCTGCTGGAAGCGGAGCACCGTCTCTCAGCGCTGGCTCTTTGCCGCCCGGTTTTTCTGGAAGAGGTATCTGTCACCGCCTTTCCCACCTCCCACGACAGTCCCGGCTCCTGCGGTTTCCGGTTCGACACGCCGGACGGCGGCGTGGGCGTGTTGACGGATACCGGCTATGTGACCGAGGAGGCGGCAGATATCCTGCCCGGCGTCTCTCTGGCTGTTTTAGAGAGCAATTACGACGAGGAGTCTCTTCGCAGCGGGCCATACCCCTACTACTTAAAGCGGCGGATCTTGGGTGATGAGGGCCATCTTTGCAACGAAGACGCCGCCCGCTTCGCCGTGACGCTGGCGCAGCACGGCGCGGCGGAGATTATTCTGGCCCATTTGAGCCGGGAAAACAACACCCCCGCCATGGCGGAAAACGCCGTGGCGGCCGCCCTCTCCGCCGCATCGCTGCAGCCTCTGCTGTCCGTGGCGCCCCGCAGCGCCATGGGAGAAGTTCACGCGGTGAGGAGGGCCCTATGCAAAAGGTGACGCTCCTCTGCGTGGGCAAGCTGAAGGAGAAATTCTACGCGGACGCCGCGGCGGAATACGTCAAGCGTCTGTCCCGCTGGTGTAAGCTGGCGGTCATTGAGCTGCCGGAGGAGCGGCTGCCGGACAATCCCTCTCCCGCGCAGATCGACGCGGCGCTGGAGCGGGAAGCCGCCGCCATCCGCGACAGGCTGCCGCCCTCATCCAGCCTGGTGGCCCTGTGCGTGGAGGGACAAATGCGCTCCAGCCAGGAGCTGGCTCAGTTGATGTCCACCTGGTCCAGCCGGGGCGAAAAGCAGCTGGTATTTTTAATCGGCGGCTCCTTCGGCCTTCACGGATCTATCAAAGCTCAGGCCTGGGCAAGGCTCTCCATGTCCCCCATGACCTTTCCCCACCACCTGGCCCGGGTCATGCTGCTGGAGCAGATCTACCGGGCCTATCAGATCAATGCCGGAACAAAATACCACAAGTAACCGCTGAAAAACCTGTATTTTTCTGAAAACCGATTATTCTGCCGGCCCCGGGACCTGTACCCGGGCCGGCATTTTCACCCGCCGGGAAAACTCACAGGCAATTCTTGACAAGGAAGCCTCTCCCTCGTATAATGATTTTATGCGGTATGAATAATTTTTCCAGCCGCAACCTGCCACTTGTTGGGGAATTTCGTCAAACCGGCAGGCCTACCGGCACCGCAACGTGCAAAATAAGGAGGAACAGCAAAATGGATTTCATGAAAGAATATGAAAAATGGCTGGCAAGCCCCGCCCTGTCTGCAGAGGAGCATGCCGAGCTGGAGTCTATCAGGCATGACCCCAAAGAAATCGAATCCCGGTTTTACGGCCCGCTGGAGTTTGGCACCGCCGGGCTGCGGGGCACTATGTATGTGGGGCTCCATAACATGAACATCCACGTCATCCGGTGGGCCACCCAGGGCTTTGCCGACGTGATCGCCGCCGAGGGGGACGAGGGCAAGCGCCGGGGCGTGGCCATCTGCATGGACTGCCGCAACCACTCCATGGAGTTTGCCCGGGCCGCCGCCGAGGTCTGTGCCGCAAACGGCATCCACGTCCGTATTTTTGAATCTTTACGCCCCACACCGGAGCTGAGCTTTGCCGTGCGTGAGTACCACTGCCAGGCGGGCATCAATGTCACCGCCAGCCACAACCCCAAGGAGTACAACGGCTACAAGGTCTACTGGGAG
>CATNDT010000115.1 GCA_950097035.1 uncultured Oscillibacter sp.
CCCCGCCGCACAGCCAAACGCGGCCCCCACAAAAAAGGAGGGCACCACCTCGCCGCCCTTGAATCCGGCGGCCAGGGTCACGGCGGTAAACAGCAGCTTTAAGAGGAAGGCGGCGGGGTGCACGGTTCCCTCCTCCACGGCGGCGGCGATAATCTCCATGCCCACGCCGTTATAGTCCTGACTGCCCACAAGACACGTCATGGCGATAACAGCAGCGCCGCCCACGCCCACCCGCAGCCAGGGATTGGGGATGCGGCGATGCATCCAGCGCTCCACGGTGTGGATCACTGTGCAAAACAGCACGGAAACCGCCGCGCACAGGGCCGCCAAAGCCGCCGTTTTCAAAAAGCACACCGCCTCCGCCGCCGGAACCGACACAGTAAACCGGGCGGGTTCCACCCCCATAACCAGGGCCACCCGAAAAGCTGCCAGGGCCGAGAGCAGGCAGGGCAGCAGCGCCGCGTGATACAGCGCATCCACGCTGACGACCATAATGGCAAACACCGCAGCGGTCAGCGGCGTGCCGAAAAGGGCGGAAAAGCACCCTGCCATTCCGCAGAGAGTGGCCACCCGCAAATCCGGGCGGTCCAGGTGCAGAACGCGCCCTGTCTGCTGGCCGATAGAGCCGCCGATCTGCAGCGCGGCCCCCTCCCGTCCGGCAGAGCCGCCGCAGAGATGGGTCAGCACCGTGCCCAGAAAGATGGCGGGCGCCAGCAGGATGGGCAGCGTACCGTCCCGATTCACCGCGTCAAACACGTCATTGGTCCCCAGACTCCCGGTTTTTGTCAGCTTATAAAAGCCCACAATGGCAAGGCCCGCCGCCGGCAGGCCCCACAAAAGCCAGGGCCATTCCGCCCGCAGCTCCGCCGCAATGTGGACCGATGTGTGAAAGGCCGCGCCCACCACACCGCAGAGAACCCCTACCAGCAGCGAAACCGCCAGCCACTTCCCCACCGCCGCGGCATACGTCCCCGCGGCCCGCAGTCGCGCTGAGACCCCTCTCTCCATAAAACCGCCTCCGTCAAACTCCCGCCGGGACCGGCTTTCCGTCCAGGCGGCACTCCAACAGCTCCGGCTTTTTCAAATACCGCTCGAAGGCGGCAAAAAAGCGTGAGTACTCAATCCCCGTGGCAATGCGCTCATCCATTACAACGCCCAGAGGCATGTGCTTCTTTCGGCTTTCCGCCGGGGCCATGGGGTCCGGCACCGGCTTGCCCATACATACAAACACGCTGGTAGTGCCAAACTCATAGCAGTGGTGGAAGATATAGCTGGTGTTGATAGACGCCAGATTAGTGATAAACAAACTGGTGTGGAAGGGACTTAGATCGATAATCTTCCTGGGCAGCAGACCGTGAAGATCCAGGTGGTAGGCAAGGCCGAACACGAGCCGGGCCAGCCCCGGCACCTGAAATGCGAAATTTGCAAACCGGTCCGTACTGTTATTGTGCACGGCCTCCTGATTCAGATCCACCAGCTCCTTAATCTTTTGGCTGATGGAGAACACGTCGTCCTCCGGCTCCAAAAAAACCTTCAACGTGGTCTCGTCCGGCGTGCCGTCCGCCCGCTTTTTTAAAATGACAAAGCTGAAACAGAAGTGGTTGCGCCGGTATATCCTGCGGTTCATAACGAAATAGTTCACCTTGGGGTTTTCCAGCGCCGCCTTATAATAGGCGGCCACCAAAACGCTCATATGTGTCACATGCCGCCCCTCCCGCCGCTTTTGGCGGATAAAGGACTTAACAATCTCCTCGTCCACATAGTCGCTGGCCCAGTTCTGGGCATCAAAACGGTTGGGCATGATATAGGGCAGCGCCTGCATAATGGGGGTCAGGCCCTTCACCCGGGTTCCGTCCGGTCTCATAATATCTCCCTCGTTCTTTCCTAAGGTTGGAGCATCTGCCAGACCGCTCTGAAAGAGGCCTGACAATATATGTTTATTATAGTTAAGAATTCGTTAAAAATCAACCCAAAGGCGCAGAAAAACGCCGGGAACCGGCCTCTCCACCAGCTCCCGGCAGTTTTTGTTCACTGCGCCTTTTTCAGATTGGCTACATCCTGAGACAGCAGCCGCAACGTGGATTTGAGCAGCGCAGCGTCCTCTTCCAGCTTCTCCACCCTGTCCTTGGGCGCCAGCGTGTCCAAAAGGGTCTGATGCCCCTCGTAAAGCAGCTGGAGCTTATCGGAGACATCGGTTTCCAAAAGGACCTGCGTGCGCATGGACCGCTGATCCACTTCCTCCAGCATACTCTGCGTATGCATGGACCGCTGATCCACTTCCTCCAGCATACTCTGCGTATGCATGGACCGCTGATCCACTTCCTCTAACTTTTCCTTGATGCCGGAGACGTCCTCTGTAAGCGTAGCCAGCAAGGTCTGTGTGCGTACAGACCGCTGATCCACTTCCTCTAACTTTTCCTTGATGCCGGAGACGTCCTCTGTAAGCGTAGCCAGCATAGCCAAAATCTTTTCTTCATTGTTCATAGTATCTTCCTCCCCGCCGCCTATTGGAACAGCCTTCTACTTATCCTCTTCCGGGCACCGGATAGCGCCGTTTTGCAATCACCCGGCCCTGATAAACAAAGCCCCGATTCCCTCCCGGCAGCAGCACCACGTCGGCATCCTGCCGTTTGCGATTCAAAGAGAACAGGTACACCACACCGCCCTCCTTATGGTACTGTTTACACACCGCTCCACCGTCCACACAAAACACACCGATATCCCCATCCGCCAAAGGGTCCCGGTTGCAGAACACCGTAGCCCCGTCAGGAAAGTCCGGCTCCATGGAGTCCCCCTGCAGCCGCACGGCGAACTCGGCGCCCTGGGGGTCCTGGGGCTGCAGCTCGTAAAGCTCATAGTCCTCACTTAAAACCGGCGCGGCATATCCCGCGGCCGCCGGAAAAAGGTACAGCGGAATCACCTTGGGCTCCGGCTCCGGGGCCGTCTCCCGCAAAAAGCGCTCCTCATCCTCCATCCGCTCCCGCTCACCGGCAAGAACGGCAAGCACTACCTGCCGGCCCCACCGGTCCAGACTCTGGTAGTCCTTTGCCACCCGCATCGCCTCGCCCGAAAAAGATGGGCGGCTCTTCACCGCACCGGATCGCTCCAGATCCGCAAGCGCAAGCTCCACCAGCCGGATAATGGCCTTGCTCTGTGTGGTTATCCCGTTGTCGTCACGGAACTGGGTGACTTTTTCCAGTGTCCCGGCCTCCATCGTCACGGAAAACCGGGGCTTTTCTGTGGGCATAAGCGAACCGCCTTTCTGCGGCGGGGAATGTCGCCGCTCCCCGCCCGTCCTTCACTATAGGCAGTCTACCACAAATATCCTTGGTTGTAAAGAGAGAGTGATGCAGGGCTGCCAAAAAAGTACAGCACTTTTTGGCGATTCCGCCAATTGAAGTGCTGTACTTTTTGCAGTATACTCCTCATAAAGTGCAGCACTTTAGAGCAGACTATACATGAAATTTGAAAGGAACACATACTATGGAACCATTTGCCTATCAGGACAATCTAGCTGACATTCTGGCCTTCACAGGGGGGCGCCGCCTGCTGACGGTGGCGGAAGTCGGCAAATACACCGGCCTTCGGGACCCCAGGACGATCAAGCGCCGCTTCCCCTGCTTTCGGGACAACCGCATCAGCGCCGCCACGCTGGCCCGGTTGCTCAGCGGCAGCGGAAGGCTGTGAAGACCCGGTGGACCGGCACGGCAAAGGAGGGCCGCCGTGTATCTCTGTGAGCTCTGCGGGGCGGTGTTCGCCGTCCCCCATATCCGCTCCTGGCGGGAGCCCATGCCGGAGGGCTTTTCGGAGCCCTGCCGCCAGGTCCTCTGCCCCCGCTGCTTTGAGCCCTATTTTACAAAGCCCCCCGCCCGCCGCACCGACGCCCGCCCTCTTTTGAAGGAAAACCGGACCCGCCGGGTGAACTTCCCCACGGGAACACAAGAAAAAAGGAGATCATATGACCTGTAAAAATACCTCTCCCCGCCGGGTGGGGGCGCCAAGGGGCAAGCGGCGCGCCACCCTGTGCTGGACCTGCCGCCAAGGCCCCCGCTCCGGCTGCCCCTGGTTTGCGGAGCATCGGCCTGTCCCCGGCTGGACGGCGGAACGGCGGGACATCCCGGTCCAACTGTGGAATGGCCGGCAGCAGGTTTGCGAAAAAACGGAGAGCTACCGGGTGAAAGCCTGTCCGCTGTATCGACCGGACCCACCCAGAAGAAAACGGAGCGGCGCGATGCGGCGGGCCCCCTGCCTATCTCCTACTTCACATTCCCCGCATATCTCAACTGCACATCCGTCTCCAGAAGCGTCACCGTGGCGGAGGCGGCCTGACTCTTGAACACCAGCTTGTAAAAGGTGGCCTTCTTCACCTTCATCTTCACCCGCTTCACCTGGGGCTTGCGGTTGGTGCCGAAGGAAAAGTGTCCAAAATCCACGTGGTGGAACCCGGCCAGCCCCGCAGTTACCAGCTTCTCCGGGTAGTCTCCCCGGCGGTTGGTCTCCACCGTCACCGTCACCCTCGCTCCGCTCTCCGGCTGAATGGCCACAAACACCTGAGGGCTGTACTTCAGCAGCCAGTCCCGGTCAAAGTCCATGGCCCCGGTCTCCGCCCGGGCCGCAATCTCCGCCCCGCAGTCGCTGCGGTATTGGCGGGAGATGTGCCGCACCTCCCCCGTCCGGGTAAATCCGTACAGCTCCCCCTCCACGTCCAGCAGCGCCCGAAATCCAAAATGATCGTATACATACCATGCATCCGCCCCGTAGTTGAAAACCAGCGCCCGCTCCCCGCAGAGAAAGTAGAACTCGCTCTCTCCGGGGCGGCTGAAGGTGACGGTCTGCGAAAAGTCAAAATCCGCCAGAGTGGTTCGCACCCGGTCAGAGATCCTCCCGGCGTTTCGGGAATCGCTGGTGATTCCCCCGCCGCTGTAGGCGGAGCTCCACTGATACACGCTCCCGCCGAACAGAGACAGCGGGTCGTTCTCCAGCAGCCGCACCTGCCCCGGCGCGGCGTTGCCGGTCTGCCGGTTTACCGGCAGCACGTAGAATACGGGCACGATCTTTCCCGCCGCGTCGGCAGCGGTGGCATAGTCCATGCTGTACGCGCTGTCCTCCTTCAGCACCAGCAGGCGGGAGTAATGCCGGACCATGGCGGTGATGGCCGTGTTCTCATCCCCCACCCGGGCCTCTCCCAGATCCGGGAAATACTCCGCCGTGGGCCGGCCGGCATCTGCGTTGTTCCCGCTGTAAACGGTCCGGTTGGTCCCGTCCCCGTAGAGAAACACCCGGGCATCGCTGGTCCCGTTATAGAACTCGGAAAACCGCATTTTCTCCACGTCCTCCCGCTTCCCGTTCCCCTTGCGGTACACAATGGCAATGGTGTTGATCCCGGCGGCAGGCGCGGCGGCAAAGGTCACGGTCCCCGCCGCCGTGTCCGCCGTATAGGCCCCGCCCCCTGTCACGCTCACCACCTCGTCTATTGCCTGCTCCGGCAGGTGGTACACGGTGGACTGCCCGTCCGGGGAGAACTTCACCCGCCTCTTCCCCGTCAGCCGGTTCACATTCTCAAGCCCCGTCCCCAGGCCCGACGGGGCGCAGGCGGTCTTCACCGTGGGAATATACCCCTCCACCGTCTCAAAGGCCGTGTTCTCTCCTCCATCCCAGCGCATGTACTCGTGGCCGTTCAAAAGATACACCCGGTTCTCAAAGCCGAAAAAGGAGGTCTGATCCCCAGTGCACTTCCCCACCCGCCGGGCCGCTCCGCCCGCCAGATCCAGGTCGAACACATCCCCGCCAAAAGCCGCCAGTGTGCGGCTCTTTCCCCCCACCTTTCCGCACCACACACCGTAAAAAAGGGGAAGGGCATCATTGCCGGAATCCCCGTTTTCTCTCTCCCACGCCGCCCTCAGGTCCAGCATCGTCTTCTGCCCCGGCCGCAGCTGTAAATGCCGGTCCCGGGTCACCCGAAAGTTCCGGCACACGCCAAGCTCCCCATTTTTCAGGTGGGTGTCCCCGTCCGGGTTTTCATTCAGACCCAGAAACTCCCGGATCTTCAAAATATTCGTCTGGCTGTTGGCTCTCAATTGCGCCACAGTACCTCTCCCCCTTCTCTCGCCGGAAGCATCCCCGCCGCATGGGCCACCTGCGGTGCACTCTCCGCCGCCCTTTCCAGCGTTTCAATCAGCATTTCCCGGTCAGTGATCTGTCCGGCGGGCAGTCGCTTCAAATACTCCACGGTGGAGATCTTCCCCTGAGTCAGCAGGTTGTCCAGCGTCTGCATAGACGCGATCTCGCTCCAGTAGCTGGAGGCTCCCACATCCAGCTCCACGCTGCATGGGATACGCTGCAAAACGGAAAAATCAAAGGGGATGACGGTTCTCTCCGTTGACCGGGGATCTAACGCCTCCACGAAACGCTCCCCATAGTAGGCCCCCATAAAGTCCATATATACCCTGCCCATGTCCTCAATGGCCTGTAACAGCGACTGCTTTGTCAGCTCCATGGGTGTGGCCGCCGCCCGCTGCAGCGCAATAATAGCACTGGTATTGTTCGGCCTCACGTCTCCCAGCGCCGTGTCGCTGGCCCCCAGAAATTTCTGGGTATATCCCACCGCCAGCTCGATAAACTGCCCGATCTGGGGGGAGATGGATGCCGGGTCCATGATCCGCGCTACGCCGTCCACACTACCGTTCACGCCGATAGCCGCCCCCACCCGACTGGACCACTTGCTGACCTTTGTCCGGTCATAAATCACCTTGGGGTAGGCCAGCGTCATCAGGGAGATCATACTCATGGCAAAGAGCTTGTTCACAAAAATCTGGTTGGGGATCAGCCCTGTGATCATGGCCTGTCCGTGATAGCAGTCCTGCACAAAGTCCCAGTTCATCCAGGTCAGGGGATACCGGTGGATACCCAAATCCCACGCTCTCCGCACCTCCGCCGTCCGGGTGCACTGATAGCCGCAGATATGACCGCTCTCCCGGTCCCGCCAAAGGCGGGTAAGCACCGTCACCTTCTCTCCGCCCAGCTGGTCCAAATGCGAGTCCCCGCTCTCCTTGTCGTCCGAAGTGATTTGTGAGGCATCTCCGCCGTGAGCTGCCGCCAAATGCCGGGCATCCTCCACCAGCATCCGCTTTTCAATAAGGATATAGGGCTGGGCCTGCACATCCCGGTCGTTGGGATTACCAAACAGCACCTGTGTGTTTTGCAGCACCTCTGTCCGAATGCCGCCCCGGGCTGCCTGCCCCGTCTCCATCTCCGAGTCCCACCAGGCGTACAGGCACCCGTCTCCGTCCACAGCAGCATTCCGGACAAACTGCCGGATACAGGCCCCCATCTTGTTGAATTCAAAAATCGCGGCGAACTGGTCGTTTAAAATATCCGATATCAGCTCCGCATCTTCGCAGGATTGTTCCCCGGCAGATGCCAGGGGCTTGGCATGGAGTTTCAGATTGTCTGTGGACACGTTTGCCACACAAAACAGTACCACCCGCTTTAAAAAGTTAAATACCGGCGTGGGCAGCCCGTTAGCCTGCACCCCCTCCCACTGCTTGCCTATGAAAAAATTCTCGTTGGTCTGCACGCAGTCATACAGGCCGATCCCCTGGTTGAACCGCAGCCCCGCCTCATACTCCCGGCACACCTGCCGGGGCGTGATGTCCCATACTCTCTCTTCCATAACGTCTCCTCCCAGTCTATTTTTGTCTGTGTTTATTTCACATCAGACGCCTCTCTTCGGGCCGTCGCTCCGCCCCAGTGTCCGCCGCCTCCCCTGCTCTGTCCCTTGCGCCGGGTCAGAGAACCGTTACTCTGCTGTCATACACACCGGTAAATGTCTCTGCCTGCGGATCGGGAAAATCTTTTCCCTTGACTTCTCCGCTGTCAAATGCTATCCTACGAATGAACCCGTACTTGATTCCGTCTAACGGCACATTTGAGATGCCGCAGACCTGGAACCAACTGCGGGTTCTCCCTTTATTCGGGTTCAGATACAACAGTGAATCTTCGGTAATCTGTTTTGCAAAATTACTCCTCGCATGAATCGTCCGGATATTGCTGACCACATTCTGTCCGGAACGGTCCAAATGCACTACAACGCCCACGACCACCGGCTTCCCACCAGCAAAAGATTGCCGTATATACTGACCGTATTTTTTTATATCATCTTTTGGCCCCGTATACTCGGCAACCATAATCGGGTCGTTCAATAGATCCGGGATTCCCTTCATGATCTCCGCCGTCAGGTAGTCTTCGTGCTTTGTACATTCCGCCTATTGGGAGTCCCACCTGCGCCAGTACGCTCCCTTTTCGCACCGTTCCAACCTTCACACAGCTCCCGTCAGGCAGATTGTTCCAGCGGTCTATCTGGCGGGCAAAATACTTGTCCTCCGCAAACACCCTGCCGCCGACAGAGTACCACGCCCCGTCTTCCATGGCGGCGGCGTTTTTGTTTCTGCCCTGCACAGCCTCCGCCGCGTCAAAGGCCTGCTGCCACAGCGCCGCGGCCCGCTCCAGCCGCTCCATGTCTGCACCCCAGGCGCTTCCGGCCGCCTCGTCCCGCTCCGCTTCTCCGGTAAAGACTCCCTTCACCCGCCTGATAAAGTCCCGCAGGGCGTCCAGCACTCGACCGGCCACGCTCCGGTCCTGCCGCTCCAGCCGCGCAAAGAGCTCCGTATTCTCCACCAGCTCCCGGGTGAAGTCCGCCCCAATCTCGTCCATGGCCTGCTCC
>CATNDT010000116.1 GCA_950097035.1 uncultured Oscillibacter sp.
GCCGCAGCTGCAGCGCCCGCGGCGGCCTCCACCCCTGCCGCCCCGGCGGAAAAAGAGGCCGCGCCCCAGGGCCGCAGGCACATTCGCGCCACGGGCCTTGCCCGGAAGATGGCCCGGGAGGCCGGGGTGGACCTGGCGGACATCCCCGCCGCCAGCGGGCCTGACGGCCGCCGCGTTGCCGCCAGGGATGTGACGGCCTATCTGGAGGCCCGAGAGGCCGCCCCCGCTGCCCAGGCCGCCCTATCTCCGGCGGCGGACGAGATCACGGAGATCCCCTGGACCGGCGTACGCAGGACGATTGCCCGCAACATGTTCAACAGTTTGCAGCAGTCCGCCCAGTGCACCGCCATGTGCGAGGTGGACGTGACAGACCTGCTGGCCCTGCGGCAAAAGCTGGTGGAGGGCCAGGAGTATCTGGGCTGCCGCGTCACCGTCAACGATCTTTTGTGCATGGCCGTGTGCAAGGTGCTGAAAAAGCACCCCCTCATCAACGGCACCTTTGACGGCAAGACCCTGTACAGCCACAGGCGGGTGCACCTCTCTTTGGCCGTGGGGGCCGAGGCGGGGCTGATGGTGCCGGTGATCCGCAACGCGGATACCCTGAGTCTCACGGAGCTGAGCCGGGCGGCCAGGGACCTGGGGCTCCGGGCCAGGGAAAAGCGGCTGAAGCCGGAGGAACAGTCCGGAGGGACGTTCACCGTCTCCAACGTTGGCATGTTCCCCATCGACATGTCCACCCCCATTCTCAATCCGCCGGAGGTGGGTATCGTCGGCTTTGGCCGCACGGTAAAAAAGCCCTGGTATATGCCGGACGGCTCCCTGGCCCCCCGGGACCGGATGTGCGTCTATCTGACCTTTGACCACCGGGTGGTGGACGGCCTGGAGGTGGGCCGGATTTTTGAGGATATGCAGTATCTTCTGGAGCACCCCCAGCTGATTACGGTGTAAGCGCACAAAAAACCAGTGAGGATGGATTCCATCCTCACTGGTTTTTGTGATTTGTTTTTACGCCACGGCGGAGAAGGGGGTGCGGGCCTGCTGCCCGCTCTCCTGTCCGGCAGGCTGCTGCTGGACCTCCTGCTCCGGATTGGCCGCCGTCACCGTGCGGGTGGTGCCGCCGGAGACGTAGGACTTGCCGCACTCGGGGCAGATGGCAGTGTGGTAGGTCACGTTCTGGCTGACCACCCGGCGGTCCTCCCGCTGGGCTTTGGCCTGCTCCCGGTAAACGTGCTCCATCTCGTGGCCCCGCACCGCCGAGGCGGCCTGGTCGGGGTCGATCCGGGTGGGGGTTTTAAAGGAGACGCCCATGTCGTCGGACCCGTCCTGGTACTTCCGCTCCTTGCAGGTCTGGCACTCGCCCTCCTCCATGGTCTTCTGCACGCTGTCGGCCCCCTGGCCGGGCAGGTTCTCCAGCGCCTCGTTGCCCTCCGCCGCCTTCTGGCCGGGCAGGGCGCCCGCCGCCGCCTCCGCGCCTGCGGGCATGGGTTCGGCGTACTGAATCCGCATCCGCACGGCCATCTCCACCGGGTCCGCCCCCTGGCGGATGGGCAGGCCAGCACTGAGCCCGTTGGTGGCGTTGGGGTTAACGGCCGTGGCGGGGCGCACCGGCTGCACCGGCGTCTCGGGAGAGGCCGTCCGCCCGGTGGCCCACACCCGCCCCGCCTGCTGGGTGTTTTGAGCCTGCTGCGTCTGCTGGGCCGGTTTGGCGGCGTTATAAAGGCCGCCGGTCTGATAGTAATTGTAATAGGAATTGAGGCCGGAAATTCCGCCGATCATATGCTCCACTCCCATTCGCGAAATATTCTAACCTTATTATAGCAAGCTTTTTCCAAAAGGCAAGTGTTTGTTGCGGCCCTTCCGCCGTTTTCCGCCAGCAGGCCCGGAGGAAGGTCTTCAGGGGTCAGGTCCCTGGCCGGGGAGGCGTCGCGGCAGCCGGATTTTGGGGAAGCTTGCCACAAAATTTTTTGTCCCCGCTGTCCGGACTTGTATTTTCCCGGGAAAGGGGGTAAGATGGCAGTACGGAACAAAAGAGCCTGTCCAATCGTCGATTGGCGCCGGCGGCGAGTCGCCGCCCGGTTTTTGCATACCCATCGTATTCGCTGCGCTCAGCCGCGCCGCTCCGCGGTAGATCTGCACGCCGCCGGCGTGCTATATGCTACCGCTCCGCGGCCCGCCATACAGAGAGTTTTGTTCCGCCGGCCGGGGAGGGGAGGTCTTCCATATGGTCGTATACCGGGAGGCCTCCACCCTGGCCAAAGACCTGGGTGTAGAGGCCAAAACGCTGTATACGCTTAGTAATAATTTGCCCGCGCATTACCACACGGTGTCCACTCCCAAGGCGGATGGCGGCGTGCGCCGCCTCACCGTACCGGACGAGGCGCTGAAGAGGGTGCAGCGGGCCATTGTAAAAAACATTCTGGTCTATATGCCTGTCTCGTCCTGCGCCACGGCTTACCGCTATGGCGGCGGCGCCGTTTACAACGCGTCGCTGCACACCGGGCAGCGGGAGGGGCTGCGGCTGGATATCCGCCACTTTTTTGACAGTGTCCGCTATTCCGCGGTGAAGGAGACCGTGTTTCCGCCGGAGATCTTTTCCGAACCCCTGCGGATACTGCTGTCCATGCTCTGCTATTATGGGGACACCCTGCCTCAGGGCGCGCCCACGTCTCCGGCCATTGTCAATATCCTGCTGCGGGAGTTTGACCGGCGAATTGCCGCCTGGTGCCGGAAGCGTCGCATCGTCTACTCCCGTTACTGCGACGACCTGGTTTTCTCCGGCGGCCGCGGACTGAAGGCGGTCCGGCCCGCGGTGGAGGCGGAGCTGCGGGCCCTTGGCTTTTTTCTCCACGAGAAAAAAACGGCCTTTCGTCCAGCCGGGCGGCGCCAGACGGTGACAGGCCTTGTGGTGAATGAGAAGGTCAGCGTCCCCGCAGAGACGCGGCGGGCGATCCGTCAGGCGGCGCACTACTGCCGCCGCTTCGGCGTGGAGAGCCATTTGCGCCGGATCGGCTCTCCGCTGTCTCCGGAACGCTATCTGGAGCAGCTGCTGGGCCGGGTGAGCTACGTGCTTCAGACCGCGCCGGACTGTGCCTGGGCCACAGAGGTCCGGCAGTGGATTTTGGAGGAGCGCCGCCGGCGATGGGGCGCCGGCAGCCGGATTAAAACAGAGCGATAGAACGACGGAGTACAGAGGAGATATTATGGAGGGACTACAGGAAAGGCAGTTTACCCGGCTGATGTACAGTATGGCCACCTCGTCCTCTTTGACGCTTCCGCAGGCGGTGGAGCAGCTCGGGCGCGACGCACATATCCGCACGCTTGGGGAGACGCTGGCAAAGTATGCCCGTACGCCCGGAGAAGACGAAAAGGCCCTGCAGGCATTTCTGACCGGGAGGCTGATGGAACACAGCCCGCAGGGGACCAAACGGGATACGGTGAGCCGAAAGGTTCGCATGTGGCTTGACGGAAAGATTCGGTCCTTGAGTAAGGAGGGGGCGATCCAGCTCTGCTTTGCGCTGGAGCTCTCCCCGGAGGAGGCAGACGGCTTTCTCCACCGGACCTGCGGGGAGGGTTTTCATTGGCGGGACCCCGAGGAGATCGTCTTTCTCTACGCCCTGCGGGAGGGCATGACCTATCCCCGGGCCCAGGCCCTGCGGGACGCTTTGGCGGCGGAGGGCCTTCTTGCCGGCGGCGAGGACGGCGGGGAGGGCTATACCGGCCTTGTGCGCCAGGAGGCGGAGCGCATTGCCAGCGCAGAGGAGCTGCGGGACTACCTGCGGGAGGCGCAGGGCAGGCTGGGCAACCTGCATAACACCGCCTATGCCCTGTTTCGGGAGTATTTGGGGCTGCTGCAATCGCCGGAGATCAACGATTTGTTGGAGCCGGAGGAGAAGCTTTCCGTTCGGGAGGTCACCGCCACCTATCTCCATGAGGCGCTGGTTCCCCGTGTCCGGCAGGCGGCAAGGGGCAGATCGGAACAGCAGATTCTCTCTGCGCTCCAACGGGATATTCAGCAGAACTGGCCGGACGAGACGGCCCTTTCCAAAATGCTGCACCGCAAGACCGACGTGACCCGCAAGGTGCTGATTCTGCTGTTTTTGGCGACGGACGGCGCGGTACAGACCGCCGCCGGGGGAGAGGACATTCCGGAGGACGGGGAGGATTATGACCTGGAGGAGGCCGGCTTTGAGGACCGCTATGCCCGCATAAACGCCATGCTGTCGGACTGCGGATTCGGGCCTCTGGATTCCCGTGTTCCCTTTGACTGGATGATCCTGTACTGCATGTGTATTGAGGAGAGCATGTTTATTGACGGGCAGGTAGAGGCGTTTTTAGAGGCGGTTTTTCCCTCGGAGTCCTTCGGGGCCGGATAAGCGCGGAAACGGGAACCAAACCGCCGGCGTCTCCTGTGATAATCTGTTTTCGGCAAAAGCCAAAACCATATGGAAGTGATGTGACAGACCATGGATTATCGAAAGGCGCTGCCGCCGCAAACGCTTCTGGATTTTCCGGGCATGCCCTGTACACTGTCCGGTGAGGTGGGCCGCGGGTCCAATGCGATTGTATATCTGGGCACATATCCCGACCTGTTCAGCCGTGGGGAACGCCATACAGTCCTGGTCAAGGAGCTCTTTCCGCTCCACCTCGGGGGCGCTGTTTTTCGGGATGTATGCGGTGAGATCATCTGTGCGCCGGAGGGGCGGGAGACCTGGGAGCTCCACCGGCAGAGCTTTGCCCATGGCAACCGGCTCCATCTGCGGATGCTGGAAAACCACCCGGAGCGCACCGGCGCAAACCTCAACACATTTTCCCTCCGCGGCACCATGTACACCGTTCTGGGCTATGCCGGCGGCCGCAGTCTGGAGGCTGAGAGTATTGGTCCGGCAACGGACCTCCGCCGCCTTACGGTGCTGATGCTGGGCCTTTTGGACGCGCTGGAGGCCTTTCACGAAAGCGGGTTTCTCCACCTGGATATCGCACCGGACAACGTGCTTCTCATCGGGCGGGGCGACCGGGAACAGGTCATGCTCATCGATTACAACAGCGTGTATGACTGCGGCGCCTGCGGGCGGGACGCACCGGTCTGTTCCAGCGTTAAATCCGGCTACAGCGCCCCGGAGCTCCGCACGGCACAGTCTCCCTCCACCGCCTCAGACCTCTATGCCGTGGCGGCGGTGTTTTTTCGCTGCCTCACCGGCGCGGCGCTGACGCCCTTTCAAATGAGCCGTCCCGCTCCGCCGGACGTATCCGGCTGTCCATGCCTTCAAACCCATCCGGATACCGTCGCCGTAATGGTGCGGCAGATCCTCAGGCGGGGCCTTCAGGTCCTGCCCAAAAAGCGCTACCCGTCGGCAGACGCCATGCGGGAGGCCTTTCAGGAGCTTCTGGACCGCGTCGACGGCGTGGGCGTCACTCACTGGGCGCTGTGGGAGAGCGGACGGCGGATTGTGGAGCGGGTCATTCGGGAAAACCCGGGCCTGGCCTTTTTAAAGGACCGGGAATCGCTGTTTCCGGCCAGGCTCCTCCTTCCGGGCGGGGCGATTGTGCCGGCGGATATTCCGCAGCTGCTTCGGGGAGAGGACCGGGCTGTGCTGCTGGCTTCCTCCGGCGGTACGGGAAAGACAACGGCCATGCTTCGCGGCGTTATTGAACAGTCCCGGAGCTACGCCCCGGTCCAACCCGCAATGATCTACATATCCCTCTACGACTGGAGGGAGGGGGAGTCCGCCTATATCCATCGCCGCCTTCTGGAAAATCTTCGCTTCAAAACGGAGCAGTATGACGCCGCCCTGCACGCCCTGGATACGCTTTTGGATAAGCCGCTGGAAACCCGGTCAGGGGAAAGCCGCCCCGTTGCGGTGCTGCTGCTGGACGGCCTGAACGAGGTCTCCGGCGACGCCTCTCCCCTGATCGGGGAGATTCTCTCCCTGTCCTGCATGCAGGGGGTGCGGCTGGTGGTGTCCACCCGCAGCGAGGAGCCGGCGCTGCCCTTTCCAAGGGCGGAGCTGGCCCTGCTCACCGAAGGGGATGTGGACGCGTGTGTGCGCCGGGCGGGGCTTCTTCTGCCGGAATCCCCGGAGATGCGGGAACTTTTGCGCACGCCGTTGATGCTCTCCATCTTCCTCCGGTCCAGCCGGGCGGGGTGCCGCCAGCTGTCTGTCAGCACGCGGGAGGAGCTGATGAACGCCTATTTTTCCGCCCTGCTGGACAAGGAGCTGAAAGCTCTGCCCGGCGGCGCGGACGCCCGCTGGCAGATCGACGCGGCCATGTCCTTTGTTCTGCCGGTGATCGCCCGGGAGGTGGAAAAGAGGGGGCGCGCCCTGGAGGACGCTGCCCTGCTGCCCGCGGTGGAGGGGTGCTACCGTCTTTTTTCCGACAGGCTGCTGCGGCGGGCCTTTCCCCGCTGGATCGGCCGCTCTCAGGCCATCCGGGGCGGGGCCGCCAACGCCGAGGAGTGGTATGGCCAGATCGTCCACGAGCTGCTCTGGAAGCGCCTGGGCCTGCTGGTGCGAAACGAGCAGGGCCGCTACCGGGTCTGCCACCAGATTGTGGCGGAGTATCTGACGGCGGTTGAGAGTGAGAACGCCAGAAGGCTTATCCGAAGGCGGCGGCTTCGGCGCGTCCTGGCGGCCGGGGCGCTGCTGTGCTGCCTTGCGGCGGGGTGGTATGCCTATGCCGCCTGTATCCGTCCGCCGGCCTACAGTGAGGCGTATGAGGAGGACGTTTTCGTCTATGGCCTCTGCGGTTACGCCGGGGCGGCCCGGCAGTATGCGCATATGCGGAGTTTGGTGGACTGCGCCCTCGAGGACCCGGAGCATTACCGCTCGGCGGAAAAAACATTTTCCGCCGCCATCAGACAGGAGGGCTTTGCATATAATCAGGACTATGCCCTGGATATGCTGGAGCGGATGCTTCCCACGGGAAAAGTGATCTCCTGGTCCCGCAGAGAGCTGGATGGCGAAAATTACCGAAAGCTTTTGCAGCTGGAGCCGGACCGGCGGGAGGAATATGAGTTTTTGGCCACCGTGCTGACATACGTTATGGAGGATGAGCGGGGAAACCGCCTGTATGGGGCGGAGTATCTTGCCGGCCTGTCGGAGCTGGTGGAGATAGACGCGGATATCACCGCCACGCTGTATGAAATTGTCTGCGTGCCGCACCTGACGAAAAGCATTCTGGCGGAATCGGAGAATCTGCGCGCTTTCCAACAGACGCTGGAGGTCAGCGCGGCACAGATGAACCGGCATATCAGTGAAGAGACCGACCCTGACGTTTTGGGCCGCCGCCTTCTCAGGTTACAGGGCATGCGGGACGATATTCGGAACGGCGGCCAGATCGGCGGCGCCATTGCTGCCTATGAGGATTCTGCCTGTTGAGTATAAGGAGAGATCGTGATGAAAAAGATACTGGCCTGTACCCTAGCGCTGCTTCTTTTGCTCCTGACCGCCTGCGGCGGGCAGACCCAGTCCACCCCTCAGGCCGCACCCGCTGAAACGGAGGAGCTGGATGAGATCGCCCACAGGCTGTTGGCCGACTGGTACGCATACCTGGTGGGCTGTGAACACCTGTATGGCGACCTGGAGTGGGCGCTGTCCTATCTGGAGCCCTTTTTTGAAGACCATGCCTGGAACAGCTTTCAGACCGCCCAGGCCACGATGAGCCTTGCGAAGCGCGTGGCGGAAACGCTGGAATTGCCCGACGCACAGATGACCTTTGATGACTACGACGCGCTGGTCCAATCCGGCGCAGATGTGGGCGCCGTTCAAACCGCTGTCGGCACTTTTCCGGGAAGAAAGGACCAGGTGCTGCTCACCTATCAGACCCTGCGGGATTATCTATACAGCCCCAGCGGCGATATCTTTCAGGCCTCCACGCTGGAGATCTTTGAGGAGATCGCCCGCATCGACCGCCAGATGAACAGCATTGAGCTGCAGTGCCTGGCCGTGACCACAGACTATCTGCTTTTAACGCTGGACAGCCAGGAGGAGGAAGCCCGCTTTTTGAAGGCTATCGCAGAAAACTGCCCCCGGATCAACGCCTGCCGCAAGGACGCCCCCCAGGACGAGGAGGGGCTCTATCAGCGGATGAATACGCTGCTGGACGAACTGGAGACCGGGATGGACGGCCTGGCCGCTGTAGTGAACCGGGCCCAGGTTGATTTTGACCGGCTTGCGGAATTGGATGCCGGCGATTATTTTGAGGCCATGTCCGCCGGCGCCGCAGAGCTTCAGGGCTTTCCCGTCGCCCTTCCGTATCCCGACTGGTGGTATGGGGCGGATAACGAGACGGTTACCTATATATGGGAACGGGAGGACGGAACGCTTTACCATATCATGCCGGGAGAGTCCTTCGCCGTGCCGCCACGGGATTATATAGTGATGTGGGCGGATGTATCCCGGCAGGCGTATTTTGACTATCTGGAGGCTGTGGAGGAATACCGGATCTCCGCTGCCAATACCAAAGAGAAAGACGGCGCATACAGCGCGTATTATATTTTCCCCTCCGCCTCCTTCATCCTCACCTGGGAGGATGACACGGTCAGGCTCTACGCTATGGAGGGCTCTGTCTGTCTTGCACCGCCATGGTATGTTCGCTTCACCGGCCGCGCGGTCTCCTGACATCGCCGGGCGCATGTTTGGCCGCG
>CATNDT010000117.1 GCA_950097035.1 uncultured Oscillibacter sp.
GCACCCGCAACGAGAAGGGCGAGCTGGTACCCCCGCCCCTGCGCTTCGACATCCTCGACGAGGTTGTCAGACGCCTGCCCGGCTTCCCCATCGTGCTCCACGGCTCCTCTTCCGTGCCCCAGGAGTTTGTAAAGATGGTCAATGCCAACGGCGGCAAGATGCCCGATGCCGTGGGCATCCCCGAGGAGCAGCTCCGTCAGGCCGCCCGTAGCGCTGTGTGCAAGATCAACATTGACTCCGACCTGCGTCTGGCTATGACCGGCACTATCCGCCAGTTCTTCACCGAGCATCCCGACAAGTTCGATCCCCGTGAGTACCTGAAGCCCGCCCGCGCCGCTATCAAGGAACTGGTCAAGCACAAACTGATCGACGTCCTGGGCTGCGACGGCAAGGCGTTCTAAGGCTGGCGCAATAACCGAACACTTCATTTGCAAGGCTCCCGGGCTGCCATGCAGGCAGTCTGGGAGCTTTCACTAAAAGGAGGCGGACATATGGAAAAGTGGCTGTACGTCATGTTCATAGAAAAAACAAAATCATACAACCGGCTCACAAAAGCCGCCGTCGAGCGGCATGTCGCCAATCTGAAAAGCCTGGATGAAGCAGGGCGCATAGAACTTGCCGGCGTTTTTAAGGGCTATCCCGGCGTTGCCGGCATGTATATCCTGCGGGCGGAAAGCTATGAGGAAGCCGAAGCGATCTGTAAAACGGAACCGCTCGTTGTAGAGGGATTCGCTTCCTACAAGCTGAAGGCGCTGCAGGTGGCGGACAAAGAAAATAACTACCTCCTGTAAGATACGGCAGTTCCTCGCCACGGCGGGGGACTGCCGTAAAAATTTTTGCAGATACCTCTTGACAAATCAAACAGTCTGTGTATAATCTAAAGCATGAACAGTTGCTCATATATTCACTTATTCAAGGATATGGCAGGGAGGTTGAGATATGGAGCGAGAACCGATAGAGGTATGCGAGGTCAGCGTCATCCATGAGGACGTATTGGTCCGCGTCAAGGAAAAAATGCCCGATGAAGAGCCGGTTTACGAGGTGTCCGAGCTCTTCAAGGTCTTTGGGGATAGTACCCGGGCCCGGATTATCTGTGCGCTGAACATCGAGGAAATGTGCGTATGCGACCTGGCGGCGTTGCTGGGGATGAACCAGAGCGCTATCAGCCACCAGCTGCGGCTGCTGAAGGTTTCCCGGATCGTTAAATGCCGCAAGCAGGGGAGAGTGGTTTACTACTCTTTGGACGATGCCCACATCGGTCAGATTTTTGCTATGGCCTTTGACCACGTTATGGAAGAAAGGGAGGGGTAACCAATGGAAGAGAAAGGAATACAGTCGGCTCATGTCCATGAACATGAACATGAACATCACCACGAGCATAGGGAGCACGATCACTGCCATACCCATGAGGACAGCCATGAACACCATCACCATGATCACGACCATCATCATGATCATTGCTGCGGTCACGGTCACGAGCATCATCACGACCATTGCTGCGGACACGATCATGACCACCACGGCGAATGCTGCGGTCACCACCACGATCACGGCGATGGTTGCAATTGCGGTCATGACCATAACCACGAGCAGGACCCAGGCGAGGCCCGCAAAGAGCTGATGACCTTGGGTGTGGGCGCGGTCCTTCTGGTAGCGGGACTGCTGCTGAAAGTCTTTTTGAGCGAACCGTCCTGGGCGGCGGCAGCGGTTCTTTTGGCGGCCTTTGCTGTGGTTGCCGCAGAGATCATTATCCAGGCGGTGAACAATATCCGCCGCGGCGACATTTTCGGCGAGAGTTTTCTGATGGCTATTGCCGGTATCGGCGCGGTATGCATCGGCGAAATTCCCGAGGGCGTCATGGTGTTCCTGCTGTACCGTTTGGGCGAGTATTTTCAAACCAAAGCCGTGTCCTCCTCCCGCAAATCCATTTCCGCCTTGCTGGACGTCCGGCCTGACCATGCCAATCTGCTGGAGAACGGCCAGAGCAGGGAAGTGGAGGCCGAGGAAGTACAAATTGGTCAGACCATTCTGGTTCGTCCCGGCGAAAAGATTCCTTTGGACGGCGTGGTGCTGGAGGGCGCGTCCCAGCTGGATACTGCGGCCCTGACCGGTGAATCTGTCCCCCGGGACATCGGGCCCGGGCAGCAGGTTATGGCCGGGTGCATCAACCTCAGCGGCGCGCTGGAAATCCGGGTGGAAAAGTCCCTCGGCGAATCCACCGCCAGCAAGATCCTGGAAATGGTGGAGCACGCATCGGAGAAAAAGGCGTCCAGCGAGAAGTTTATCACCCGCTTTGCACGGGTATATACGCCCATCGTCTGTCTGGCGGCGGCGGTGGTGGCGGTGGTTCCTCCGCTGGCGGGAATAATGGAATGGGGGCAGGCCGTATACAGCGCCCTGTGCTTCCTGGTCATCTCCTGCCCCTGCGCGCTGGTCATTTCCGTGCCCCTCAGCTTTTTTGCCGGAATCGGCCGCGCCTCCCGCGAGGGCGTGCTGGTCAAGGGCGGGAACCATTTGGAGACGCTGGCGGATGCGCAGATTGTGGCCTTCGATAAGACCGGCACGCTGACTGAAGGGCATTTTTCCGTATCCGACTGTCTGCCAGCGGATGGGATTTCCCGGGAAAAGCTGTTGGAGCTGGCCGCCTTGGCGGAGTGCCGCTCTACCCATCCCATTGCACAGTCCATTGTGGCCGCATACGGCAAGCCGATTGATGAAGAATATCTGTCAGACTATCAGGAGCAATCCGGACACGGTGTTTCCGTAACGGCAAATAACTTCCGCATCATTGTAGGCAAGCGTAACTACTTAACAGAAAATAGCGTTGTTCTGCCGAACGCATCGCCCTCTGCTGACGTCGCAACCATGGTTTATGTGGCCTTAGACGGTGTTTATCAAGGGGCAATCCTTTTGCGGGACGCACCCAAAGCAGACGCGAAGGCCGCCATCAATGCACTCAAAACGCTGGGTGTGCGGGAAACCGCCATGCTCTCCGGCGATAGCAAGGCGGTGGCGGAGGAGATTGCCCGGGAAATCGGACTGGACAGTGGGACCGGGGAACTGCTGCCTCAGGATAAGCTGGCGGAATTGGAGCGCATGCGGAGCCGTCTGACAGGGAAAGGGAAATTACTTTACGCAGGAGACGGCATCAATGATACGCCGGTTCTGGCCGCCGCGGACATCGGTATTGCTATGGGCGGCCTGGGAGCCGATGCCGCTATTGAAACAGCGGATGTCATTATCATGGGCGACGAACCCAGTAAGATTGCCTCGGGCATCCGGATCGCCCGCCGCACCAACCGCATTGCCACGGAAAACATTATCTTCGCCATTGCCGTCAAAGTGCTGGTGATGATCCTGTCTGTAACGGGGCACGTGGAACTCTGGGCCGGCGTGTTTGCGGACGTAGGCGTTTGCATGCTGTGTGTGCTCAACACACTGAGGATCAATCGAAAAAAGTATTGACCATATAGAGCGAAAATCCCTCCTTCCGCATATACTGTGCGGAAGGGGGGATCTTTTCATGGATACGTTCAACCTCAGGTTGGTGCCCTATAACCGGCTGGCGGCGGTGCAGTATGCCCATAAATGGGCTTACGGCAGGAATCCTGTTTTTTACGACTACGAGCAGATTGGCGGGGACTGTACCAATTTTGCATCCCAATGCGTCTATGCTGGCAGCGGCATTATGAATTTTGAGAAGGACTTCGGCTGGTACTACATTGATCCCAATAATAAAGCGCCCGCCTGGACCGGCGTAGAGTATTTCAGCCGGTTCATGACCAGAGAGGATGCCAGCGTAGGTCCAGTAGCCGTCAATGCCACAATCAGCCAGCTGGAACCGGGGGACGTGGTACAGCTGTCCTTTGACGGCGAGAAATGGAACCATTCTCCGGTAGTCGTCCGGCTGCTCCGCCAGCCGGCTCTGTGGCCGGCCGACGTTCTGATTGCCGCGCACAGCTATGACTCGGATAACCGGCCGCTCAGTACCTACGATTATCAGGGCATCCGCTTCCTGCATTTCACCGGCGTCAGGAAGCCGGTGCGATAAAGGGATTGTGTTGGAATGCCTCCTGTGCTATAATATTACTTCCGAACCGAAAGGTCGGAAGTAATATTTGCCATGTTTTGCGGTTGCCGCTGTTTACAGCGGCGAGCAAAACGACTTGAATCAAATGTCTTATTTCCGAGCTTTAAGCTCGGAAATAAGAGTCGCGAGTTGGCGGGAAACTTCCTGCCGCCGTGCGGGCGGCATAGTCAGGAGGATTTTACAATGGAAGAAAAAATTAACCAGCTGGCAGAACTGATGAAAGAGACAACGGAGGGACGGTGCGCCATTGCCCTGGCCGGAGCGCACGCGAAGGGAGCGGCGGACGCCGCGTCCGATATCGATCTGTATGTCTTTGCGGAGCGGGCGAAGCCCTACGCCCGGCGCTTGGAGCTGATCCGAGGTGCGGCGGACCCAGGCACCGTACCGTGGGTCGACCAGGGTTTTGATGCGGCGCCCTGGGGCGGCGGAATGGATTTTATGTATCAGGGAACGCCGGTGGAAGCGGTAGGAAGAACCTTGGCTCGGATGGACCAGGTGGTAGGGGACTGTCTGCAAGGGAAGTTTGAGATCATCCCTGCCACCTGGACCTCCAATGGGTACTATACCTTTATCTATTTGTGCGAGCTGAGCTTCCTCAAGCCGGTCTGGGACCCGGACGGCGTTCTGGCGGAATACCAGAGGAAGGCATCCGTCTATCCGGAGCCCCTGCGCCGTGCGATTCTGGAAACCTTCATGGGCCGTGCAGGGACTTGGATTGACAATTTCCACTATGAAAGCGCCGTCCGCAGGGAAGACATCCTCTTTACCGCACCGATTGTGCTGCACACGGTTATGGATATGGTTCAGGTGGTATTTGCGCTCAACCGTGTCTATTTCACTGGCGATAAAAAGCTGGAGGCCGCATTGGCGAAAATGCCGTTTTGCCCGGAATCCCTCCGTCCCGCACAGATGAACCTCCTGCTTACAGCGCCCAGGAATTCAGAGCAGCTGGAAGAGCAGCGGCAGCTGCTGCGCCGCGCCTGGGACGAGCTGTCCCAGAAGGTGCGGGAGGCGCTCGATTAATCCTTTGGCGGCTTGACGCGTCCCAAAGGATTGGCCCGGGCGGCTACGCGAAGGGCTTCATTGTCGATGTGGGTGTAAATCTCGGTAGTGTTCAAATGTTCGTGCCCCAGCACCTCCTGCACCGCCTTGACATCCACGCCGTTTTGCAGCATCAGCGTAGCAGCTGTATGGCGGAGTTTGTGGGAGGAATACTGGCTGCTGTCTAGCCCTGCCTGGGAGAGGTGCTTTTTGACCAGCGCATGTACAGTGGAACGGCTGATCCGCTGGTCCCGGGAGGACAGGAACAACGCGTCCTGATCCCGTCCGCTGATGGGACGGCGCACGGCGAGATAACGTTCCAGCGCCGCTTTGCAGGCATCGTTCAAATAGACAATACGCACCTTGTTACCCTTGCCCAGGACCCGCAGGGCATCTCCCTGGATGTCCGTCAGGTCCAGGCCGATGAGCTCCGAAATTCGCAGGCCGCAGTTGAGAAAAAGGGTCAGAATACAATAATCCCGTTCCTTATACGCGCCGTCCACGCTGTCCAGCAGCTCCACGCTTTCATCCAGCGTGAGGTATCTGGGCAGCGTTTTTTTCAGTTTGGGAGAATCCAGGTCCTTAATGGGGTTGCTGTCCAAAAGATGGACCTTTTGCGTCAGGTAGTTAAAAAAGGAACGGAGTGTGGCGATTTTCCTGGCTCTGGTAGAGGCATTAAGTCCATATTTTGTCTTGTCGCTGTTGGGCTGCCGGGCGCGGTCCCGGCTGAGATAGGTCAGATAGCTATAGACGTCTGTCAGCGAAATCGTGCGGATCAAATTGATGTCAACGTCCATAATGGAAACCTGGTCCAATTCCAAATCCCGCAGAGAACGATCCCGGGACTGTTTGATGTAGCGGAAAAAGTTCCTGAGATCCAGGAAATATTCGTCCACCGTTTTTTGCGAGTGGGCCTTGATGCTTTCGTGATAGGATAAGAAGTCGCAGAGAACCTGCGGAGCCTCGTCACGATAATCAGTCACAGAATGCCGCGTGGGGCTGGTCATTTGGGAAACCCGGATTTTGGCCTCCTCTATATTAAACAAAATTTTTATTTTGTTCAATTGCATCTATACCGCTCCCACGCCCCTCCTTCCATTGGTTTTTCAAGATTATACCACATCCCTCAGCTGTCCACAAGCTCCATTACTGCCGACACCAGCGCGGTAAAACGCCGGTCTACCTCCGCCGTCCGCCGGATCCTGCTGCGGAGCCTTTCCAGCTCCTGCCGCTGGTCGTGAATCTGGGCATTCAGTTATCTGAAAATGCATCAACACGGGCCTCTGACAAACTCCGGATTCTTAGATTCCTCCCCAAATGCCACTAAGGCGCTGAAATCTGCCACTCAAGGAAAATTTCTTGTAATCCGCCTACATTTTACTTAGAATAGTGTTGAAAGGAGGACTTCTATGAAAATCACGTTAAACCAGGACCCATCATTCCCTGAACCCGAGGTCATCATCAACTGTCCCCAGGCGGACGAGGACATCCTGCGTCTGGTGGCTATGCTCCGCATCTATCAGAGGAAGCTGCTGGGCGTCCTCAACGGAGAGCAGCATCTGCTGGACGTAAAGGACATCCTCTACATTGACACGACAGACAAAAAGACCTTCCTATACACTGAAACCGCCGTATACGAATCCGCGCTGCGGCTGTACGAATTGGAGGACGGTCTGCGGGAGCTGGACTTTCTCCGGGCCGGGCGATCCGTTATCGTTAACTTCCGGAAAATCAAGTCCATTCGTCCAGAGCTGGGCGGGCGGATGCTGGTAACCATGGACAACGGAGAGCAGGTGTACGTATCCCGCCAGTATGCTGGAGAGCTCAAGGAGAAGCTGCGGGAACTGGAAAGGAGTTTTTTGAAATGAAACAATTTTTGAAGGGTGTTATGGAGTGGAAAGCATCTGTGTGCTACTTGTATACCGGGGCGATGTTTCTCTATCTGTTCTTCTCTACCGTGTTCCACAATGACGAAATATCTCTTACGATGCTGTGGACCTTATTCCTGGTGAGCGTCTTGGCCACCCTCATCCAGGGAGTATGCTTTTCCAACTGGATTTTTAAAAAACTGCGGTACACCTGGCGCAGTTTGCTGTTTATCGCCCTGTTCCTGCCCACGCTGACGCTGATGGCCTGGCAGGCGGATTGGTTCCCCATGGATCAGGCAGGCGCGTGGGCTGTGTTCATTGGCATGTTCTTCCTGACCTTCATCGTCATGACCATCGGATTCGACATCTATTTCCGCATTACCGGTAGGAAGTATGACGGAATGCTGGGCCAGTACCGGAAGCAGAAGGAAGAAAAGAGCGAATAGTGGCGGGAGGGCCGTGCACGGCCCTCCTTTTCCTCTTGCTTCTCCCCCGCCACCGTATTATAATAGTGGCAGGAACTATACGCCAAGGAGGAGCGCATATGGAGCTGTTGTATTGGTTTGAGTCCATCCGGACCCCAGTGATGGACATGTTCATGTCCCTGGTAACACACCTCGGGGAAGAAACCTTCTTTATGGTAGGCGCGCTGTTCGTGTTCTGGTGCGTGGACAAGCGGAAGGGTTACTATCTGCTGAGCGTTGGATTTGTGGGTACCCTCATCAACCAGTGGCTGAAAATAATCTGCCGGGTACCCCGCCCCTGGATCAGGGACCCGAATTTCACCATTGTCAAGTCCGCCCAGGCCGAAGCCACCGGCTACAGCTTCCCCAGCGGTCATACCCAGACCGCTGTCGGCTTCTTTGGCGGCGTGGCAAGATTTACAGGCCGGTGGTGGCTTCGGATCATCTGCATCGTAGTTCTGCTGCTGGTTTCCGTTTCCCGGATGTATCTGGGGGTACATACTCCGGCGGATGTGGGCGTGTCCTTTGCGACAGCGGCAGTACTGGTGTTCGTCCTGTATCCGCTGATTGAGAGCACACTGTGGTTTCCCAACCGGATTTATCTCATTCTTGGTGGAATGCTTGCGTTCAGTCTGGCTTTTGTGGGGTACATGGAGTTCTTCCCCTTCCCTGCCGGGATCGATCCGGACAACTTTGCCCATGCGGTTAAAAACGCCTACAGCATGGCCGGGGCTGTAGGGGGTATGCTGGTGGTCTGCGTATTTGACAACAGGCTGCTGCAATTCCCCAACCGCGCTCCCTGGTGGGGGCAGGCCGTGAAGCTGTTGGGCGGTCTGGCGCTTGTCGTTCTGGTAAAGAGCCTTCTGAAAGCACCCCTGCTGGGACTGCTTGGCGGTCATGAGGCCGCTCATGCGGTTCGCTACTTCTTGGTGGTCCTTACGGCGGGATGTCTCTGGCCCATGACGTTCCGATTTTTTGAGCGGTACTCCCGCTGAGTAACAGCCGCCCCCTTCCGCATGCAT
>CATNDT010000118.1 GCA_950097035.1 uncultured Oscillibacter sp.
GAAGAGACCGCGGCGCCGGAGATGGCGGAACATACATAATTAAGACTCCGGTATAAAATAAAACCTCCCGCGGCACACTAGCAAAAATGTGCTGCGGGAGGTTTTATATGCAAGAGATTCTGCCCCAGGTGGGGCTGACTGTTTTAACGGCGCTGCTTTCAATTGCGGTCATGTTCCTTTTGACAAAACTGATGGGCACCAAGCAGGTGTCCCAGATGACCATGTTCGATTATGTGACCGGTATCACCGTGGGCTCTATTGCGGCGGAGCTGGCCACAGAGCTGGAGGAGCCCGTAAAGCCTCTGACTGCCATGGTGGTCTATGGCCTGGTGGCGGTGGCCATCTCTGTGGTTACCTGCAAATCCCTTAAGATCCGGGCCTTTTTCACCGGCAAGCCTCTGGTGCTGCTGGAGGACGGGGTGATCTACCGGGAGAATCTGAAAAAAGCCAAGCTGGACTTGAGCGAGTTTCTCACCTACTGCCGTATCGGCGGCTGGTTTGACCTAAGTCAGCTCCAGACGGCGGTACTGGAGCATAACGGTAGCGTCAGCTTTCTGCCCAAGGAGAAGGACCGCCCCGCTACCCCTACGGATCTGGATCTCTCCCCAAAGCAGTCTAACGTGCAGACGCCCTTTGTGATGGACGGGCAGATGCTGCGGGGAAACATCCGTCAGGCGGGAAAAGAGGAGGAGTGGGTCCGCCGCGCGCTGCTGCGCCAGGGCTATCAAAATGAGAAAGACGTGTTTTTAGCGGTGTGGGACGGCAATGAGAAGCTGACGGTGTTTCCGCTTCACCCGGAGCGGCCCGCCAAAAGGGGGTAAACCGCCGCCCCGCCGGGCGCATATACTGACAGGGTGATGTTATGAAAAATCCGGATTGCGATCCCCTGGCGCTGACCACGTCGGTCAACACCCTGGCCGTGGCCATTGCGAACCGGCTGAACGACGCCGACCTGGACTTGGTGGCGGCAATATTAAACCAGCTGGGGGACACGCTGGAGACCATCGCCGCCCAGCGGGCGCTCTGCCGGAAACGGGGAACGGATTAAAACACGCACCGTGAGAGGCTGCTTCTGGCGGCCCCTGCACGGTGCGTGTTTCTGTATCGGGGTTCCTCAGTTGCCCAGCAGCCGTCTTGCAGTCTCCACGTTTCCCCGCTCCATCTCCTGCAGGCGGGCCACCGCGGCGGCCTGAGCTTCCGGTTGGGCGGCCTGGGCCGCTGCGCAGTCGATCATAGCCTGCAGCGCCTCTTCGGTGAGACTTTCTAATGCGGTGAAATTTTCCTGCCCGATATATCGGAGGAAGGCGGATACCTTGGGGTCGTACACCACGCCTGCCAGGGGAATTCCCTGTCCGGCGGCGAAGATCAGGGCATGGAGCCGCATGGACACCACCGCCTCCATGCGGGAGAGAGCCCCAATGATGCCGCCCGCCCGGCCGGCGTCGTCCAGATAGTAGTGGGGGATGTCCTCCAGCCCCTGAGAGCCCATCAGGTTTGCCACGGAGTCTACGCCCTGCTCCACTGCGGCAAACACCGGGGTGAAGCCGTAGGTCTCGTAGGCATACCGGGCGCAGCGGCTAAAGAGAGGGGCCTTTTCCGCAAAGCCGGGCCACTGGCGCAGGGCGAAGCAGAGATACCGGCCCCGTGGCGGGATACCGGCGCGCAGCAGCACGCTGTCCACCTCGTCGTCTCCGGCCGGGCGCAGCGTCAGGGCGGGGTCTGCGGTCAGAAGGATTTCCGGCTCCGTCACGCCCATGGTGGTCAGCTCCTCCTGGGAGTCCGGTTCCCGCAGGGTGATAACGTCCACATAGCGGTTCAACACTTTGGCAGAGAGGCGGCGATGGCTCTCCCGTGTGACAGGGCCGATGCCGCAGCCGTACATCTGCACACGGCATCCGGCCCGTTTGGCGGCGCGGATATTGGCGAGATAGAACCACAGGGACCGGCGGGAGGTCACGTCCTGAATGAGGCTGCCGCCGCCGTTGATATAGAGCCTTGCGCGGCGCATGGCCCTGTGCCAGGCGGAAAAATTGGTGCGGCTGACGGAGCGCACCCGGTAGGCAAGGCGGGTCTCTCCGGGATTTTTGGAGAGGACGGTTATTGGCATGTCCGGGTCAACGGAGCGCATCTCCTGTAAAATGGCCTCCAGAATGGCGTCGTCTCCGGCGTTGCCCCGGCCATAGGCCCCGCAGATCACCACGCCGTCCCGGTCCCGCCTGGGCCGGCTGTGCCGCCTGAGAATCTCCCCGTAGATGTGCAGCTGGGTCTCCACCGTGGTTTGGATGGAGAACCGGGTGGAGGCCTTCTCATAGAGCTTTTTCCCCATCCGGCGGCGCAGGGCGCCGTCGTTGCCCAGCTGGGCCAGATGGCGGCCCAGGGTCTTCCAGTCCCCCGGAGTGAAGAGGTAGCCGTTGACCCCTGTGTCGATGAGGTAGGGGATACCTCCCACGGCGGTGGAGACGGTGGCCAGGTGAAACCGGGCCCCCTCTGTCAGGGCATAGGAGAAGGTCTCTGAGAGGGATGTGAGGGTGTTGATGTCCAGAGCGCTGTAAAACCGGTCCATGCCGCCGGTAATCCACCCGGCGAAGGTCACCTTGTCCTCCACCTCCAGCTCCTGGGCCAGGCGCTCCAGCTTGGGCCGTTCCGGACCGTCTCCGGCGATAACCAGCCGCAGCCGGGGGCATTCCCGCCAGGCGGCGGCAAAGCCCCGGATCAGGGTGGACATGTCCTTCACCGGATTTAGCCGGGCGGCGATGCCCACCACCACGGAGTCCTCATCCACGTTTGCCCCCAGCTGCCGCAGATAGGGCAGGCGGTCCCCCTGGCTTGGTGCGGGTGTGAAATCAATGCCGTTGTAGATGGCGTAAAACCGGTCCGGGGCAAAGCCCCGGGAGATGAGAAGGTCCACCATGGCGTCGGATACGCCGATGCGGTAGTCCAGCCGCCGCAGGGCCACGGTGTTGATCACTCCGAAGGTGAGGCGGCTGAAGGGGCGGCCCATATAGTCGATGCGATAGTCGCTGTGGATGGTGCTGACTACCGGCAGCCCGGTGGTTTTTTGCAGCATGGCGCCGATCATGTTGGCCCGGGAACCGTGGCAGTGGATGAGCTGATAGCCCCCCTCCCGGATGTAGGCCGCCAGCTGCCGCCGGATACGGAAGATATGGTTGCCCGCCATAATCTCCGTGGGGATGCCCATGTCCCGGGCCTCCTGGGCGAAGGGGCCGTCCCGGAAGCACACCAGCTGGGCGGTGATCGTCCGGTTCAGGTTTTGCAGCAGGCTTAATACATGGGTTTTGGCCCCGCCGGAGTCGCCGCCGCTGATGAGGTGAATGACTTTCATAATCTGACCTTTCTCAAAGAATCGCTGATTTATTCCAAAAACTCTTGTGTAATGCCGGAAAATAGTATACAATATTTCCCGTACATTGTCCACAACAACACGGAGGAAGCTATGGAACAAAAAGCGAAGCGCATTGGAAAATTCAATATCATCGACATCATCGCCGTCGTCCTCATCCTGGCGGTGGCGGCCCTGTTGGGCTGGAAGATGCTGGCCCCGGACGACAGCGCCGGCGCCGAGCGGGCCGTGACCAAGGTCACCTATGTGGTGAAGGTGGAGGGTGTGCCGGCGGAGCTGTATGAGAACTGCGTCACCCACCTGCCCTCTCCGCTGATGGCCTCTGGCGCCCTGGTGGGCGGCGAGATCGTGGCGGTGGACCAGGAGCCCTATTACGTGTTGAGCGCCAACGGCGACTGGGTGCTGGACGAGACCCACACCACGCTGCTGTTCACCGCCGAGACCACCACCCCCACGGCGGAGGTCATGACCACCAAGGTGGGCGACCAGGAGGTGCGCATCGGCAAGACGGACTATATCTTAAAGAGCGAGTTCATCGAGTTTGCCGACGGCACCATTGTAGATGTCCGTTGGGGCGAATAGGAGACAGGCGCGGCAAGGGAGAAAGGCCGCCTGTACCGTTGAAAGACGGCGCAGGCGGCCTTTTGCTGATTTTGCGTCGTGAATCAGAGGGAGCACTTCCCCCGGGCCATATATTTGCCCTGGGGCTCCCGGGGAAGGACTTTGCCGTTTTCCACGGCCAGGCTGCCCCGCAGCCACACCTGGCGGATACCGCCGGCGGTGACAAAGCCCTCGTAGGGGTTGTAGTCCACATTGGCCACGCAGTCGTCCGCCCGGATAACGTGGCTGGCGCCGGGATCGTAGACCACAATGTCCGCGTCGCTTCCGGGGCGGAGCACGCCCTTGCGGGGATACAGGCCATACAGCCTGGCGGGATTCTCACACAGCGCCTTGCACATCTGGGCCTCGGTGAGGCGCTTGGTGGCTACGCCGTAGGAGTAAATCAGCTCGCCCCGGGTCTCTACGCCGGGAAGGCCGCCGGGGATCCTGGTAAAGTCCTCCCGTCCCATATCCTTTTGGGCCAGGGTAAAGGAGCAGTGGTCGGTGGAAACCGTCTGGATCTCCCCGTGGCGCAGGGCCCGCCAGAGCTCGTGCTGCTCCCACTTCTCCCGCAGGGGCGGGGCGCAGACATACCGGGCGGCGGTGGAGTAGTCGTCTCTGAAATACACGCTGTTGTCCAGCAGCAGGTACTGGGGGCAGGTCTCCACATAGACCTTCTGCCCCCGGCGGCGGGCCTGTTCCACCTCCGCCAGGGCCTCCTGACAGGTGAGATGGACGATGATGACGGGGCACTCCGCCGCCTGGGCGATCCGCAGCAGGCGGTGTACTGCCTCGGCCTCCAGGCAGGCCGGGCGGGTAAGGGGGTGGCTGGCGGGGGAGAGCTGGCCTGCGGCCCTGCGCTCGGCGATCATCCCGTCGATAACCCCGGCGTTTTCACAGTGTACGCCGCAGATGCCGCCAAGATGGCGCAGCTCCTTCAGCGCCCAGTACATGGCCTGGTCGCCCACCATCATGGCGGGATAAGTCATATACATTTTAAAGGAGGAGATACCGGCGGCGAACATGTCCGGCAGCTCTGCCCGGATGGACTCGTTCCAGTCGTCGATGGTCATGTGAAAGCCGTAGTCACAGAAGGTGCGGCCGCCGGCCTTTTGGCGCCACAGCTCCAGCCCGTGGTGCAGACTCTCGCCCTTGTTGGGGCAGGCAAAGTCAATAACCGTGGTGGTGCCGCCCCGCAGGGCCGCCCGGCTGCCGGTGTAGAAGTCGTCTGCGGTGGTGGTGCCGGCCACGTCCAGGTCAAAGTGGGTGTGTGCGTCGATAAAGCCGGGGAACAGCAGGCAGCCGGATACGTCTGCCTCTGCGGCGGCGGTCTCCTTGAGCCTGTGGCCGATTTTTACGATCTTCTCGCCGTCGATCAGCACGTCGGCCCGTTTTACGCCGGCGGCGGAGACCACAGAGCCGCCCTTTAACAAAGTGAGCATAGGCTCTCCTCCATTTCATATCATAACAGTGATTTGGCATATCATACCACGTTCCATGGGGGATTTCCAGCTTTTTTTCGCGCCTTGGCGGCAATGTGAGCCGGGAACAGTCCGGGCCTGCCGTCTTACGTGTCAGGGCGGCGGCCTATCTCCGTTTGCCGGGCGGATACGGAGTGCTGACGTCGGTTCGGCCCATGATATAGTCCACACTGGTGCCGAAGTAGTCTGCCAGGCGGTCCGCCAATTCTAGAGGCAGCGGGCGTTCACCGCGCTCATATTTGGAATAGAGGCTTTGATCGCACAGTAGTTCGGCGGCCAGTGCCTTTTGCGTCAGATCGGCATCTTCCCGCAGATCTCTGATCCTCAATTTCATATTATCACCCGGCACCAGTATATTTTGTACATATTGTCCTATTGAATTAATGGACAATATGTCCTAAAATATACGGGAGGTGATGATTATATGGACTACAGAGACAGCTATTTTCTTCTGTTCAACGGGACGACGGACGCACTGGCCTTTATGGAGCAGAGAAATTTCAGGATGGCCCGCCGGGTGCTGGAGCGGGTCCGGGCCGAGGCGGAGGAGAGCGTGATCTCCCAGCCGGGCGGGGAAGATGAGGAAGATGAGATAGAGGAGGACGGTCTGTGAGGCCGTCCCCTTTTGCTCTGCGGCCTTGCCGGCGTCTGTTTCACGCGGTCTGTCTTGAAAAGGCAAGCTTTATATGATAGGATAAGCAAAATCAGATTGCTGCAGAAGAGCGGTCAGGATATAGACGCAGCGTGATGGAGGAGGACCGGCCATGATATTCATTCACTATCCCAAGTGCACCACCTGTCAAAAGGCGAAGGCGTATCTGGACGCCAAAGGAGTTCCCTGTGAGGCCCGGGACATTAAGCTGGAAAATCCCACGGCGGAGGAGCTGGAGAGCTGGTGGCGGCGCAGCGGGCTGCCGCTGAAAAAATTCTTTAACACCAGCGGACTGCAGTACAGGGCGCTGGGGCTGAAGGACAGGCTTCCGCAGATGGACGAGGCGGAGCAGCTGCGGCTGCTGGCCACGGACGGTATGCTGGTGAAGCGGCCCCTTCTGGTGGGGGAGGACTTTGTGCTGCTTGGCTTCCGCCAGGCGGAGTGGGATGAGAGGCTTAAATGACCGTGCGCTGTGATTTTGCCCCTCTGGACGGTATCACAAAGGTGGTGTTCCGCCGGGTGTGGCACGCGTTTTTCGGCGGTGTGGACCGGTACTTCATCCCCTTTTTCTCCCCCACGCCCCAGCACATCCTCACGCCCCGGGACCGCCGGGAGATCGACCCGGCCAACGGCGGGGACCTCTGTCAGGTGCCCCAGGTGATGACCTGCCGGGCCGGGGACCTGATCTGGGCGGCGGAGGTGCTGGGGGATATGGGATACCGGGAGGTAAACCTGAACCTGGGGTGTCCCTCCGGCACAGTCACCGCCAAGGGAAAGGGCGCGGGGTTTCTGGCCCGGCCCGGGGAGCTGGACCGCTTTTTTGACGAGGTGTTCTCCCACGTGAAGGTCTCCGTGTCCGTGAAGACCCGGCTGGGTATTCAGAGCCCGGAGGAGTTTGGGCGGCTGCTGGAGATTTACAACCGCTATCCCATCGCGTGCCTCACGATCCACCCGAGAGTGCAGAAGGAGAAGTACCGGGGAGAGGTCCACCGGGACGTGTTTGCCGCGGCTCTGGCAGAGAGCAGAAACCCCGTGAGGAAGTTCCATGCGGCCTGAATCGCCTTCCGGGCCTTGTCCGCGTCAATTCCGGCCTTTTCAAACAACGAGCCAATTACGCTGTCATTGCCCTTCATGAAGTTGATAAAATCGTCCACAATCAGGAGCAACGCTGCGACCACTGCGGCAATCGCCATAATCTTGAGGTTGGCCCCCTTGAGCAGACCGCCGATCCCGCCCAGCGTGCTTTTTGCAATTTTCAGAAACCCGATGATCTTGTCCGCTTTCAGGGCAACGAAGATGCCTGCGGCGATTGCCGCGACCAGCTTGAGCAGGTTGCCGTAGCCGCCTACCAGTTTGGAGAGCCGTTCGACATACCCGATCGTCTTGTGGAGCCCCGCCATTCCTTTGGAAAACGCCTCCACCATGAACTTGCCGATATTTTTGGTGAGACCGGTCGTGCTGTTGATCTGATCCAGCCAGTACCCCCATTGGTTCCGGATGTTGAGCAGTGCGTCGGAGATACTGAAATCCAATTCGTCAAACTTCCGATTGATCACATCGGCGTTGGAGACAAACGCATTTTTTAGGTCCGCAACCTTCAGCGTCCCATCTGTCGCCATTTTGGAGAGGTCCTCTTTGGCCACTCCAAGACTTTCCGCAATCATATTGATTGCATCCGGGGCCTTTTCGTAAAGCTGGTTAATGGTTTCGGAATCGACGATCCCTTTGGCGAACGACTTGTTGATCGCTTCCTGAAGGCCGTTGATTTCCTCCTGGCTCTTGCCGGTGGATTTGAACAGTTTGGTGGTCAGCGCGGCAAACTCGGCCGCTTCGTCCACCGAGCCAAACAGGTCCGGGCTTTCCTGCACCAGATTGCTTACGATCTTCGCGGTATCGGCGTAGGAGGACTTCATTTCATTGGCGGATTTTAGAATCGATTGCTGGATCTCCGCCTGATCGCCAAGATCCCGCGTGGCGTTGCGGATCATGTCGTTCACGCCGTTGAATTCCTCCGCCAGCTCGTTCATCCGGACAAACGAAAACCCGATTCCGATGACCCCCAGCGTTTTGACCGCCATGCTGCGGATGCTTTTGAGGGTACTTACCACCTTTTGATGCGCTTTTTCGTCTACCTCTGGCTTCACCTTGGGTTTCAGTGGCTTTTTCAGGAATGCGGCCAGCTTTCTCCACGCGGAAGAGATTTTATCGGTCTTTTTCTGGAATGCTTCGGCTGGCGGCGGGAGGTTTTCCAGCGCTTCCTCCTGTTCCCGGA
>CATNDT010000119.1 GCA_950097035.1 uncultured Oscillibacter sp.
AAACGCCAAAACCGCCTGCTCTGTAATCATTCCTCCGGCCATTCCGCCGCCTCCTCACAATATAATTTTTCACCCTTGTTTTTCCCTGTTTTCTGAAATTATACATGAGTTTATCACACTTCTCTTCTGCGGTGCTGCCGTCCGGCCCTTTTCGCAGCGCATCAGAAAGAGGGCCGCGGAGATCCTCAAATGGATCTCCGCGGCCCTTGCGGGTCATCGGCGCTCAATTGCCGTTATTATCAAACAGAAAACAGCAGCTCGCTGTACACGGGCATGGGCCAGTACCGGGCGGCAGTCACTACCTCCAGCGTATCCACCACGGTCCGGGCGGTGGCCATACCGGGAATCAGCACGTCGTGGCAGTAGCGCATGGCCTCCTCGGGGCCGGCGGGAACACCCTCCAGGCCTGCTACCAGGGCGGTGCAGGCGTTCACCAGGCGGTCCGTCAGCTCTCCAATCTCCTTAGCTGTGCCGGTCTCATAGCCGCAGGGCACGCCATGGCTCTGCTTGCCGCTTGCCCGATCGCAGAGCTCCGCGGCATACTCGGAGACGGCGGGCAGGATATCGTGGCGGATCATATCGATCATCGTGCTGGCCTCAATGGAGAGCACGGCGGTGTAGTTCTCCACATGGATCTCATACCGGGCCTGAATCTCCTCCCGGGTGTAGATGCCGTGCTTGACAAACAGCTCCACATTTTTGGGGGCCACGTAGGCGGGCAGGGCGTCCGCGGCGGACTTGAGGTTGCAGAGGCCCCGCTTCTCCGCCTCGGCAATCCAGGCGTCGTCATACCCGTTGCCGTTGAAGATGATGCGCTGGTGCTCGGTAAAGGTCTTTTTGATCAGGGCGGAGAGGTCGGCCTGGAAATCGGCAGAGCCCTCCAGCTGGTCGGCAAACTGCTTCAGCTCCTCGGCCATGATGGTGTTCAAGGCAATGTTGGGGCCGGAAATGGACTGGGAGGAGCCCAACATCCGAAACTCAAACTTATTGCCGGTGAAGGCCATGGGGGAGGTTCGGTTGCGGTCGGTGTTGTCCTGGCGGATAGAGGGGAGCACATCCACGCCGATCTGGAGTGTGCGCTTGCCGGCATCCTTAAACTGGGTGCCCTGGATGATGGACTCCACCACGGCGTTGAGCTCGTCGCCCAGGAAAATGGAAATCACGGCGGGAGGCGCCTCCTGAGCGCCCAGGCGGTGGTCATTGCCCGGAAAGGCCACTGTGGTCCGCAGAAAGTCCTGATAGTCGTCCACACCCTTGATGAAGGCAGCCAAAAACAGCAGGAAGCGGGCGTTCTGGCTGGGGGTGGAGCCGGGCTTGAAGAGGTTTTTGCCTGTGTCGGTGCCAAGAGACCAGTTATCGTGCTTGCCGGAGCCGTTCACCCCGGCAAAGGGCTTTTCATGCAGCAGGCACACCAGGCCGTGGCGGTCCGCCACCTTTTTCATCATCTCCATCACCAGCTGGTTCTGGTCGCAGGCGGCGTTGGCGTCGGTGTAGATGGGGGCCATCTCGTGCTGGGAGGGGGCCACCTCGTTGTGCTTGGTCTTGGAGGGAATGCCCAGGGCCCACAGCGTCTCGTCCAGGTCCTTCATATACGCCGCCACACGGGGCTTGATGGCCCCAAAGTAGTGGTCGTCCAGCTCCTGGCCGCGAGGGGGCCTGGCGCCAAAGAGCGTCCGGCCCGTCATCCGCAGGTCCTTGCGCCGGTTGTAGAGCTCTTTATCGATCAGGAAATACTCCTGCTCCGGACCCACCTGGGCGGTGACGCGCCTGGTTTCTTTGTCGCCAAAGAGCCGCAGAATGCGGATGGCCTGCCGGGAGACCTCATCCATAGACCGCAGCAGGGGGGTCTTTTTATCCAGGGCGTGGCCGGAATAGGAGCAGAAGATGGTGGGGATGCACAAAGACCCCTCCTTGATAAAGGCGAAGGCGGTGGGGTCCCAGGCGGTGTAGCCCCGGGCCTCAAAGGTGGCCCGCAGGCCGCCGGAGGGGAAGGAGGATGCGTCCGGCTCGCCCCGGACCAGCTCCTTGCCGGAAAACTCCATGACGATCTTACCGCCGCCCACGGGGTCAATAAAGCTGTCGTGCTTTTCGGCGGTGACGCCGGTCATGGGCTGAAACCAGTGGGTGTAGTGGGTGGCGCCCTTCTCCACAGCCCACTGCTTCATGGCCTCGGCGATCTCGTTGGCGGTGGAGATGTCCAGAGACGTGCCCTCGGTGACACACTTCTTCCACGCGCCGTAGGACGCGGAGGAGAGGCGCTCCTTCATGGTATCCTCGTTAAAAACCTGGCTGCCGAACAGTTCGGGAAGTTTCATCGCGGTCATACTCGTATCCTCCAATACTCTCATACTCTATACTCCTATACTCCAGCAAAATTGACGCTCTTCTGTCATTCGCCGCTGGCGCCGTAGTTTGCAAGCACCCGGGCGGAGGGGTCGTTTACATCACAGCCCTTCCAGGCTCTGTTGGGCATCCAGAAATCGCTGATCATCCGGGCCTGGCCGGGATAGTGCTTTTCAAAAATCTCCCGGTACAGCAGGCTCTCCTTGGTAAAGGGCGGGCAGTGATAGGCGTACTGCTGCCGCCGGATCTCAAATTCCGCATCCGTATAGGTCTCCTCGGCATAGGCCTTCAAATCGTCCACCATGGAGTGGCCCACTGCGTCCGAGAAGGCCGCCTTCTGCCGCCAGAGGATTTCCTCCGGCAGGAGGCGGTCGTTCTCAAAGGCGTGGCGCAGCAGGTATTTGCCCATGCCGTAGGTGTTCATCTTCAGTCTGGGGTCAACGCTCATCACGTACTTTACAAAATCCAAATCGCCAAAGGGCACCCGGGCCTCCAGAGAGTTGGCGGAGATACTGCGGTCCGCCCGCAGAACGTCATACATATAGATCTCGTCCACCCGTTTTTTGGCCTCCTGCTGAAAGGCCTCCGCATCCGGGGCAAAGTCGGTGTATTTATAGCCAAACAGCTCGTCGCTGATCTCACCGGTGAGGATCACCCGGATATCCGTCTGCTCATGGATGGCCTTGCAGCAGAGGTACATGCCCATACTGGCCCGGATGGTGGTGATGTCCCAAGTGCCAAGAAGCGCAATGAGCCCATCCAGCGATTGGACCACATCCTCCCGCGTCATAATGACCTCCCGGTGGTCCGCCCCGATAAAAGCGGCGGCCTCCCGGGCGTATTTCAAATCGATGGCGTCGGTATCCATGCCAATGGCAAAGGTGCGGATCTTCTTCCCCAGCACAATGGAGCTGATGGCGCACACCAGGGAGGAGTCCAGCCCGCCGGAGAGGAGGAAGCCCACCGGCGCGTCGGCGTCCAGCCGTTTGTCCACAGCGGCGATGAGCTTGTTGCGGATGTTGCGGCAGACCGCCTCCAGATCGTCCCGGCAGCAGCTCTGCACCGCGGTGAGGTCCGCGTAGCGGACAAACTTGCCGTAGGCGTAGTAGTGGCCGGGGGGGAAGGGGCAGATCTCCCGGCAGAGACCCACCAGGTTTTTAGCCTCGCTGGCAAAGACGATGCCGCCGGCGCGGTCATACCCGTAGAACAGCGGCCGGATGCCGATGGGATCCCGGGCGGCGATGAGGGAGTCTGTGGCGGCATCGTAAATAATCAGAGCAAACTCCGCGTCCAGCCGGGAGAACATCCCAAGGCCGTACTCACGGAAGAGGGGGAGCAGCACCTCGCAGTCGCTGCCGCTTTGAAAGGCGTATCCCTTTTCCGCCAGCTGCCGCTTCAGGGGGCGAAAACCGTAGATCTCGCCGTTGCAGACCACCAGGTCCTCCCCCAGCGTAAAGGGCTGCATCCCGCTCTCGTCAAGGCCCATGATGGAGAGCCGCTGAAAACACAGCCAGCCGGAGGGCGTTTCCACCACGCGGCTCATATCCGGCCCCCGGGACTCCGTGCGGTCCAGATAGGGCCCGATCTCCTCCCGGGTCAGCGTCTTCCTGGAAAATCCCATAATCGTACACATACAGGCACCTCCAAATAAAATAAAACGCAGCTATATCCTAAAATTTTAGGACGAATAGCTGCTATCCGCGGTGCCACCTAATTTGCCTCCCAATGGGACGCCACCTCTTTCAAGGCTCCAACAAGCCCGTGTGATATAACGGTCACAGCCCGTCGCACTTACTAACGGTAACCCGCGTTCAGATTGCAGCTACGGAGTGTTCTTCCCACGGATTCTTTGTTACGGGGTTTCCACTGTCCCCCGCTCACTGAAACGGAACGTCCGCGGTACTTTTCTCCATCAACACCTTTGCTGATGATTAAATTGATGTTTGCAGTGTATCACCGCAGGCGGGCATTTGTCAACGGCAAAACACACAAAATCCCGCCGCTTCCGCGGCGGGATTTTTTCGGATACAGCAGGCTAAACAGCCCCTTCGCCCCGCTTAAAGGTCGATCTCCGGCCTCTCCCGGGCCGCACCGGCCAGCAGCGGCCGCACCTGCGCGAGGAAGGCCTCCACCTGTCCGGCACAGCGGCCAATGTACAGCTTCGGCTCCAGCACGGCCTCCATCTCCGCCTCCGTCATGCCGAAGGCCGGCTCTGCCGCCAGACGCGCCAGCAGGTCGCAGGGCTCCCCCTCCTTCATCTTTGCGGTAGCCGCCATGGAGCAGGTGCGGATAATCTCGTGCAGCGCCTGCCGGTCGCCGCCCCGCTTGACCCCCTCCATCATCAGATTCTCTGTGGCGATAAAGGGCAGATACTCCCGCACCGTCCTGTCCACCACCTTCTCGTTGACATGAAGCCCGTCGGTGACGTTTTGCGCCAGGCGCAAAACGGCGTCGGCGCAGAGGAACCCCTCCGGCATGGAGATACGGCGGTTGGCGGAGTCGTCCAGCGTCCGCTCCAGCCACTGGACGGAGGCGGTCATGGGCGCATTTATGGCATCCGCCATGAGATACCGGCTCAAGGAGCAAATACGCTCACACCGCATGGGGTTGCGCTTATAGGCCATGGCGGAGGAGCCAATCTGGTTCTTTTCAAAGGGCTCCTCCACCTGCCGGTCGTGCTGGAGGAGACGGAGGTCGTTTGCCATGCGGTAGCAGCTCTGGGCAATGGAGGAGAGGACGTTTAAGATCCGGCTGTCCACCTTTCGGGGATAGGTCTGGCCACACACGGCATAGCACTGAGCAAACCCGAACTCCGCAGAGATCTGCCGGTTCATCTCATCGATTTTGGCCCCGTCCCCCTCAAAGAGCTCCATAAAGCTGGCCTCGGTGCCGGTGGTACCCCGGCAGCCCAGGAATTTCAGGCTGCCCAGCACAAAGTCCAGCTCCTCCAGATCCGCCAGCAGGTCCTGCATCCAGAGCGTGGCCCGCTTGCCCACAGTGACCAGCTGGGCGGGCTGATAGTGGGTGTAGCCCAAAGTTGGGGTGGCCTTGTGCGCCTCCGCAAACCGGGCCAGGTTGGCCAGCACCGCCAGCAGCTCTCCCCGGAGATACCGCAGCCCCTCCCGGTATAGGATGAGATCCGCGTTGTCGGTGACGTAGCAGCTGGTGGCCCCCAGGTGGATGATACCCGCGGCGGAGGGGGCCGCCTTGCCATAGGTGTAGACATGGGCCATCACGTCGTGACGGACCTCTTTCTCCCGGGCCGCCGCGCAGTCATAGTCGATATCGGTGATGTGGGCTTCCAGCTCCGCCACCTGCTCACCGGTGACGGGCAGCCCCAAATTATGCTCCGCCCGGGCCAGCGCCACCCACAGCCGCCGCCAGGTCTGGATGCGGGTGGCGGCGGAGAAGAGCTCCAGCATAAACGCCGAGGCATACCGGGAGGAGAGAGGGGATTCATAGCGGTCTTTCATTGGCAGTTCCTCTTCTGTTTCTATCCGTTATCTGATGATGATGGAGTCCCGCTCCGGACCCACGGAGACGTAGCCGATGCGGCAGCCGATCTCCTTTTCCACATACTCCACATACCGCCGGGCGGCCTGGGGCAAATCCTCCCATCTCCGCACGCCGGAGATATCGCACTGCCAGCCGTCCAGGTACTCCACCACCGGCTTTGCATCCGGCAAAACGGCGGGGAAGGGGAAGTCGTCCGTCTGCCGGCCGGCCAGCTCATAGCGGGCGCAGACGGGAATTTTATCCATGTAGCTCAACACATCCAGCTTGGTCAGGGCGATGTTGGTCGCTCCCTGGCACTGGACGCCGTAGCGGGTGGCCACGATATCGATGGGGCCCACCCGGCGGGGACGGCCCGTTTTGGCTCCGTACTCGTTGCCCGCCTCCCGCAGCTTCTCCGCCTCCGGGCCAAACCACTCGCAGGTAAAGGGGCCCTCGCCCACGCAGGAGGAGTAGGCCTTCACCACGCCCACGATCTCATCCAGCCGGACGGAGGGCAGGCCGGAGCCCACCGGGGCATAGGCCGCGATGGCGTTGGAGGAGGTGGTATAGGGATAGATGCCGTAGTCCAGATCCCGCAGAGAGCCCAGCTGGGCCTCAAACAGGATGCTCTTCTTCTCTGCCTGGGCCTGCCGCAAAAAGGCGCCGGTGTCGCAGACAAAGGGGCGGATCTTCTCGCCAAAGTCCGCCACCCAGGCCCGCAGATCCGCCATGGTATAGGGCTTTGCACCGTATACTTTTTCCAGTGTCAGGTTCTTCCACTCCAGAATCCCCTCCAGATGCTCCCAGAGCTTCTCCGGATACAGCAGCTCTCCGGCCATAACGGTCTTCTTCTGGTATTTGTCTGAATAGAAGGGGGCGATGCCCTGTTTGGTGGAGCCGTATTTTTTATCCGCCAGGCGGGCCTCCTCCAGGGAGTCCAAATCCCGGTGCCAGGGCAGCAGCAGCGAGGCCCGGTCGCTGATCTTCAGATTCTCCGGGGTGATGGACACGCCCTGGGCGATCACATCCTGCAACTCATTCCACAAGCTCTCGCAGTCCACGGCCACGCCATTGCCCAGCACGTTTACCACGCCGCCTCGAAAAATGCCGGAGGGCAGCAGGTGCAGGGCAAATTTTCCCTTTTCATTAATCACCGTGTGACCGGCGTTGCCGCCGCCCTGGTAGCGGACCACCACGTCGTAGTCCCGTGTCAGCAGGTCCACCATGCGGCCCTTGCCCTCGTCGCCCCAGTTGATGCCCACTATGGCGCAATTTGACATTTCAAACATCCTTCCGGTCTATTTTGTGCTCTGTACTTTTAAGGTTGACCTCTTGCGGAGCCCGAACCTTTCCCATTATAGCGAGGTGCACATCATAAGTAAAGCTCAAAATGATAATATTTACTATAATTTGTTCTTATGCTATTTCCGAACCGTCACTTCCCGGGCGTCTGCCGCATGGAGAGGCTGATCCGCTTCTTTTTCTCGTCCACCTCCAGCACCTTCACCTTCACCACATCCCCTACGGACACGGCCTCTGAGGGATGCCTGATGAATTTGTCCGCCACCTGGGAGATATGCACCAGTCCGTCCTGGTGGACGCCGATGTCCACAAACACGCCAAAGTCGATGACGTTGCGGACGGTACCCGTCAGCACCATGCCGGGCTTCAAGTCCTTCATCTCCAGCACGTCGGTGCGGAGAATGGGCTGGGGCAGGTCGTCCCGGATGTCCCGGCCCGGCTTCATCAGCTCGCTCACCACATCCCGCAGGGTGGGCACGCCCACGCCGCAGTCCGCCGCGGCCCTCTCCTCACCGTAGGAGCGCACCTGGGCGGGCAGATCCGCAAGCCGCCCGGCCTGCACATCCGCCAGGGTGTGGCCCGTGAGGGCCAGCAGCTGCTCCGCCGCGGCGTAGCTCTCCGGGTGGACGGCGGTGTTGTCCAGGGCGGACTTGCTCTCCGGCACCCGCAAAAAGCCGGCGCACTGCTGGAAGGCCTTGGGCCCCAGCTTCGGCACCTTCAGGATCTGCCTGCGGGAGGTGAAGGGGCCGTTTTCCTCCCGGTAGGCCACCACGTTTTTGGCCGTGGTCCCGTTGAGGCCCGCCACCCGCTGCAGCAGGGAGGGGGAGGCGGTGTTCACGTCCACGCCCACGGCGTTTACGCAGTCCTCCACCACGCCGTCCAGCGCCTCACCCAGCCGCTTTGGCGGCATGTCGTGCTGATACTGCCCCACGCCGATGGCCTTGGGGTCAATCTTCACCAGCTCCGCCAGGGGGTCCTGGAGCCGCCGGGCGATGGACACGGCGGAGCGGAGATTCACGTCAAACTGAGGGAACTCCTCCGCCGCCAGCTGGCTTGCGGAGTATACGGAGGCCCCCGCCTCTGAGAC
>CATNDT010000120.1 GCA_950097035.1 uncultured Oscillibacter sp.
TGCTGGGCGCCAGCATGCAAACCACCGCCGGCGGGACGCCCCCGGCCACAGCCATAAAATAGCCCTGCCAGCCCCTGCCCCTGCAGTGATACAGCCACAGGGCATAGGCTGTTGGATAGAGCTGAACCAGATACCGGGTATAATAGCTGGCATTGTTTCGGGTGGGAGACAGCCAGAGGAACAGCACGCCGGCCGCCAGCACTCCAATATACACAGCCCCCGCATGACAGAACAGCCGCGAGCAGTCCAGAAAATAGCCTGCCAGCAGCGCGGCGGTTCCCAAAACCAGCGCCAGCACCGCCATCAACGGGCTGTGAGATTCAAATCCCTGCCCGGCGGTGAGCAGCACCCGCAGGCAGGCTCCCGCACAGGCCAGCGCGGCGGTCAGCACCAACAGCCCATACTGGGGCTTTGGCCGGTGGAGCCGGTCCAGCTCCGTGCCCACGGCCACCGGGTCCCCCATCTCCTCCACCGCCAGGAACTCCGCCTCCTCCGGGCCTTTCCCCGCCGCCACAAAGCTGTCCCGCTGATCCTCCAGATGGCGGCGCAGCTCCAGCGACACAACGGGCCGGGCCCGCCGCCAGCGGATCTGCTCCTCCACCCTGTCCAGATATTCCCGGATCGTCCTATACTCCGGCACAGCAGGCGCCCCCTCTCAAAACCCTTGTCACCGCCCCGGCATAGGCGTCCCAGGCGGCCTCCTTCTCCTGCAGGGCCCTGCGGCCCTGGTTTGTCAAATGGTAATAGCGCCTGGGTTTTCCGGCGGCGGCCTCCCCCTCGTAGGCGGTCACCAGCCCCTTCTCCTCCAGGCCGTGCAGCAGCGGATACAGCGTTCCCGCTTTCAGATGAAAAGTGTTGTCGCTGCGGCGGCGCAGCTCCTCGATCATCTCATAGCCGTATTTGTCCCCGTCCGCCAGCAGCTTCATCACCAGCATCCCCATACTGCCGCTGACCAGACCCTTGTCCAGCTCCATGTTGCCTCCCCCTTTATATAGATCTTCTATATATTATATATCGAATATCTATATATGTCAAGAAAAAACCGGGCGGACTTTCCAAACGTCCGCCCGGCTGTATCAGATCCTGCGGACAGGGTGGCGGATGACGGTTCTCCGTCGCTCCGGCGGGACCCTTCTGGCATCGGAGAGGTAGATTTCATGGTGCAGCCGCTTGCCGGTCAGGTCGCTGGCATACCCCTGCTCCCGTATGAAGGCGTCCATCCGCGCCACTGACCGCGCCTCCTCATCAAAGGGGCCAACATGCAGCGTCTGCACGCACACCCCCTCCTCCACAGTGAGGAACTCTGCGGCAGAACAGTCTATCCCCTTTTTACCGGATGCGGTCTCCGCCGCCCAGGCAAGCTCTGCCTCCGTTACAAAATCCGGCAGGCGGATAACGGAAATCCAGTGAAATGCGGCCTTATTCCGGCCATCGAATCCCTCCATGCCCTCCTGCCTCCAAAAGCCCTCCAGCGGCGGAACCACATAGTCAAAAAATCCCTCTATCCGGTGGCCGCTCTTGCCGCTCATCCGCAGCGTGTAGGCCACGGCATACAAAACGCCGATGGCCCGTTGGTAAGCGCCGCCCGCCTCATTGGGGTCTCCCCGGCCCCGCACCGCCACATAGTGCATCGCCGGCACTGTTACGATCTCCGGTGTCTCTTTCGAAAGATAGAACTCCCGATACTCCTTTTTAAAATCAAAAGCCATAGTTTTCCTCCCCTTTCCCTCAGGCCCATCCGTGCAGTTGCCGGCCTGCGGTTTTGTCCGCCGGCAGGGCGGAGTATCCGCCCTGCCGGTCCGGTTTACCTCCGTCTCACGGGATAACAGACCTCAGTCAGAAATTCGTCCGGGTTTCGGGTCTCGTGGGGGCTGACGTGATAGATGTTGAAGAACTTCCCGGCAAACTCCCAGCCGTTGTCCCGCACCCAGGCGGCCACAGCCTTGTTGACCTCGCTGATTTGGTCATATCTGCCCCGGAACGTGGCGGAGGCCACCTGCACTGCCGGAACGGTTTTGAACTTCACATGCTCCGTGTCGGGATACGTCCCTTTCACCGTCTTCTGGATCTCCACATCCACGTCGGCCTCCCTGTATTCGCCGTCATGGTAAACGGCGGTGCAGAGCATGGTCTCCCCATCCTGAACATTCATCCGGGCCGTCTCCTCACAGTAGATCTGCCACAGGTCCCCCTCCCGGTCATAGCCGGGGATAATCTGCCGGACGCTGGCCACATACCGCTCCGGCAATGTTTTGACAGTTACATCGTACTTCATCTGGTTTTCATCCTTTCTCAGCCGTTCTATGGCTGTGTCCAGAAGCCGCAGCCGCCGCTCCGCCTCCTCCAGCGAGGCGGCCGCCTCCGCCCGTTTCAGTCTCAGGCCCCGCTCCAGCGCCGCCGTATCGTCGTAACAGTCCAGTACTTCGGAAATGGCGGCTTGTGTAAATCCCATCTCCTTTAGTGCTGTAATGCGATTTGCCGTAAGCAGCTGGTATTCACTGTAATACCGGTAGCCGGTAAAAGCGTCGGTGGTCTCCGGGGTGAGCAGGCCGCTCTCGTCGTACTGGCGCAGCAGACGGATGCTGACTCTGGACAGCTTTGAAAATTCGCCGATTTTCAGCATAGGTGATCCTCCACATCGATGTGATCCTTGAGCTCGAAAACAGCATACGCCCTCCCCCGGGGTGAGAGTCAATAGGTTTTAAAAAAAAATTGCCCGCGTCTGAACCGACGCGGGCAACCGGGTCACTCCACCGTGACGGATTTTGCCAGATTTCTGGGCTTATCGATATCACAGCCCCGCTGCAGCGCCACATAGTAGGCGAAGAGCTGCAGGGGCACAATGCCGAGGGATGGCTGGAGAACAGGGTGCGTCTCCGGCACGGAGATTACCGCGTCGGCCGTCTTCTCCATCTTCTCCCGGAAAGCCTCCGTCGTGACCGCCAGCACCTCCGCTCCCCGGGCCTTTACCTCCACCACATTGCTCATGGCTTTGTCGAACAGGGGGCCATAGGTTCCCAGCGCCACCACCAGCGTCCCGGGCTCGATCAGGGAGATGGTGCCGTGCTTCAGCTCGCCTGAGGCATAGGCCTCCGAGTGGATATAACTGATCTCCTTCAGCTTCAAAGAGCCCTCCAGCCCCATAGCGTAATCCAGATTCCGGCCAATGAAGAACACAGAGCTGTGGTTAAAGTAGCGGGAGGCGAAATACTGGGTGCTCTCATAGTCTGCAAGATACCGGCGCATCTTCTCCGGCAGCGCCTGCAGCTCTGCCAGAATCGCATTGTACTCCGCAGGCTCTATGGTGCCCAGCAGATCCGCCAGATACAATCCCACCAGATCCAGCGCCGCCAGCTGGGTAGAGTACCCCTTGCTGGTGGCCACGGCGATCTCGGGGCCGGCCCAGGTATACAGCACGTCGTCCGCCTCCCGGGCAATGGAGCTGCCCACCACGTTGCAGATGGCCAGCGTCCTGCCCCCCAGGCGTTTCGCCTCCCGCAGGGCGGCCATGGTGTCCAGCGTCTCACCGGACTGACTGATGGTGATGACCAGCGTGTGCTCATCCACCAGCGGCTGGCTGTAGCGGAATTCGGAGGCCAGCACCACCTCCACAGGCCGCCGCAGCAGCCGCTCCCACACATATTTTCCCACAACACCCGCATGATAGGCGGAGCCGCAGGCCACCATATAGATATGGGAGATCTCTCCGGCGTACTCCGCGGTCAGCTTAATATCGTCCAGCACCACGCGTCCGTTCCGGATGCGGGGAGAGACCGTTTTTTGAATGGCCTCCGGCTGCTCCAGAATCTCTTTAAACATGAAGTGGGCATATCCGCCCTTTTCCGCCGCAGAGACATCCCAGTCCACTTTATGATGCTTTTTATGTACCGGAATCAGCTCGTCATCAAACACATCCACGCTCTCAGCGGTTACGACGGCGATCTCACCGTCATCCATATAGATCACGTCCCGGGTGTGCTTGATAATGGCCGTAACGTCTGAGGCGATAAAATTGCCGTTTTCACCGCGGCCAAGGATCAGCGGACTGTCCTTGCGGGCGGCGATCAGGGCATTGGGGTAATCGGAGCAGATGATCCCGAAGGCATAGGAGCCCTCAATCCGCCGCAGCACCCGGCCTACGGCCTCCAGCATATTGCGGCACTCGTTGTAATGGTACTCCAGCAGCTGGGCCACCACCTCAGAGTCGGTGTCAGAGGTAAAATGGACGCCCAGCTTCACAAGGTGCTCTTTAATATCCAGGTAATTTTCAATGATGCCGTTGTGCACCAGGGCAATGCTGCCGTTTTCGCTGATATGGGGGTGGGCGTTGGCATCGTTGGGCTCACCGTGGGTGGCCCAGCGGGTGTGGCCGATGCCCAGCGTCCCCTCCAGGTCCGCTCCGCCGTGCGTCAGGTCCAACAACACCTGAAGCCGCCCCTTGGCTTTTTTCACCTGCAGCCTCCGCTCTCCTGAGCGGACCGCAATGCCGGCGGAGTCATACCCCCGGTATTCCATCCGCTCCAGGCCGTCCAGCAGGATGGGCGCGACCTGCATCTCTTTTCCCGCAAATCCAATAATTCCACACATAACTATATCCTCCTGAATGATTCAAAAGGACAAACGCGCAGGAGATTTGTCGCTTGTTCCGTGGCCGCGGCCCCTTTGTTTTGCGGTCACCCGCATATTTGCCGGCTCGCGTTACGCACCCACGGGCTACGGAGGGGCATCCGCCGAATTTTCGATACTCCCCTCACCTCGTCATCCTGTAAAGCCTTTGCAGCTACAGGCTCTGGCGCTTATGATGGGTAAACCCATATCCTCCTTTCCCTCTGCGCTTCCTATATGATAAAACCTCCCGATGGGAGGCGTTATCCCGGAATAATTTCACAGCGGCGGCACACAATAATAAACCGGAGGGAACCGCCTATGATGACCGCTTTCGCACGCACCGTAATCCTCTATTTTCTCATTATGACCGGCCTGCGATTGATGGGCAAGCGCCAAATCGGCGAGCTGGAGCCCAGCGAGCTGGTGTTGACGATGATGATCTCGGACCTCGCCACCGTGCCCATGCAGGACTTTGGCATTCCACTGCTGGCCGGCGTGATCCCCATTTTAACGCTGCTGGCCCTCTCTATGCTGATGAGCCAGATATCTCTTCGGAGTCTGCGGTTTCGGGAGCTGGTGTGCGGTACCCCTGTCGTTTTAATTCGGGAGGGTGTGCTGCAGCAATCCGCCATGCGGAAAAACCGCTACACCCTGGACGAACTTTTGGAAGAGCTTCGGGGCCAGGGTATCTCCTCGGTGGAGGATGTAAAATACGCTGTGCTGGAAAACTCGGGGCAATTGTCTGTTCTGCCCTGGACACGTCAACAGCCCCCCACTGCCGCCCAGCTCCGCCTGAATGTGGAGGACGATACGGCACTGCCAACCATCCTGATTAACGACGGGCGCGTGCTGCAGCGAAATCTCTTTGCATGCGGAAAGGACCGCGCCTGGCTGGATATTCAGCTGCGTGAACGGCAGCTGGGCTCACCCAAAGATGTATTTCTCCTGACCCTGGACGAACAGGGCCGAATATCCTGTGTGATAAAGGAGGACTCCGCTTGAAAGGAATCCTGCTGCCTCTGACCCTGCTGGCAGGTATTTTGGCCTTTTCCCTTTGGAACGGCAGCCGCATCGCATCGGACACCGCCCGCTGGCAAATGCAGCTGCAGCAGGCCGGTGAAATGGCGCGATCAGAGCATTGGGCCGAGGCCTCGTCCGCCCTGCAGGACAGCTACGGCGACTGGAGCCGCCGGCAAACCTATCTCCACATCGTATCCCAGCACAACGCCGTGGACGAGGCAGAAACCATGTACCGCCGCTGTGCGGCCTTTGCCGCCGCCCGGGAACCCTCGGAGTTTCAGGCGGAGCTGGCCGGACTGCTGGAGCAGCTGCGTCTGCTGGCGGAGATGGAGCAGTTCAGCGCCCGAAATATTTTTTAACCGTTCTCCAATAACAGTTTATTCAGCTCTTCCTTAAATGTGTCAATATCCTTGAACTGGCGGTATACCGAGGCAAACCGGACGTAGGCCACCTGGTCCACCTTCCGCAGCCGCTCCATCACCTTTTCTCCCACGTCCTCGGTGCTGAATTCCCGTTCCATGCCGTTTTGCAGATCCTGCTCGATCTCCCCGGCGATCTTCTCCAGCTCCGCCAGGGGCACCGGCCTCTTCTCGCAGGCGCGGATCATTCCGGCCAGCACCTTTCGCCGGTCAAAGCTCTGGCGGCTGCCGTCCTTCTTCATCACCACCATGGGCAGGCTCTCCACCGTCTCATAGGTGGTAAAACGCTTGCTGCACGAAAGGCACTCCCTCCGGCGGCGAATACTGGAACCCTCTTCGGCGGGGCGGGAGTCGATGACCTTGCTCTCACTGTATCCACAAAACGGGCACTTCATAAAAGGACCTCCCAGTCTTTTGGCCGGCAAACTGCCGGCATTTTTCGTATTCCACCCCTATTGTAACACAAAACCAACCATTGTGGTATACATAATTTCTGTTTTTGGAAATTTTTTTACAGTCTTCCAGTTCTGCGGGCTAAAAGCTTCATCCGGGAAATACCGGCTTCTCCTCCCCATCAAAGGCAAACACCGCATAGGCCTTGCCGCCGATATGGCGGATGCAGGCAAAGCAGAAAAGGGTTGTCAGAGGAAAGGGCCCCCGTCTGTCGTATGGCAGCGCCAGATACCGGCGGCTGTCCTCTCCCCGGCGGAGAAGCGCGCCCTTGATCCCCCGCAGACGTTTTTGCACCCAGGGGGATCGAAACGCTGCCGCAGGGTCCGGCACGGTCTCCCACGCCTCCCTGTCCTCTCCGGCGGCAGGCCGCAGCTCTCCCTGCAGCAGCCGTCCAAGAGGCTCTGTCATCCGGCGGGAAAAGCGCCGCCGGATGGACGCCTCCTCTCCCGCCGGCTCCAGCACACCCAGCCGCAGCTCCCCGCCCTCGCCTGCGACCCAGGCGCACCAGAGTCCCTCACCCGGCAGGCGGCAGCGGGCCTCAAACCAGGTGTACAGGGCCTCCTGCTCCACCGTCAGCTCCCCTGCCGCCCTGCCGTCCCATAGCAGCGAATACTTGTCCATTGCCGCTTCCTCCCCTCCCGCGCCACATCTGCCCCATGCGCGAAAAAGCCGCCTGTGCCAATATATGCACAGGCGGCGGGGATTATACGGCCGGATGGATTCAGGCAATGGTATACGTCCCCCGCACCAGCAGCTTGGTGGTGGCCGCTGTGGCCCGGACGCCCCGATCCTCAATGGTCATCATATAGAGGTGGTTCTGCACCAGCGCGCCGCTGTTATTCAGCACCGCGGCAGAGGTCTCATCGATCAGTCCCGGCGCGGAGGAGGCCACGCAAACAGCGGTGCCCACCCGCAGCATCACCTCGCAGCCGACTCCCCCCGTCAGCGTCTGCCCGTTGGAGAGCGTGACCACGGTGAAGGCGGACGCAGCGGCCGCCCCGGGGACAGCCCCCGTCTGCCCGCCCGGCTGCTGGATGATGCCGGCATTGCGGGCGGAGATCTTTTCATCCACCCGGGCAAGGATCGTATTCAAAAACGTCTCATTCAGGTAGCTGAGGGTTACCAGGGGATCCTGAGCGGAGCCGGCCTCCGCCGCAAAGGTGACCGTGGTCAGCAGCACACCGCACAGAACCAGCATTGCCCCGAGCCGCGCAAGTCTTTTGTTCCTTTTCATTATGTACCTCCTTCGTATAGGGGAAACCGCTCTCCCGGAAAGGATCTTCTCCTCTCCGGGAGATACGGCAATTCACACCAACTGATCGTGCGGCAAGCCGAAGCTGACCGCGATGGCCAGATCCACCTTTTCCATCACATGTTCCTCCACATGGCCCATGCGCTCCCGAAGCCGCTTTTTATCCAGCGTCCGCACCTGCTCCAGCAGGACCACGGAATCCCGGCTCAGGCCGCAGCTCTGGTCCACGGGGAGGTCGATATGTGTGGGCAGCCGGGTCTTCCCGGTCTGGGAAGTAATGGCCGCCGCAATCACGGTGGGGCTGTAACGGTTTCCGGTGTCGTTCTGAATAATCAGAACCGGCCGGACGCCGCCCTGCTCGCTGCCCACCACCGGGGAGAGATCGGCATAGTAAATATCGCCGCGCTTGACACTCGTATCCACAAAGTTCACACTCCGCCGAAAGAAGTACCCG
>CATNDT010000121.1 GCA_950097035.1 uncultured Oscillibacter sp.
AGGGTGCCCCCCCTCCCCCTTTGATCTGCGGGGCATGGGGGTACTTCACCACCCTCCCCTGCGGTATGGTCCGTCCCCTACCTCTGCGGCCTGTTCAGGCGGGTTTTCCACCTCCAGGATCGCCGGAGCCGTTCACAAAGGAGGCTCGATACCCCGGTATCTTCTCAGATGGAATCAGCGTGCGGGATATTCAACTGATCCAAAACGTAGTTGAAAAAACAGTCCCATGCCCCCTCGCTCCGCAAGCGCGGATCGCGGGCACCCCAGCCAACAAGCCGCTCTGCTTCTTCTTTCGCGTTAGTGTAAGCGTTCAGTCTTTTTTCAAATTTTTGCCCTTTATAGGCCAATGCTTTATTGGCAATCTCTTTCAGCCCTGGTTCTACCTGGTATAGCATATCCACATTCCAGGGAAGGAAGTAGCTTTTGTCCGGATTCATTTTCGCGAGGTCCTGGGCGGATATAACTTTAAGTTCCATATTTTTCTCCTCTGATAATTTTCCGTTTCCCGTCAGAGAGACGCTAAGTGGTCGAGTGAACCGCAAACCATTGCGGCTCTAAGGATTGTTTCACTTGACCAGGTGGTCGAGTGAAAGCGGTTCACGGGTTTATTTTCTTTTCACTTGACCACCTGGTCAAGTGACAGAACCGTTGCGGCTCTAAGTAAAATCTTTCACTCGACCACTTAGGAGATGTCTGACGGGAATGCGTCACAAAATGGTGTTGTATACATGACGCGCCGTCCGGGCCTATCTCACGCCTCTTTTATTTTTTCGGTATCCGTGCCGTCGGTAGTATTCGATGCTGATGAAACCGCGCTGGGCACATATCCGGGGCTGCTTCTGTAAAGGGCTTTGGCGGCTTTTGTGCTGAGATCATCCGGCATGGAGGCAACAGCAGAATCAACATCCATATTTTCGCCAGTCATTTTCAAAATCAGCTGTTCAATGAGTGCCCAGCCTGATTCATCCAACTTGGCAAGTGCAGCAGCAAGGCGGCGGCAATATTTGAGGTCCTTGTTACCCATAGAGCTTGAAAGAATAGCAAAAATCTCTGCTTCCTTGCTGGATATGCTGACAAACATTTCCCCATTGCCAGTCCGCAACCAATTTTCGTTCACATTGAAAACCTTGCAAATGTCGAAAATAGTACGGTCACTGGGTACTTTCCTCCCCATGCAAAGGCTTGAAACATATGATTGGGAAAGATTTATTTTTTCTGCAAATGCCGTCTTTGTCAGTTTTGATGCTCTGATAACAGAAGCAATTCTATCATTGATAGTTTCCATGATTAACACCTCCTTTAGTTGCATTAAACCACACCGAGAAATGAATGTCAAGGAAAATCAGTTCCAAGAACTGAAAAAAAGTCTTGACACGATTTCTTGGAACTGATATATTAGTTCTAGGAACTGAAAAGGGGGTGAATTTATGAAAGCGAATGATGTGAGAGCAGTTGTAACTATAGCTGAGGCAGTTTCGGTCCTTCCTGAGCACAAGCGGGAATATTTGATGGGATATGCTGAAGGCGTCGTTGCAATGGCGGAAACTCGAAGAATAGCGCAGCAGCCCATGACCCGCGACAGCGCGCCGGAGCCGAAGGCCCGGACGTAAAGAAAGCCGCCCGGAGCGGCGGCGGAAAGGAGAACAGATGGGCAAGAAAAGCTTTACGCTCTTCACCACGGATGTTGTGGGGAGCATGAAGGAGGGTCCGTGCGTGGTCCCTGCCACTGAGGGCAGCGACCGGGTGGAGGCCCAGAAGCGCAAGGAGGCCCAGCAGGCCCGGCTTTTTGTGAAGCTGGGGACGATCCTCTCCCTGCTGGAGCGGCAGGAGAAGAAGCGGGAGCGCCGGTCCTCAGACGCTGCACTGTGGGAGCAGATGGCGGCGCGAAAGGCCCAGCCCCTCCCCGGCTATCCGGGGGCCTACAGCCCCGATGAAATGGCGGCGCGGTGGGCGGCTGAGCAGGCCCCGGACTTTGAGGAGCGGTGCAAGAAGGCCAAAGCGGCCTATGACGCACGGAATCCCCACAAGAAGGAGGGCATGGCATGAGATGCAAGATTATGACAGTCAGCAGCCTGGAGAACAGCACGGAACGGCTGAAAGGGGTCCTTGCTCTGGTGTATCTGCTCTGTGAGATTGTGGAAGTGAGCGGTATTTCCGAGGATGCTGTCAGAGGCGTGGCTGACCTGTTGGAGACGGTCTGCCGGGACTTTCAGGCGGACATTGACGCCGCCGAGAACGTCAACAGAGAGGAGGGCAGGACCGATGGATAAGGGCCGGAAGGTCTGCCCGCTGGACACGGACGATGTCTCTGTGCTGTGTTGTGAGGACAAGTGCGCCTGGTGGGACAGCCTGAGCGGGCGCTGCTGCATTGCCGCCGGAGCGGACGCTATCCGGGATGCGGCGGACAAACTCGACGTCATGTGCTCTATCTTTGAGGAGCAGTATAACCCGGGAAAGGCGGCGGAGTGATGGCGCGTTACTATGTGATCCAAAGCAAGGCGCACCACTGGAATACGAAGTGGACCACCTGGACGAACCGGCGGTTCGACACGCTGGCGGAGGCGCGGGCGTTCTTCGACACCCTGCCGATCAAGGCGGACCACCGGATCGCGGAGGCGTACACCGTGACCCGGTACAAGCCGGTACGGGAGGGCTGAGGGATGGCAAACGATGAGATTTTGACCGTCAAAGAGGCGGCGGAGCTGTTGAAAATCAGCGCCAAGACCTGCTATGACTGGACCCACATCGAGGGATTTCCCTGTGTGAAGATCGGCAACTGCAGCCGTATCCCCCGGGCCATGCTGCTGGAATGGATGGAGCGGCAGGCGGGGAAACGGGGTGATTGATTGAGCCATATCGAGCTCCTGCGGAAGCACGCGAACTGGTACGCCCGGCGGGGCCTGCGTGTGTTCCCCTGCAAGCCTCGGGACAAGGTCCCCGCCACGGCCCACGGATGCAAGGACGCCACCACCGACCCGGCCCGGATCGCGGCCTGGTGGGATGGTACATACCTGTACAACGTTGGGATCGCCACAGGCGGCGGGGTGGTGGTTCTGGATGTGGACGTCAACCACGCCGCCGGGAAGTACGGTGACGAAACCCTGGCGGAGCTGGAGCGGGAGCACGGCCCCCTCCCGGATACCTGGATGTGTCTGACCGGAGGCGGCGGGGTCCACTACTATTTCGCCTGTGATGATCCGGCTCTGACTGTTGGGACCGGCTTTGCCCCCGGCCTGGACTACCGGGGGGCAGGGGGCTATGTGGTGGCCCCGCCCAGCCTCCACGAGAGCGGGCGGGAATACGAATGGGAAGCGGCCCACACGCCCGCAAATACGGCCCTTGCCCCGCTTCCCGACTGGTTACATTCCCTGATGCTGGAGGGCCGGAAACAGGCCCCCAGGACCCGCACAGAGGCCGCGCCGGAGAAGGTCCAGGAGGGAGGGCGTAACGATACGTTATACCGTTTGGCCTGTTCCCTCCGTGGGAAGGGCCTGGGTGAGGCGGGGATCACCGCCGCCCTGCTGGCGGAGAACCGGGAGCGCTGTGTCCCGCCCCTCCCCGTCGCTGAGGTGGAGAAGATCGCCAAAAGCGCCGGCCGGTATGAGCGGGGCAGTACCGAGGGCGGCCACGCGCTGAACTGGGACGGGACAGCGGAGCCCTCCCACCGCGCAGACAGTCCCGACCAGTTGTTTTCTCTGTTCAAGCCCCTGTCGGAGTACCAAGAGGAGGAGGCGGAGTGGATCGTCCCCGGCTGGATACCGAAAGGGCAGATTTCGCTGATCGCCGCAGATGGCGGCATAGGCAAGACCACCTTGTGGTGCCACATCATCGCCGCGCTGAGCAGTGGATCGACCTGCATACTGGACCCGCCCGGATTTACCCGTGAGCCTATGAAGATCACCTTCATGACCACGGAGGACAGCGTAAGAAAGAAGCTGCACAAGAAGCTGAGACTGGCCGGGGCCAACATGAACAACATCATCACACCGGATTTTGCGATGGACCGGGCCGGGCTGTTGCGTAGTTTGAACTTTGGCACAGAGGAGATGGACAGGGTTTTGCGCTACTTAAAGCCGGTCCTCTGCATTTTCGATCCGGTCCAGGGCTTCACCCCGCCAAAGGTCAACATGGGGAGCCGGAACGAAATGCGCGATTGTATGGCCCCGCTGATCTCCATCGGGGAGGACATCGGCACCACGGCGCTGGTCGTCTGTCATACCAACAAGCGCAGGGGAGCTTATGGCCGGGACCGGATCGCGGATAGCGCGGACCTGTGGGATATCTCCCGTTCCGTCATGATGGCGGGCTTTACGGAGGATAAGGGCGTCCGCTATCTCAGCAATGAGAAGAACAACTATGCCCCGCTGCAAGAGACCGTCCTGTTTACCATCGACGCGGACGAACAGGTCCACAAGGCGGGGACAACCTGGAAGCGCGACCGGGAATACGTCCAGGGCGCGGAGATCTCCAAGGCCGCGCCGGTACGGGAGGACTGCAAGGCGTTCATCCTCCAGACGCTGGAAGAGGCCGGGGGCGTTATGCCCACCGCCACGCTGGAAGAGACGGCAAAGTCCGCTGGGTACAGCTTCTCCGCCATTACGCGGGCGAAAAAGGAGCTAAAGGCGGAGAGGGCATTAAAACATTTCCAGACCGGAAGCGCAAAATCTGGGGATAAAGTCTGGCATATGCAGTTGGTGAGCCCGGAGGGGTTCACAGAAGTGTCAGAAGACACCCCAACGCCATTTGATGAAGATCTCCGTCAGACATCTTTAGATGGTCCAGAGTAACGTCAAAGCATTGATATTACTAGCTTTTTTACTCTTGACCATGTGGTCCAGAGTAAGGGAAAACACGCTAGAGTAAAGTTTACTCTTGACCACCCTGTCCAGAGTAAAACCCCTTCCGCCGCAACGGTTTGCGGTACACTAGACCACCTAGCGTCTCTCTGACGGGGAATGGTCCAGTACAGGAAGGGTGGTCAAGTATGGATATGGGAGGAATAATTTTTTATGTGTATTGAGCAGAAAGGCACCTTCTGCCCCCTGGGGCGGACCGACTGCCGGGGGTGCTGCTATCTCGACCGGAAGTATTCCCCGGAGAAAAAGAAGGTCGTGGGCAAGTGTGAGCTTGAGGGCGTCGCAAGGCAGTTTGTTACCGATCAGAAAGGAGGAGCGTAGATCATGCCCGATTTCAGCATGTGGGGCTACCGCACACAGTACGTTGATGCCTGTACCCTTCACAGCCGCCTCAAGGCCCGTGTCGCAGACCTGGAGGCCGGAATGCCTTATATCGCCGAGGAGGACCAGCAGGAGGCCCTTGCCCGGCTGGACGCCGCCCGGGCGGAGCTCAAGGCCGCCGGGGAGGAGGTGGACCGCCTCTATTATCTGTCCACCTTCGGCAGGTCCCGTGAAGAGATGGCCCAGAAGAACACCATCCGCCCCGTGGGCCTCCAGCCTAAGCCCCACTACCCCGCAGCGCCCACAGGAATGAGGCTGGAGCGGTGAAGAAAAAGAAGCGGTTCCGCCGTGTGAAGGTATCCAACATGGGATACGTCTCCGGCAAGCGTCAACAGATGTTCCGGGCCCATGAGAAGAAACAAAAGTCCCCCGCCAGTGCTGCAAACGCTGGCGGGGGCGGAACAGAACGGCGCTGTTTCCGCCTCCATCATAAACGAAAACGGAGGAAATGTCAAATGACTTACAACCATATTCCGCAAATCCTGGAGAACCGTCCGGAGATCGCCGTGAAGCTCATAACCCTGGAGCAGGTGGAGAAAGCGATAAAGCATAGCGACCGCGCTATCATCCCCGTGGTGGGGGACTGCATGGAGGCCGCGGGAATCATGGACGGCGGGTGGGTGGCCGTGGACTTCACCCATTTCCCCGCGCCGCCCCGGTACAGGAGCAGGGGCGGGGATGGCAGCGAGGATGCCTGCCTGTGCTATGCGGTCTATCCGGGAAAAAGCCGCCCGGCCGTCATGTGCAAGGCGTATGCCGGTGTATGGGGATCCTGGCAGATGGTAGGGACCCGGTATGACCTGTCGAAGGGAAAACATCCCTATAACTGCGGTATGCCGGCAGAGCGGATTTTTGGCGTAGTGTTCGCCTCATGGGATGCGGATGGACGGCTGCTGTGGCAGCGGGACAGCTTTCCCGAACAGCTGGGGACCGCTCCCACCCTCCACGGGGGGAACCTCGGGAACCCGATGCCGGTCAGGAGGGCAGCGGTATGAAATATCCCATTGATACCAACCGGTACATAGAGTCCACGCGGGTGCTGTACGGCGCAAAAGGGGAGGAGGTTTGCCGGGATTACCTTATCCCCGCCATGAACGACGCCTATCGGGACGGCAAGGCGGGGGCTGCTGGGTATCCAAAGGACCCGGCGGCGGAGATCGCCGAGTACGAGGCGCAGCGCGGCCCGATGAGCAGCGATTGGGGGAGACGGTTCACCGCCGCTTTTATCCGCTGCCTGAATGTGTCCTATGCTCAGGGACGGCGGTGGCCGATGGGACGTAAATCGCAGATCAAGGGCCGCCGAGCTGGAGCTTGCCCGTATCCTTCAGAGCCACGGGTCCCCGGTAGAGGCTGGCCGGGCGCAGAGCTATGGGGAGGTGCCGGACCTATCCGGCCTCCCCGGGATACATATCGAGTGCAAGAGGGCGGAGGCGCTGCGGCTGTCTGAATGGATGGAACAGGCCCGGCGGGATGCTGAGCGGTTCGGGGACGGCCTGCCCGCCGTTCCCGGGAGGGCTGGCGGGTGACGATGGCGCTGCCGGATTGGTTGGAAGTATACCGAAAATTACCTACGAAAAAGGGGGATTGAATGACACCGAAACAACAAAAGGCGCTGCTGGCTCTGCTGACGAACCCGACAAAGGAAAAGGCCGCCGCTGCCGCTGGCATCACCTCCAAGACCCTGCGGGGATATCTGGCGGACCCGGAGTTCCAGGCGGAGTACAGGAAGGCATTTGCCGGGATGGTGGAGGACGCCACCCGCCAAGCCCAGCAGGCCATAGCGCCCGCTCTGTCCACTCTGCGGGAGGTGGTGGAGGACAGCGGCGAGGGCTCACAGTTCCGTATCAGCGCCGCCCGCAGCATCCTGGAGTACAGTCTGAAGCTGACGGAACAGAACGACATACTAGCCAAGCTCCAAGAGCTGGAGAAAGCAGTGGAAAGGAGAACGTAATGCGCAGCATAAAAGACCGGGTTGCCGCCCTGGAGGCGGCGCTGCTGTCCCGCCAGCAGCAGACGCCATATGAGAAGATGGACCCTATCAGCCAAGCCCTGGTTGATGTCATTAGGGAGCTGAAGGAGCTGGACACGCCAGAGAAAAAGGCCGCTTACTGTGAGCGGTACAACATGCAGGCGGCAGAGCTTGAAAGTTTCATCCATGCTTTGACCTGGTAAATCGAAGGGCCGGGAGCTGACACGCCCCCGGCCCTCTTTTCTCCAAAAAAGTTTTCCCTTATTTTTTCCCTTTGTTTTTCCCTTTAACCGTTGCCCACAGTTTGGAAGAGGTGCCGCCAAGTTGAAAGATATCCTTGCGCCGCAATGAGTACAGAGGACGGCCCGTGCCTGTTTGTGGCGGGATGTGATATAAGTCTGTAAGTCCTTATTATGCCATAAGGGCACACATTCGCAACCCTGGCCCCCCAGAACGGCGTAGATGTGAAAACGGTCAGCAGTATGCTTGGGCACTACGACGCGGGCTTCACCCTCCGCACCTATACCCACGCCACCAGGCAGCAGCAGAATCGAGCGGCAGAGACAATAGGAAATTTCATGGCGCAGGTCATGTAGATTATGTAGAACAGAAAAAGCAACAAAAAAGCCAGACAGGAAAGCAAAACTTCCTGTCTGGCACTCTCTGTCCCTCTCCGAACATTTCGGCGTGTGGGTCACGGTGCGGGTCAGCAAGAACCCGCAAAAATAAACCCGCTCAAAATGCTCTGAAAACAAAACAAAATCCTCCGAAATCAACTGATTCCAG
>CATNDT010000122.1 GCA_950097035.1 uncultured Oscillibacter sp.
CATGGTTCGCGGGCATCCATTGCGCGAGACCGGCTCCGCAGCTGCGCGCGGAGGAATGATTTATAGCCTGTCTATTTTACTATATCTTTCTGAAATTATCAACTACAATTTTTCGTTTTTTTCCAACCGGCAAAAACGCCGGCGGCCTCCGCTTGACTTCCCCGCTCCGCCCCGGTATAGTAGGGATAACGACACTACAGGAGGCGGTTTTCATGTGCTTTGAACTCTTCAACGGCGCATTGCGGGCGGCAGTGCAGGCCCGGGGCGGCGAATTGATCTCCCTGCGGGACAGCGGCGGCGCCGAATACATCTGGAGCGGGGACCCGGCGTTCTGGTCCGGCAGAAATCCCATCCTCTTCCCCATCGTGGGCGCGCTGCGAAACGGCCGCGTGGATATTGGCGGCAAAAGCTGTGAGATGGCCCGCCACGGCTTTGCCAGAAACATGGACTTCACCCCCGTGGACCGGGGCGATGACTTTATCGTGCTGGAACTGCGGGAAACGGCGGAGACCCTGGCCCGCTACCCCCATCCCTTTTCCCTTCGGGTGCGGCACAGGCTGCTGCAAAACGGCTTTTCCACCACTTTCTCTGTGAAAAACACCGGCGCGGCCCCCATGCCCTTCTGCATCGGCGCCCACACGGCAATCCGGTGTCCCCTGGAGGGCGGGCAGCGATTTGAGGACTACCAGCTGGTGTTTGACCGGCCGGAGGAGGCCGCCTCTCTCCTGCTGACACCGGAGGGCCTCATCCGCCCCGGTGCTGAGAAGGTCATGCTGTCCGGCGGCAGCGCCCTGCCTCTGGATTACGAGACCTTCCGCCGGATGGATACCCTCATCTTCCAAAACCTCCGCTCCGCCGCCGTATCGCTGCTGCACCGGAAGACGGGCCGGGGCGTGCGGCTGGACTTTTCGGCCTTTCCCATGGTGGCGTTCTGGACCAGGCCCGGCGCGCCCTTCCTCTGTCTGGAACCCTGGCAGGGCTGCGCCGCCCTGGAGGACGAGACCGGCCGCTTTAAGGACAAGCCCCATGTTATCACCCTCTCCCCGGGGGAGGGGAGGGACCTTACCTACACCGTCACTCTGGCGGAGGGCTGACCCAAAAGACCGGGCGCCTGCGGAAATACCCGCGGGCGCCCCTCCTTTACGGTGCCGGAATGAACCCTCTACTCCGCCGCCATCCGGTAGACCTTCAGCATATCCTCCTCATAGAGCCTTTTGGCGGAGCCCCTGAAGCCTCCGTACGCCACGGCACACATGTGGGCCATGGTCTTCAGCTGCTCCTCCGTGGGCGCCACGCCCAGCTCTTTGAGATTGACGGGCATACGGATCCCGCGGAAAAAATCCTCCATGGCCCCAATCCCCCGCAGGGCGATCTCCTCATCCGCGCCGTCCCCCGCAACATCCATTACGTTTCGGGCAAAGCGGACAAACCGGGGCAGGCACTCCCGGTACACATACCGGGCCCAGCTGCCCCACAGCGCCGCCAGCCCCGCGCCGTGGGGCACGCCGAACATGCCGCTGAGCTCATGCTCCAGCCCGTGGGTGGCAAAGTCGCCGCCGTCGTTGCCGCAGCCGGTCAAACCGTTGTGGGACAGGCTGCCGGCCCACAGAATCTCCGCCCTGGCGGCGTAATTCTCCGGGTCGTCCCGCAGGATGATCGCGTTTTTCATCACCGTCCGCAGCAGCGCCTCGGCAATGGCGTCGGTCAGCTCCATATTGCCGCCGTTGGTGAAATACCGCTCCATGGTGTGCATCAGAATATCCGTGCAGCCGCAGGCGGTCTGATAGGCCGGCAGCGTCACCGTCAGCTCCGGGTCCATCACGGCGAACACCGGGCGGCACAGATCGCTGCTGTAACCGCGCTTCACGCCGCCCTCGTCTCTGGTGATCACGCTGCTGCTGCTCATCTCGCTGCCCGCCGCCGCAATGGTCAGCACAACACCGATGGGCAGGCAGGCCTCCGCCTGGCGGGTGTGCTCGTAAAAGTCCCACACGTCGCCTTCGTTGGCCAGGCCGTAGCCGATGGCTTTGGCGGAGTCGATCACGCTGCCGCCGCCGACGGCCAGAATGAAGTCCACGCCCTCCCGCCGGGCAAGATCGATCCCCTGATACACCAGGGACAGCCGGGGGTTGGGCTGCACGCCGCCCAGCTCCGCATGGGCGACGCCCTTTTCCTCCAGCGCGGCGCGGACACGGTCCAGCAGTCCGGAGCGGACCGCGCTGCCGCCGCCGTAGTGGATCAGGACTTTTTTACAGCCCGCGGCCGCCACAAGGCCGCCCAGCTGCGCCTCCGCGCCCCTTCCAAAGACCACCCGCGTGGGGGTATAGTAGTTAAAAGCAAACATACGGGGCTCTCCTCTCTGTGTAATCACTTCCAGCGGAACCCGCCTCCGCCCTCCGGGTCCGCCCTTTAACAAAGAAACAGGACGCTTGGGTTTCAAGCGTCCTGTTTTCCTCTGGAGCGGGCAACGAGGCTCGAACTCGCTACCTCCACCTTGGCAAGGTGGCGCTCTACCAGATGAGCTATGCCCGCGAACAAGGGTTATTTTAGCAGGCCCACCCCGCTTTGTCAACCCTCCGGGCCAAAATTTTCTTCATTTTCTTCCGGCAGACCTTCCGGCTCCTCCTCAGACAGCTCCGCCCCGCCGTCCACCGGCTCCGGCTCCACCTCCTGATCCAGCAAAAACTCGATCAGGCCCACCGGGCCGCCGGCGGGGTAGTAGAGCACGGGCCACATGGGCTGCTCCAGCAGCCCCCGTTCTTCCCGCACCTGGGTCAGGGCCTCCTCCACCTGGGCCTGACCGTCCTCAGGGCTCCAGTAGCCGATCCGCACCGCCAGCTCCGTCTGCCCCGCCTCCAGGGCGGCGTCCAGCAGGGCATACAGCGCCTCCGGGCTGGTGGCGTTTACCACGGCCTGAATCTGTTCCGCCGTCCGGCGGTAGCTGATCTGCAGGTCGATCTCATAATACCCTCTCTGGGCCTGGCTGGAGGAGGTGATATACTCCACGGCGTAGGCTCCCATAGGCGTCTCCTGCTGCACCTCTACGGTGGCCCGCTCCACCATGTCCGCCACCCGCAGCTTGTTCTCCACGTTGTAAAGCCGCAGCGTGGCCGTCTCCGTGTGCTGGCCGATGAGGATCAGCAGGTCGTTGACGATATCCTGATAGTTCTCCGCCCGCACCGTGCCGGCGGCCTCGCTCTCCCAAAACTTGCTGCTGTGAGGCTCCACCGTGCTGTACTCCCGCTCCAGCAGCGGGGTGCAGCCCGCCAGCAGACATGCCGCCAGCAGCGGTATCCAGCATCTTTTCAACAGGCCGCACCTCCTCTCCGCAGCGCCCGCCTCCGGTTACAGCCCCAGGTCCTCGTCGATCAGAACGACCTCCATCTCCATGCCCATCATGGGGCCCCAAAGCGTCACCAGTCCCCGGCAGATGCGCTCCGGGCTTTTGCAGTCATAGCAGCGGTCTCCCTTCACGGCGCAGGGCGTCTTCTTCCCCAGCTTCCGGGCGTTTTTCGGCGAGGCGACGTTCCGGGCCCGCCACAGCGCCTCGTCATAGGTGGGCGCCAGCTTGTTGCGGCCAATCACAAAATAGACCTTTTCATGGCCGAATAACGTGGCCCCCACCCGGTTGCCGATACCGTCGATATTGATGATCTCCCCGCTCTCCGCCAAGCCGTTGGCAGAGGAGAGGTATACATCCGTATCCATGGCCTCCCGGCGGGCGCCGGCCTTATCCTCCCGCCTCCAGTGCCAGATCACGGTGTTGTGCTTTTCCAGCAGTTCATACAGCCCCAGCTGCTCCACCGTCACAGAGCCGCCCACGCCCACGGTTTTGCCGTCGATGGCGCCATCCAGATAGGCCGCGGCCTCCCCGGCTGTGGCAAAGGTCCTCACGGCAAATCCCCGCTGCTCCAGATTCCTTTTTACGGTGTCAAATCGTTCCATATTTCCGCTCTCCTTTTTTATACGGCGGTCCGGCCCGGACCCCGGCCGCCGCTGTTTCACACTTCAGGCCGTTAAATCTCGTCCTGGCGGTACTCGCCAAAGCCCTCGCCCAGCACATCCCGCGCGTCGCAGACGATGAGAAAGGCGTTGGGATCCAGCTCATGGACCTGCCGCTTGATGTCCACGATCTCCTTCTGCTTAAAGGCCACCAGCAGCACCTGCTTTTCCGCCCCGGTGTAACCGCCCTCGCCCCGGAGAATGGTCACCCCGCGCCCCTGCCGCTGCATCAGGGCCCCGGATATCTCCCGCCAGCAGTCTGAGATGATGTACGCCACCTTGGAGCTGTCCAGCCCGTAGAGCACGGTGTCCGTCACCTGGCTGGAGACGAACATGGCGATGCCGCCGTACAGCGCCGCCTCCAGCCGGCCAAAGGCCATGGCCACCAGGGCCAGCGCCGCCAGGTCGGGGATCAGCACCAGCTTGCCCAGGGGCAGCCAGGTAAATTTCAGCTTCAGCAGCCGGCCGATGATGTCCGTCCCCCCGGTGGTGGCCCCCTGGGAGAAGACCATGCCCAGCCCCAGCCCCATCAGCGCGCCGCCGCAGAGGCTGGCCAGCATGGGGTCCATGGGCGCAAACTTCCAGAGCATGTCAAACCCGTCGATGGCGACGGAGGTGACAAGCATGGAGAAAAGGGACGACGCCAGCAGGTGAAAGCCCAGCAGCCGCCAGCCCACGATGAACACCGGCGCGTTGAGCAAAAATGTCAGCACGCCCATGGAGATCTGGGGCAAAAACACATGGATCACCTGGGCCAGGCCGGTCATGCCCGCCATACCCACCTGGTTGGCCTCAAAAAACGCGGTAAACGCCAGGGAAAAGAGCACCGAGCCCACAAAAACGATCCCATAGCACCGCAGCAGCTTTTTCATAACGCCTCCTCAAAGTATTAAATCACTCCGTCTCCGCCTCATCCAGCAGGCCCAGCTGCTTTTCCTCACTGTCCTCCTGCCGCAGCAGCGCCCCGGCGGCGGGAATCGCCCGCACCCGGTAACGGCTGTGGTTTACAATGCCTGTCTCCTCCACAGGCCGCACCGTATCCAAACGGTATTTTGCTTTCAGGTTCATCACCGCCACGCCCTGGGTGGTGCGGGTGGACTTGGGGGCCAGCAGGGCCGTGTGGAAGATCAGAGCCCTGGGCTCTGTGGAGCAGAGGGCCAGCTCACAGTCCCCGTCAATGCGGCAGATAGAGCAAAGGGGCGACTTGTCGGAATAGGCCCCGGTGAGCTTGCGGCGGTTGGAGGTGGTCTTGTACGCCGCCAGGTCCACCCGGGCGGCCTTGCCGTTTTCAAAGAAGAACAGCAGCGCCCCGGCATAGTCCGGCCCCGGCAGCACGGCGTACACCACGCTCTCGCCGGCGTCCATATTCAGCTTGCCCGGCAGGTAGTCCCCCAGCACGCTGGCCTTGGAGTCGTCAAACTCCGTCAGGCGGGTCTTATACACCTGGCACTTGTCCGTAAAGAACATAATCTCCGCGGCGGAGGTGGTCTCAAAGCTCTGGCGGAGGCCGTCCCCCTCCTTAAACTTCTGTTCGCCGCTCATCCGCAGGCTCTGGGGGGTGATCTTCTTAAAATACCCCTCCCGGGACAGGAACACATGGACGGGGTACTCCTCCGCCGTCTCCTCCTCGCGGTAGACCTGGATCTCGTGGCCGTAGACAATGGAGGTGCGGCGGGGCTCGCCGTACTTTTTCGCCGTCTCGTTCAGCTCGTCCACCAGAATCTTCTTCACCCGTTTGGGGCTGTTCAGAACATCCTCCAGGTCCTCGATCTCGTCCTGCAGCGCCGCGGTCTCGTTGACCCGCTTTAAGATATACTCCTTGTTGATGTTGCGGAGCCGAATCTCCGCCACATACTCCGCCTGAACCTGATCGATGCCAAAGCCGATCATCAGGTTGGGGATGACCTCAGACTCCTCCTCCGTCTCCCGGATGATCTTAATGGCCTTGTCGATATCCAGCAGGATGCGCTTGAGGCCTTTCAGCAGGTGCAGCTTGTCCCTGCGCTTTTGCAGAACGAAATACACCCGCCGCCGCACGGACTCCGTGCGCCAGGCCGTCCACTCCTCCAAAATCTGCCGCACGCCCAGCACCTTGGGCTGCCCGGCGATCAGGACGTTGAAGTTGCAGGAGAAGGCGTCTTCCAGTGGAGTCTGCTTATAGAGCTTTGCCATCAGCTTGTCCGGGTCCGCGCCCCGCTTTAAGTCAATGGCCAGCTTCAAACCGGAGAGGTCCGTCTCGTCCCGCATGTCGGCGATCTCTTTGGCCTTGCCGGCCTTGATGAGCTCCGCCACCTTGTCAATAATGGCCTCGGTGGTGGTGGAGTAGGGGATTTCGTAGATCTCGATGAGGTTTTCCTGTTTGACATAGCGGTACCTGGCCCGGACCTTCACACTGCCCCGGCCGGTCTGATAGATCTCGTTCAGAGCGGCCGGGTCGCAGATGAGCTCGCCGCCGGTGGGAAAATCCGGCGCCAGCAGCGTCTCCGTCAAATCGCAGTCCGGATTCTTGAGATACGCCACCGTGGTGTCGCAGACCTCCTTCAGGTTAAACCCGCAGAACTGGGAGGCCATGCCCACGGCGATGCCGCTGTTGGCGGACACCAGAATATTGGGGAAGGTGGTGGGCAGCAGGGCCGGCTCCTTCATGCTGTTGTCGTAGTTATCGACAAAATCCACGGTGTCGCTGTCGATGTCTTTAAAGATCTCCTGGCAGATGGCGGTGAGCTTGGCCTCGGTATACCGGGGGGCGGCCCAGGACATGTCCCGGGAGTAGCACTTGCCGAAGTTGCCCTTGGAATCTACAAAGGGGGTCAGCAGCGCGCCATAGCCCCGGGAGAGGCGGACCATGGTGTCATAAATGGCGGCGTCGCCGTGGGGGTTGAGGCGCATGGTCTGACCCACGATGTTGGCGGACTTGGTGCGGGCCCCCGTCAGCAGCCCCATCTTGTACATGGTGTAGAGGAGCTTGCGGTGGGAGGGCTTGAAGCCGTCGATCTCCGGAATGGCCCGGGAGACGATGACGCTCATGGCGTAGGGCATGTAGTTGGTCTCCAGCGTGTCGGTGATGGCCTGCTCCACCACCGCCGCCCGGAGCCCCAGGACGTTGGGGTTATTGACCTTGGGGCGGTTTTCGTTCGGCTGTTTTTTCTTCGGCATATCGTCTATTCCTTATCTAAAGTCCATCTTTGTAGATATTATCAGAAATATATTTGCAATCAGTCAACTGATATGGTACAATATTAACATATAGAAAACAATGGAGGGTGAACATGTATTGCATAAATTGCAGAAAAGAAATTAAGGATGGTTCATCATTCTGTTCAGAATGCGGTGCAGCACAATCAACGGTTAATCCAACAGAAACACATCCATATAAACAACAGAAAAGAGCAAATGTTCCTTATAATACATTGTGCATTATTGGCATTGTGCTTTCTGCAATATCTCTATTTTGGCCCCTTATTGGCATTGGCGGATTTATTCTTTCCAGAATAGGATTAAAGCAAGTTAGAGAATCGGATGAGCGCGGGCGCGAATTGGCAATAGCAGGAATGGTTGTAGGTGCAATCACATTTATTTATGCTATTGTTGTCTTAAATTTATTTATGCTATTGTTGTCTTAATTATATCCGCTGTTTATTTAGGTCAGCTCTCTGATTTCTCTGACCGACTTTTAGATGGATTATTAGATGGATTATAATCAAAAATTACCTGTAGGGGCGGACCTGTGTGTCCGCCCTTTTCCTTTAAATGCCGTATCCAATCCCTCACGAGATGTCCGCCATCTCCAGGTACTTGTACCCGTTCTCCGCAATGTGGTCCTTCCGGCCCTGGAGGTTGTCCCCCAGCAGCAGGTCGAACACCGCCGCCGTGCGCTCCACATCCTCCGGCATCACCCGGATAAGCCGCCGGGTCTCGGGATTCATGGTGGTCAGCCACATCATGTCCGGCTCGTTCTCGCCCAGGCCCTTGGAGCG
>CATNDT010000123.1 GCA_950097035.1 uncultured Oscillibacter sp.
TTTTTGGCAAATCCCTCTCTTACAGCTTTTTTAACCCCTCCAGCCGGTTCAATGCGTCAAGCAGCGTCTCATCCCGCTTGGCGAAGTGAAAACGGATCAGATGGTTCACCGGCTCCCGGAAAAAGCTGGAGCCGGGCACCGTACCCACGCCGATATCCCGGGCCAGCATCTCGCAAAAGGCCAGGTCGCTGTCATAGCCGTAGGCGGAAATATCCAGCAAAACATAGTAGGCGCCCTGGGGAACATTGTGGATCAGTCCCAGTGTATCCAGTCCGTTTAAAAACAGCTCCCGCTTGTGCGTATATTCTGCAAGCAGGCCGTCGTAATAGGACCGGTCAAAGCGAAGGCCGGGAATCACCGCCTCCTGCAGTGGCGCGGCGGCCCCCACGGTGAGAAAGTCGTGGACCTTTTTAATGCGCTCGGAAATCTCCGCCGGGGCAATGGTATACCCCAGCCGCCAACCGGTAATGGAATAGGTCTTGGAGAGGGACGAGCAGGAGATCGTCCTCTCCCACATGCCCGGCAGGGTGGCAAAATAGATGTGCCGGTACGGCGCATAGACGATATGCTCATATACCTCGTCGGTGATGACATAGGTATCATACTTCCTGGCAAGGCCGGCAATCAGCTCCAGCTCCTCCCGGGCAAACACCCTGCCACAGGGATTGGAGGGATTGCAGAGCACCAGAGCCTTGGGGTGCTGGCGAAAAGCGTCCTCCAGCATCTCCGGGTCAAAGCAAAACGTTGGCGGGACCAGCGGGACGTATATGGGCTCTGCTCCGGAGAGAATGGTATCTGCCCCGTAGTTTTCGTAAAAGGGAGAGAATATAATGACTTTATCTCCGGGGTTGGTCACGGTCATCATGGCGGCCATCATGGCCTCGGTGCTGCCGCAGGTGACCACGACCTCCCCGTTGGGGTCGATCTCTCTCCCCATGTAGCGGGACTGCTTCTCCGCCAGGGCCTCCCGAAAATTCTGCGCACCCCAGGTGATGGAGTACTGGTGGACATTCTCGCCGGAAACCTGGGCCAGCCGGTCCAAAATGGCCTTTGGCGGCTCAAAATCCGGAAAGCCCTGGGAGAGATTGATGGCGCCGTATTGATTGGAGATTCTGGTCATGCGCCGGATCACAGAATCTGTAAAACTGGCTGTGCGGTCAGAGAGCTTTTGCATCCTGTATACCTCCACACTGTAAGCGCTTCCGCCGCCCGGCAGGCGCGGCGGAGCGCCGTGAAACTTTGGAAAACTCCTCCAACCCATCATAGCACAAAACTTCCGGCTGTCAAGTTGTGCCGGAAACCGTCACGGCGCTTTTCGCTATTACGCGGTTTTCAGGGCGGTGTGCTCTGCCATTCACCGGATATTCAAAGACCTGCACACTGCCCGCAGCGTCACCCTGTAAACACCGTATATCATCACAGACACCGCCGCAATGGTCCCCAGGCTTGCCAGAAGCCCTGCCGCCTCGCTGGCGGTGATCCCTGCCGGGTCGCCGTTAAAGTACATGATAAGAGTATAAAAGGCGTAGATCAGCGCCGTGCCCACCAGCACCGGGGTGAGAAACACCCGCTTCACCTGCCCCCGGACAGAGCGGCGGAGATAGGCATTGGAGGCCCCCAGCCGCCTGAGGTCCTCATAGACCCGTCTGTTTGTCAGGGCAATCGTCATGCACCGGGTAAAGGCGATCACAATAACAGCCGCAAAGCACACAATGGCGATGAAGAGAAACAATATCAAGAATACCGCCATGGTCTTTACAAAGTCCGCCCTATCCAGCACCCGGAATCTGGGCATATACTGCCAGTCCAGCCGGAACGCGGAGCTGTTCCGCAGGTCATAGTCAATGGGGGCATAGCCGTAATCCCCGGCGCTCTCCCGGTCAAGGAAATAGAAGCCGTTCTCCCGGACCCGCTGGTCCCGGACCACCGGGTCCCAGGCGCTAAATATCTCCACCCCGGGGCCGGAGCAGTCTACAATCCTGTTAAAAAGGGCCTTGGCAAAATCATAGGTCTCTGCGCAGTTTTCCACGTTGAAGCAGACCTGCGTCTCCCGCCACACCTCCGGCAGGCCCTCTCCTATAGCGGCAAAATCCCCGTCGTTCATGACATACATGCCAAAAAGGTTATCTCTGGTATACAGCGGGTCCAGGGACGTAACGGCCAGCCGCTCTCCTGTGAGATAGTTGGTTACCAGATTCAAATGCCCGCTAAACCGGCCGCCGCCGCCGTTCTCCTCATCCACAATACTCCGGATCTCTCCGGGGGCCAGATCGATCCGCTCCCCCGTCAGCGCCTCATAGCCGGCGGCGGAGAGAAACAGCCCGGAGCACAGGCACTCCCGGTACTCCGCACGCCATGTGACAGAGCCCATGGGCCCATCCTCCTCCACCTGCTCATATCCGTCCACAGCCAGGCGGAGCAGCGGGGCTTCTGCGAAGTCTGTAACGGTCACGCCGTACTCCTCCGCCAGGCGGCGCACCTCGGTCTCCCCGGGGATCTCCTGGTCATCCCGAAAGCGGTAATCGTAGTCGACGGGCCGGGCATCATAGCGCAGAATGGCTCCCGTGCCCAGCATGGGGATGTAAAAACTGCCGAAGTAGCCGGCGGCGATGAGCAGAGTCATCACCAGCATATTCCGCACCGTCTGCCGGCCCTGAAAGCGCATCTGACTGGTTGCGATAAGGTCCCTGTAGAGCTTCCTCTGGCTGTTCCAGCCGTTGACCACCGTGTGAAGCAGGATCATATAGAGCCCCACCAGAGCGGGAACATAAAAAACGCCGGTCAAACCCTCGGGGGGATACCAGTGGAGGACCTCCACAAAGAACCAGGAGGACATGTAGCCCATAAAGAGCCCCAGTGCCAGCAGCCCGATACCGGCGGGCCCATACCAGCGGTACACATCCCGGACAGGCTCGGATCTGTGGCTCTCCTGCACGATGTCGATGATATCGGTCCGCCTGACGGACCGGCTCCCCAGCAGGAACACCATGGCAACCACAAAGACGGAGAAGATCAGGGAGAACACGTATGCCGTCGGGTCAAAGGTCAGGCGCATCTCCTCCGTGTCCACCACGGCAAGCCTGAAAATCTGCCACAGCACCCAAGCCAGGGGCCCGCCCAATACGGCCCCGGCGGCGCAGGCCCCCAGGGACAGCACTCCCAGCTCCCGGTACAGCTCTCTCCGCACCTGGGACCGTGAGGCCCCCAGGGCCAGGAATACGCCGGTCTCCCTGGACTTCTGCCGGAAGAAGAGTCCGGCGGCGTAGGTGGTAAATACGCCGCAGCCAATGACGGCCAGGGTAAAAATCATCATAACCTGCTTGCGGCTATCGCCTCCCTCGGGGAGAACGGCCAGAATGGTAGGGGCCCGCATCATGCAGACGTAGGCTGTGATAAGCAGCACAGAGAAAAAGCAGCAGCCCGCCAGCAGGGCATACTGCCTTTTGTTTTTTTTGCGCATCAGGGCGCAGACCTCGGAAAAATGGCGCATCGTCACTCCCTCCCCATCTCACGGATGGCATCCAGCAGGTTGTCCTGAAACTTCTCCCGGTCTGTGCCGGCCCGCTCCAGCGTTTTCCAGACCACACCGTCCCGCAGGATGATCACCCGGTCGCAGAAGGAGGCGGCATAGGAGTCGTGAGTCACCATGAAGATGGTGGCCTCCAGCGCCTCCTTGGCCTGCTCAAAGGAGCGGATCACCGCCCGGGTAGACTTGGAATCCAGGTTGCCGGTGGGCTCGTCGGCCAGAATCACCAGGGGGTGGTTGATGAGCGCCCGGGCCACGGCGGTGCGCTGCTTCTCGCCGCCGGAAATCTCTGCCGGATACTTCTCCCGGATACCGGAGATGCCGAACACCTCGCACAGCTGGTCCGCCCGGGCCTCCGTCAAATCGGAGACCCTGCCTCCAATGATAGCGGGCAGCAGGATATTCTGCCGCACTGTCAGCCCGTCCAGCAGCAGAAAATCCTGAAACACAAAACCCAGCTTACGGTTGCGAATCTCCGCCAGGGCATTTTCATCCAGCCTGGCCAGCTCCGTCCGGTCCAGGCGAATACTGCCGGAGTCCGCCGGAATATAGCAGGAGATGCAGTTTAGCAGGGTGGTCTTTCCGGAACCTGAGGGTCCCATCACGGCCACAAACTCCCCCTTTTCAACCCGCAGCGACACACCTTTGAGCACCTCATAGGTGCTCTTTCCCACCTGATAGGATTTTTGCAGATTTTCAACAGTCAACATCTTGAGCATTCCTTTCTCACAACATAAATTGGACCATGGCAATGACCGCCAAATGGGCGGGATAAAAGGCGTAGAAAAACCACTTGGGGATCTTGAGATTTGAGCGGGTGGGGATGAAGATCAGCGGCGCGGCCAGGATGGCAAAGATAGTCCAGTCCACCGTTATTCCCCCCAGGATGAGGCACCGCGGATCCTCCGGATAGCCGCTCCAAAGAGCCGGAAGATAGCTTAGCACATACAGCGCCGCCCCCACTTTCGGGTGGTTCCGACAGAGAAAGAACAGCAGCATCAGCTGAATACCGGTGCCGGAATAGTCAAAGTTCCACCAGCAGACGGCGAAGAGGGTCACGATAAACAGCCACCACTTCCGCTCTTTCCACCCATACATGGCAAGAAGAGAGAGGAACAGTGTAAAGAATATGTTCCAATTGGTCCAGTTCAGATCCGCCCACCAGTCCCAGGGGTGAAAGGCCAGGACGTAAAAGGGCTGGGATACCAGGGCGAAAACCGCCAGGCGGCCCAGGTAGCGCCGGATATCCCGGGTATACAGCAGTCCCACCGTCATGCAGTAGCAGAAGATGGGAAAGGCCAGACGGCCCGCCCAGCGGAAGACTCCCACTCCTGGGAAAAACGCCCCGCCGATGTGGTCAATGAGCATGGAGATTATGGCAACAAGCTTTAAAAGATCGGTATCCAGATTGGTCCGCAGCCGCGGTCCGGCCGCGGGGACCGCCGCCGGAACCGTCAGTGCACGCCGGATATTTGCAGTATTCATGGGATATTCCTCCTTTTTTCTCTGTACCCATGGTAGCGCGAAAAAACGGCCGCCGCAAACGGGGCCGTATCTTTTGGCGGTCCGGATGTAAAGTTTTGAGATCCCACGGGCCGCCATGTCATTTTCAGCACGCTTATTGTCAAGTTTGGTCCGGAGAATTTCCGCTTCTGTGATACGCCATACACCCGGCAGGCTCCGGCTTGAAATGCCGCAAAAAGTTTTCCCGTAAAGAAGCTGATCACACTATGCAGCGGCCCCGGCCTGTGCTATACTGATGCCATCGGAACAGCGGAGCCGGTGCGGCGAGGCCGGCCCGCTCTCCGGCCTTTTGGCAGAGGCCCGGTTTATGGAGCTTCCGATAGATAACGCAGAATGGGGACGGCAGCAAGCGGAAGAACGCCGTCCGCGAGATGCAAACAGGGAGTGATACGATGCTGCGCATTGGCATCTGCGACGACAGCGCCGAAGCCCGGATCGCTCTGCGGGCCGGACTGGAGCGGGCGCTGGACCGCCGGCGGAGCGAAGGGACCTTTTTCGATTTCTCCTCCGGCGAGGGCCTGCTCCGATGGCTGGAAAAACACACCGGAGAGCTGGATCTGGTGTTTTTGGATATTGAGATGGGGGAGTTGGACGGCATGGAGACCGCCCGCCGCCTCCGCGCCGCCGACGAGGGGCTGCAGCTGGTCTTTGTCACCGGTTATACCGACTATGTATTTGACGGGTACTCCGTAGGCGCTTTGGGCTACTTGATGAAGCCGCCCCGGCCCCAGCAGCTGGACAGTATACTGGACCGGACGGCGGAGGCCCGATTGCGGGATGAGGACAAGGTTTTCCTCTGCCGCAGCGGTGAGACGATTTACCGCATCCCCAAAAAGAGCATCCTCTACTTCCGCTCCGACCGGCGGCAGGTGGCCTGCGTCTCCACCGCGCGGACCTATACCTTTTACGGCAAGCTGGACGAGGTGGAACAGGACGTGGGACAGGGATTTATCCGCATCCACCAGCGGTATCTGGTGCGGGCCGCCGCCGTAGATCAGGTGGAGGGCAGCCAGGTCCTGGTGGGAAACGAGACCCTGCCCGTCAGCCGGGCCCACCGCCCTGCCGCTCTGGCCGCCCTGACCCGGGCGGTGCTGGAGGGCTGAGCCATGCGGCTTCTGACTTTTTTGGAACAAACGGCGCTCTATTTGATCCACTGTGCCCTGTACTGGTACTGGACGGTCCCTCTGCTCTTCAGCGGTTGTTTCCTCTGCAGAATCTGTTCGGCCTTTCTGCCGGTGAAGCCGGGGCGGGGCTGGCGGGCACTGCTGTTCATTTTTCTGGGCGGCGTAACAGGAATGGTCATCTGGGTGGGAGATAACAATCTGCTGTTCACTCTGCCGGTGTTCTTCACGGTATTTCTGGCCTGTTCCCGGGGAGATCTTATCGGACGGCTGACTGTGACGTCTATTTTTTTCTGCCTTATTATGCCTGTCTGCGCAATTCTGGACACCTATTATACCGCTGTCATGCATCATTTTAACCTGGACGACCTCATTTTCTACTCCAACAAAGCTATCCGTCCCGTCCTTTGGGGACTTCTTTACTTGACGATCCGAAACCGTCTGCCGGATCATCCGCCCCAACTGTCTCCCAAGCTCTGGAAGCTGATGCTGCTCCTCTCCGCCATGCCCCTTTGCGCTATGCTGACGGTGGTACTGCTGCCGTATCAGATATATTACTCTAACTCGGTTTACAGCCTGGCCATGAACCTGGGGCTGGCGGTGCTGCCCTTTGTATTCCTCACCTCCCTGGCCCTGCTCTGGGCCATTCTGGTTCTGAAGGAGCACGAACATCTGGAGCAGGCGGAGCGTCTGGCCTCTCTGCGAGAGAGCTATTATCAGGCCCTGCAGCGGGAGGAACGGCAGGTGCGGACCCTTCGCCATGACCTGAGAAATCACCTGACGGCCGTTCGCGGCCTGTTGGAACAGGGGGAAACGGCAAAGGCCGCCGGCTATCTTGACGAAATGGCCGGCTCTCCCGCCCTGGGCGGAAAAATTCGCATCTGCGAAAACGAAACCGCCAACGCAGTGTTGGCCGCCAAAGCCGAAGCCATGGATCAGACGGGGCTGAAAGGTCTTTTTTTCATCTCCCTGCCGAAAGACCTGCCCCTGACAGACACAGATCTCTGTGCTCTTCTGGGCAACGCCTTGGACAACGCCATTGAGGCGGCGGAGCAGACCAAAGACAGGCAGATCTCCGTTCACTGCCGGACGGAAAAGGGGCTCTTCATGCTGCGGGTGGAAAACGCCGCACCGGCGACGCTGCCGCCGGACCTGCCCACCACCAAGGCGGACAAGACCGCTCACGGCTTTGGCCTGCCCGGTATGCGGGAAATCGCCGAGCGGTACGGCGGCACGCTGGAGACCAGGCAGCAAAACGACCGCTTTGAGCTCATCGCCTGCCTCCCCCTGAGGAGCGGGCCGCAAAAATAATCCCCTTATTGGGCTGAAGTACGTCCCCGTTTTCGGTCGCCTTCCATATTTTTTCGCGCGCGCTCTTTACATCCGCTCATTTTGCGGTATCATAGAGTCATAGAAATCTATGTGTGCCCAGGCGGCTGATGATCTGCTGGAGGGCGCCCATGCCATCTAAATACAAGCGGAGAGAGGTGTGTTTAACCATGAAGCCAACTGTTTCACTGAACCCGGACCCCGAGATCGTGCGGACCGTGCGGGAGGGTCTGCAGCGCACCGGCGGTTACTGTCCCTGCCGGCTGGAACGTACGGAGGATACCAAATGCATGTGCAAGGAGTTTAAAGAGCAGGTGGCAGACCCCAACTATGAGGGGTTTTGCCACTGCATGCTCTACTACAAATCCTCTGGGGAAAAGCGCCCGTGACG
>CATNDT010000124.1 GCA_950097035.1 uncultured Oscillibacter sp.
GCCACTTGCCCGACTGCCGGGGGGCGCTGGTTCGGCTGGCCCCTCCACCGGAGGGGTGCTTACGGTGCCTGAGGGGGGCTGCGTGGGTTCACTGTCCTGGGGCGGGGCGGGCCGGTTACAGCCCGCCAGCGCCACGCAAAGGGTCAGCGCAAAAAGGATTGCGAGTTTTTTCAAGTGGTTTCCTCCTGGTTCTCAATAAAGCTTTTCAACATCTGCGTCACCTGTGCGCGGGTGGCCTGTCCCCGAGGGCCTAACCGTCCGTCGCCGCAGCCCAGACAGTAAGTATCGCCGGAACAATCGCCTGTTTCCGTGTGGCTGGCATCCCTTTGATAAGTCCGGGTGTGCGTTCCGCCGCCATTGGCAATATCATTATTCATCTTTCCCGCCGCCGCTTTCCTGGCGGAGTACAATGCTGCTGACGATGCTGATGCCGCCCAGCACAGCGCACCATTTGGACGAGAACACAACGCTCGCCGCCACCAGACCAGCACCGGCAACAAAATTGCACATCGAGGCCGTTTTCAGCGTTTTCCTTCCGGGATTGGGGAGCGGTACAGAAATCCCCAGCGTTTCATTCAGCTTTCCGCAAACGTGATTGACTTCCTTTATCATGGTCTTACCTCCTGAAAATCAGTTGTACGCCATGGTTGGCAATCAGCAGTACGCCAATGCCAATAAAAATCCACGCAAGCGTGTCTTTCCTGTTCCCGTTCCGTTTGTGCAAGAACAGGAGAAGCATCCCTGCAACTGTAACGCAGATACCGACAATCGGCAAAATGATCGATATGAGCTGCATCGTTTCTGTGCCGGGAACGGGGACAAAATCAGGAATTAGAAAATTCATGCGGCTGCCCTCTTTCTGTTAATTGCTTAAATCAGGCGTAATCATCCGGAATATACATCAGCCCCGCGCTGCTGCCTTGGGAATCGGAAACAACAGCGGCGATTACAAAGGAGGTTCATGCCCCTTTCCTCAATTTCCGCCATAGATATTTCCGCAAGCATGAACCGTGGTCTATGATACCGATAGTATCCGCGATTTTGGATAGATGGCAGGTTTCAACTGCACAGGTCATGTCTGCGCCGCCTCCACAGGCTGGTCCGGCCTCTTGAAAATAAGCGTGACCTGATGGGCAAGGCCGGCAAGGGAATACTGCGAACCGCCCAAATAGGGATGTGTAAAGGATGAAGTCAATTCCCAGCCCTCTTTTCCCCATCGGTTTAATTGGGCGGTCAAGGTGTTCTGGAGCACTCCATGTCCTTACAGTCTATGGTAACGGTTTTGTACTCAAATATTTCCATAAAATCCCCTTTACTCAAAGATACTGCCCACAAGAATATCCGTCATACGGTCAAACACAGCGAGGTAATCACAGGTGACAGCGAGGGTTTCTTTTGCGTTGATGCTTGACAGCAGCGCACTCAAAATCCCATATGCCTGGGAAGCCTCCATCTTCAAGGTGAGGTTTGCGGCCTGGACAGCCTGCTTGAAAAATTCAAAGCTGTCAAACTTGATTTTTTGCATGGTTTCTTCCGGAAGTTTTGTCACGAAAGACTGAAAATCCGGTGTGTTGACGTTATACAAAAACGGTTTGCTGTCATATTCCCGGAAGAGCTCTTTCATGGATTGGGCAAAACCCTCTTTTGTTTGACTGCTCCTGTTGATGGTAAGGACTTTCTCGGTCAGCCTCCTTTGTATGCGTTCAATGGTTTCCAAAAATAAATCTTCCTTTGTGGGGTAAAGCGTGTAGAATGTGCCAATGGATATGCCCGCACTATCACACAGATTTTTGATGCTGGTTTTCCTGTACCCATGTGCAATCCAGCACCCTTCACATAGTTCCCCCAGCCTCTTTCGTATCGCCCTTTTATCGGCTTCTGAAAGAACAGGCTTTGAAGGCATGAGTTCTTCCCCTCTTTCTCGCGATTTTTATTTGCGAATATTCGTAATTTATATTCATAAATACATGGTAGCACCTCTGCTCATTCTTGTCAAGGGAAAATCTTAATATTTCATTAAAAAAGCAAAATTGTCAGCACTCTGCTCCATAATTTTTGTGGTCTTGGCTATGTCAGTGAAAGCTGTTGTCCATACCCCCGATAAGTCCAGCGCATTGACGTACATTATAATTTCATTGGCGAGATTGATTTTTCGCCGGAATTTAGCCGGTATAGCAAAAAAACAACCGCATGACACCGTAGTATCATGCGGTTGCCGCGACAAAGAAAACTTCTTTATCAGGCACGCCCTTGTTTTCTGAGGATTTCTGCAGGCAGATCTATTTACGTCTTGGGTCCGGGGGCGCATCCCGCCACTTTTTTGCGGGGACCTCCTTCTCCCGCAGCCGCTTTTTCACATGATCCCGAAACAGCGCGTATGCCACAGAGCACAGGGGAATAAAAAACAGCATGCCGGCGATCCCCATCAGCTTGCCGCCCAGAGTGACGGCGGCAAGCACCCAGATGGAGGGCAGTCCCACGGAGGAGCCCACCACATGGGGATAGATCAAATTCCCCTCGATCTGCTGCAGCACCAGGAAGAGCACCACAAATGCCACCGCCTTCCACGGGTCTGTGACAGCGATGAGCAGCGCCCCGACGATGCAGCCAATAAAGGCCCCCACCACCGGGATCAGGGCCGTAAGGGCGATGAGCACGCCCACCAGCAGGGCATAGGGCATCTGCAGCACGGTCATAGACAGGGCGAACAGGGTGCCCAGGATCACCGCCTCCAGGCACTGGCCCGAGAGGAAGCTGCTGAAAGTCCGGTTTGCCAGCCGCAGGATCTCCAGCGCCCGGTCCGCCCCACGGAGGGGCAGCAGCCCGTAAAGCACCTGCCGGCCCTGGCGGGACAGCGTCTCCTTTTGCAACAGGATGTAAAAGGAGAAAATCAGTCCGATAACAAAAGTGCTGACCCCGCTGACCAGCCCGCCGATCAATCCGCCACCGGTGGAGAGCAGCCCGCTTCCCCAGGCCTGCGCCACTCTCACCGCCCGCTCGGAAAGGCTCTGCCAGTCGATCTCCCACAGGGTGAGCCACTCCTCCAGCATGGGCAAATACGCCTCCAGCGATAAAAGCCGGGTCTGGACCCGCTTCACCGCCAGGGGGATCTGGCGGACAATGGACCCCACGGCCTCCCCCACGCCGGGACCGATGACCGCAGAAGCCAGCGAAACCACGCCCACCACGGCCACCAGGGTCAAAATCAGGGCCAGCGGGCGGCGGAGCCTCTCCCACCGCCGGGACCGGGGAAACAGATGCCGCTCAATGGCCCGCATGGGCACATTGAGGATAAAGGCAATGGCCCCGCCCAACAAAAATGGCCACAACACCCCCAGCAGCCAGCCCAGGGCAACACATACCGCACCCAGATTTTGCAGGGCACAGTAAAAGGCCACCCCGCCGCAAACCACCGCCAGCAAACACTTTATTGTCCCTTTATTCCACTCCATGAAATCGCCTCACCCCCGGCGGTACCGCTCCGCCGCCTCCAGATATCTCCCGGCGGAACGGCGGTTGCCCTCGATTTCCGCCCCGGTCAGCGGACGCACCACCTTGGCAGGGCTGCCCAGCACCATGGACCCGTCCGGCGCGTCCATCTTACCGGTGACCACCGCCCCGGCGCCCACAATACAGTCGCTGCCGATTCTGGCCCCGTTTAACACGATGGCGCCCATACCCACCAGCGTGTTGTCCCCCACGGTGCAGCCGTGGACGACAGCGCCGTGGCCGATGGTGCAGCCCGCACCCACATGAGTCTCCTCATGGAGGATGGCCCCGTCTTGAATATTGGTGTTCTCGCCCACGGTAATGGCCCCGTCGTCTCCCCTGAGAACGGCGTTGTACCAGATGTTCACACCTTTGCCCAGCGTCACATCGCCGCTGACCCGGGCGCCCTCGCAAATCAAAACGTCCTGATCGGAAGCTCTCAATTCATATGCCATATCCGGATCTCTCCTCTTAATCTGTCTCTCAAATATTCGGCGCAAAATTGCCGTTCACAAACACCGGTATCTCCCGGCCGTCCTGAGTGACCCCCACAATAGAGAGGTCCGGCGTGCCCACCATAAAGTCCACATGTGTGATGGAGTCGTTGAGTCCCCGCTCTTTCAGCTCGTCCTTGCTCATCTGCTGACCGCCCTTGAGACAGGGGTACGCCTCGCCAAAGGCGATGTGGCAGGCCGCATTTTCGTCAAAGAGCGTGTTATAAAACAGAATCTTCTGGTTAGAGATGGGGCTGTCGTAAGGCACAAGGGCCACCTCGCCGAAAAAGGAAGCCCCCTCGTCCACAGAGATGGCGGCCCGCAGGGCCTCTTCTCCCTGCCTGGCGTGGGCCTCCACGATCTTTCCGTCCTTCACCACAAAGTGAAAACCGTCGATCACACAGCCGTCGTGGGCCAAGGGCAGGGAGGCATACACCACGCCGTTGGCCCCGGTTTTTAAGGGAGAGGTAAACAGCTCTTCCGTGGGGATGTTGGCGATATACTCCTGACCGGAGAGGGTCACGTCATTGCCCGCCTCCCAGATGTGGTTCTCCGGCAGCTCCACCGTCAGGTCCGTACCCAGGGAATTGGTATAGCGCAGGGTCTTGAACCGCAGTGCGTTCATCCGCTCCAGGCGCTCGTGAAGGGTGGCAAGATGGCGGTTCCACTTCTCCACGCATCTGCCGTCGCCGCTGATGCGGACGGCGGAGAAGATGGCGTCCCACAGCTTTGCCATGGCCTCGTCCTCTGGTGCATCGGGGAACACCCGCTTTGCCCAGCTGGGAATGGGGATGGAGGCGATGCACCAGGGAAAGCCGCCGCACATCTGCAGCCGGTCAAACTCCTTCAGCGCCTTTCCGCTGGCCTGCTGGGCCCGTACGATGCGCCTGGAATCCACGCCCTTCAGATTCTCAGGGTCCGTGGCGGAGATGGCGAGATACGCCGCCCCCTCCCTGGCGTGGTCGTTAAAAAAGTGCTGCCGCCACTCCGGCACAGCGTCAAACACCGCCTCCCCGGCATGGAGATACTTCATCCGCGTCATGGCGTCGTCGGTCCAGTTCATGACCACCTCTTCACAGCCGGCAGCATAGGCCTCCTCCGCACACATCCTTGCAAAAAAAGCGCACTCCACCGGGGAGGAGATAATCATCCGCTGGCCTTTTTGCACATTTAAGCCCACGCGGACCAGCAGCTGGGCATACTCTTTCAGTTTTTCTTCCATAAAGTCTTCAACTTCCTTTCGGCGTTTTTTATAATATGCGTCATTTTAGAACATTTTACCACCAAAGTAAAGAAGTTCCCGCCAGGATTCAAAAAACGTTCATGAATGCCGGCCGCCGCCCGGTGCGGCCTCAACCGTCCTTTCGCAGGCTGATCAGGGTGCCGTTAAGCTCCGCCCCCATAATAAGCACCACCGCACTCATGTTCAGCCAGATCAAAAGGGCGATCACCGTGCCGATGGAGCCGTACAGCAGGGAGTAGTTGGCAATATTATCCACATAAAAGGCGTACAGCCAGCTGACGGCCATCCAGGCCACCAGGGCCGCCAGGGTGCCGGGCCAGATATTCCGCCAGGGCTGGCGGCCCTCCTGGGCCAGGGCATAGAGCAGAAAGAGGGCAAAATAGCACACCACCGCTACCGCCGGGAACCGCAGCCGGGCCCAGGTGGCGGCCAAAAAAGAGGGCAGGCCCCAGTCCGCCACCGCGCGGCCCAGCAGCCGCTCTCCCACGGTCATCAGCGTCAGCGACAGGGCAATGGTCAGGATCAACAGCACGGTGTACAGCAGGGTTTTCAGCATGTGGCGCACCGGCCCCCGGGGCGGGCCCAGGTGATAGGCCGTCCGCACGGAGCGCATCAGGGAATTGGTGGCCCGCATGGGAAAGTAGATGGAAAACACCAGCCCGAACACCAGCAGGTGGGGGCTGGGATTCCGGCCCACATAGGTGAGGTATACCTCTATGAGGTCCACCACGGCCCTGGGCAGGATCTCCCCCAGCGCCAGCAGAATCCCCGCCACATCCAGCCGCAGCAGGCCCAGCAGGGCGCTGATGAAAATCAAAAAGGGGAAGATCATAAAAAGAAGATAAAAGGCCAGCGCGGCGCTCTGGATCCCCACGTTGTGGCGCAGATACCGCTGGACCATAAGATACAGTCCCCTGACAATGCGGTTGCGGGGAAGTTTCAGCTCCATCGTCTCTCACTCCCTGTTTTTAATTTTCAGCTCCAGGTCTCCCACACCTCCGGGCAGTAGCCCACCGTGGCCTCCCTGCCGTTTCGCACAACAGGAACCGCAAACAGCTCCGGGTGCTCCAGCAGCTTTTCCTCCTGGGCGTCGGGGGTGATATAGGCCATATACAGCGCCTCATAGGCCCGGCATTTGGTGTTGACCAGGGCACTGAATCCAACTTTTTGCTTGACGGATTGGTACTCCCGGGGGGATAATCCCTTTGAGGGCAGGTCGATGTACTGGTATTTGATGCGGCGCTCCTTGAACCAACGCTCCGCCTTCTTACTGTCAAAGGATTTGGAGGAGCCAAATATCTGGATGTTCATGGTTATTTCTCCTTTGTGTGAAAATACGGCCTGCACAGCCTATTTTATACTGTTGGGAGGGGTCTTTTATGACGGAAACCGTCAAAAAACTCAAGGAACTGGTGGACGGCTCCACGAACATTGTGTTCTTCGGCGGGGCCGGCGTTTCCACAGAATCCGGCATCCCGGATTTCCGCAGCACCGGCGGACTCTACCACCAGGAGTGGAAATATCCGCCTGAGGTGATTTTAAGCCATACCTTCTATAAAAGCAACCCTGAAGAATTTTTCCGCTTCTACCGCGCCAAAATGCTGGCCCCGGAGGCCCGGCCCAACGCCGCGCACCGCAAGCTGGCCCAGTGGGAGCAGCAGGGAAAGCTGAAAGCCGTGATTACCCAGAATATCGACGGGCTGCACCAGGCCGCCGGAAGCCGCAGCGTGCTGGAGCTCCACGGCAGCGTCCACCGCAATTACTGTGAGCTGTGCGGAAAATTCCACGATCTGGACTTTCTGCTCCACACCGCCGGCGTACCCCGGTGCTCCTGCGGCGGCATCGTCAAGCCCGATGTGGTGCTCTACGAGGAGGGGCTGGACCAAAACACCATGAGCCGGGCCGTCCGGGCCATTGCGGAGGCGGACATGCTCATCATCGGTGGCACCTCCCTGAACGTCTACCCCGCCGCCGGACTCATCAACTACTATCGCGGAGACAAGCTGACGCTCATCAACAAGTCCGCCGTGGCCCGGGATCTCTCCGCCGGCCTGGTCATCACCGACCCCATCGGAGAGGTTTTGGCCCAGCTGTGAGGGCTGTCCCACGGCGCTTTTCCCTTCCCCGCCGAAAAACGGCGGGGAAAATTTTTTAGAAAAAGGGAAAATGGTGGTTGACAACCGGCCCAGTTCTAGCTATAATAATCAAGCAGTCTTTTCCGGGGAAACAGATTTGCGGCTGTGCTGGAACTGGTAGACAGGCCAGCTTGAGGTGCTGGTGTCGATTCGACGTGTGGGTTCAAGTCCCGTCAGCCGCACCAAGCTCTTTACTATGTGGAAGAGCACAACACCATGCGCGAGTGGTGGAATTGGCAGACTCGCTAGATTCAGGTTCTAGTGTCCTTTACGGACGTGCGGGTTCAAGTCCCGCCTCGCGCACCAGAAGGTTCCTGCCGGGGAGAGGTCTCCGGCAGGCCTCCCCCCCCCGGAGTGATGAAAATTACATATTTTACGCGCGAGTGGTGGAATTGGCAGACTCGCTAGATTCAGGTTCTAGTGTCCTTTACGGACGTGCGGGTTCAAGTCCCGCCTCGCGCACCA
>CATNDT010000125.1 GCA_950097035.1 uncultured Oscillibacter sp.
CTCCACAGGGCCGTAGAGATAATACACATATCCCCAGACAAGGCCCTCCTCATCGGTAAAGACGCTCTGGATGGCGCTGTTGCCGTCTGCCGTGCCGGTCAGGTGATCTATATAGTCGTTCAGATAAGCCGGCTTTGGCTCTTCAGTGCTTTTAATCTCCGGCGCGCCGGGGTACTCGTAGAAATTGACGCAGGCGGCCTGACCGCTGTAGTCTGCAAATTCTCCGCCGTAATCCTGAATCTGCCCGGCGTACTCCTCCGCAAAGGAGATGTGGTCGTAGGCCAGAGACAGGTCCGCCAGAGAGGTCCAGCCGGAGGTCTCCGTTCCGTCCTCCCAGATGCCGATGAGGCCCCAGTTCCGGTAAATGTAGTAAACCCGGAGCTTCTTGCCGTTTTCATACTGGGAGAGCACAACGTTGCCATTGGGAGCGTTCCAGAGGGTGACAAAGCCCTCCGGCCCGTTGGCGTAGTAGCCGCGCCCCTCATAGCTGCAATCCTTCCGGTGCTGCTCGAAGAACTGGTTGCCGTTGGGTTCCCACAATATGTCTGCATGGGCGGGAACAGTGAGAACGCACAGAGCAGACAGCGCCAGCAGGCAGGTTAAAAATCGTTTCACAGATCATACCTCCTCAATTTTACAGGTGACGTGTATGTTACAGCTGGTTGATGATGCAGCCCACGCCGTAGGAAAAAGCGTTGGCCAGCAGGGAGAACAGAAAGGGCCGCCGCAGCTGCCGGGAAAAGGCGCGGTAGCAATACCATTCCGCCAGCACAGCCCCACACTCCAGCGCGGCGGTTATCAGCACCGGATTTCGGTGATGGAGGGTTACGGCGGTGTAGTGCAGCAGCACCACCGGCGGATTGGTCAGGCAGTTTGCCAGGGCCGTTAATCCCAGCTCCCGTCGGCCCCGAAGGCCCCAGGCCAGGGCAAAGCCCACCTCTGTCACCAGCGTCAGGGCCAGGGAAACGGCCAGAATTGTCAGCATCTCGCGGTCTCCTTTCGCCAGACAGTTTGCAGCAGGAGCAGGCTTGCCAGTGTGACGGCGGCATAGACCCAGGGGGCGGCGGGCAGGCCGGGCCAGCCCAGCCAGGAGGGCAGAAACCCCAGAAACAGGGCGAAGGTCAAAAGGCCAAAAGTAAAGCCCTTGGCGGCGGGTACGATTCTGGCCGCCGCCCACAGCGTGACGGGCATGGTCATATTGAAGAGAAATACGGCCAGAATGCCCGGCAGAGGCAGCGCGGAGCAGAGATACAGCGCCGCGGCGGCGCCCAGACTCCAGCGGGAGGCACGGCCGGGTCCCAGACGGTCCATAACGAAGCCGCCGGCCGCTTTGCCCAGGGCCAGCGCCAGGGTGAGCAGCAACGCCCAGTGTTTGCTGCTTCGCCAGGGAAAGGACTGATTCATCCCCATATAGGAGCGCAGGACCACCACCAGAAACAGGGGCAGCAGCGCCCGGTATCCGCCGGGGATGGGCGGTTTTTCCGTTTCGCTGCCGGCGGGGCGGACAGCCTGCCGGCGGCATTGGCAGAGGATCGCCGCCGCCAGAGTCAGCAGGCCCAGAGGCGCCAGAAACAGAGGCGGAACGGCGGCTTTGCCCCAGAGTGTGCCGGCATACAGCCCCACGGCGCCCGGAGAGACGAAGATGCCCAGGGCCGCCGCCCGTTCCCCGCTGCCGTGCAGCACGTCGATCCCGCCGCCCAGGTGAAACAGGGCGTTTCCCACCCCGGCGGTGACTGCGGTTATGACAGGGGGGAGGGAGAGACAGGCCAGCGCAATGAGCGTGCAGCCGGCGGCGGCCAGAGGGCCGCTGCGGCGCAGCTGGCCAGCAGGCAGGCCCAGGGGCATTTGCAGGGCAAAGGCGCAGAAGTTATACAGCAGCAGGCAGAGGGAGAAGGCCGGCTCACCGCGCAGCGTGCGGAACAGGAGAAACGCACAGCTGAGATCTACCCAGAAGTGGGCCGCGCTGTACAGGGCCAAAAGCTTTTTGTCGATCACAGGATGCACCTCCCACTGCTGCCGGGACTTTTATGCCATGTATATGATAACACATGCGGGGCTGTTTGTCACGGCATGGCCGAAATGTCAAATGCCCTTTTTTATTAAGACGGTTTTTGGACGCAGGCGGTTCCGCAACAGCGCGAAAAAGGGGCTGTAAAAAAGGCGCCCTGTACATACGATTATCCCCTGATGTAGTTCTGCTTTCCTACATCAGGGGGCTTTTGTCTATTGTCCTTTTTGCTGGGGCGGTGCACTCTGTGGTTTGGCTGTTTAAGTCACAATACCCGCATACTGGGTCTGATATAATGGATAGTACTTCCCCCTCCTGACCAGCAGTTCCCCGTGGGTGCCGCTCTCCACGATCTGGCCCTGATCCATTACCACGATCAAATCGGAATCCCGGATGGTGGACAGCCGGTGGGCAATAACGATGCTGGTTCTCCCCTGCATCACCAGATGCATGACGCCGCTGAAAATATCCGTTTGAATTCCGGCCTTTGTCAGCGCGTCCGCCGTGGCGCGGAACTCTTCCACCGTGACGGTCTCGTGATTATAGGCAACGACGGTGTGATAACCGGAAATCATCTCCTCTACCGTGCTGTTCAGCTGTTCCAGAAGCGATTGGCGGCGGCGGGAAAATTTGCGTACCCGGCCGGAGAGCCTTCCGAACGCCTCTCCGGCAATGATATCCACCGCGCGGCTTTGCCGACTCGGTCAGCTGCCGGCGCCGGATAGTCGTGGGGTGAGATGCCGGCTGTGCCTGCTGTTCCGAAGAGCACGTGCCGGGTTCGACGCATATGATATAGCGGGCCATGAAATGTGGAAGAGCCTATGGGAGTGTGTTGTTTCTTCCCGTTCAACAGCCCGGATTTTGTGAGAGCACAGCAATTTTATCAATTGCTGACACCTATATGGGCTGTTTTCTGGAATGGCGGCCGCAGGCAGCGGATCTTTTCTCCGTTTCAGAGCAGCGCTTTGCTAAACCCTTGCCGCCTGAAATCCTGCGGACGGCAGATAAGAAGGGAAACACGATGCAGCAATTTCAATGGCAGGATCGATTTAATATTGGTGTGGAGATTATCGATCAGGCACACCGCCGGCTATTTTCTATCGTCCAAAAGATGATGGACCTATACGTGGAAAAGCATGAGAACAGATTTGCCTGCGTGGAAGGTATTAAGTATTTTAAGGCCTATACCCTCAAGCATTTTGCAGAGGAGGAGGCCTATATGCGCATGATCGGATATTCCGGCTACACGGCCCACAAAAAGATCCACGATAAAATGAAGTATGAGACATTGCCGGAGCTGGAGCGCCTGCTTTACGAATCGGATTTTTCTGTCGAGATGGTGCAGAGGTTTATCGGCATCTGTACCGGTTGGCTGACCGGTCACATCATCATTGAGGACCGGGCTATTCTTGGAGTAAAACCCGCTGCGTTGGCTCCAATGCGGTTGGATGATGAAGTGTCTGTGATTCAGACCGTGATCATCGCCCCCTTACAGGAAATTCTGGGGTATCAGATCCAGTTTGTCGGCCAATTTTCCACCAGAGACGTGATTTTAAATGAGGAGTGCTACGAGCTGGTCTACAGCACCCAGGAGGGAAAGCGGCTGCGGGTCATTCTGGTTATGGGACAACAGACGCTGCTCCGTGCGGCGGGTCTGCTGTTTGGGATAGATTTCTATGAGAAAAATGATATTGTCTGCTTTGCCATGCAGGAAATCGCGCAAAACCTGATTCAGCGGGCAGAGGTGGACTTTGGAGGGCGGCCGGATGAATTCCGGCTGGAAAGGGGGCGCTTTTTGGAGCGTGAGACATTTGTCGGGATGTTCAGGGAGCGGCCTCCGCAATACAGCCTGCTGTTTCATGTGGAGCAGGAGAGCTTTGCCCTTTGCATCGACCAGGATCCGGAATCTGACCCTCCGGTATCCTGACACGGTCAGGGTATTGGCGTTGCGGTTCAACTGCCGGAAGAACGCGGGAAGCCGGGCGGCTGAAATCAGCCTGTTGAAAATCTATCGTATCAGTTGATCGGTTCGATATCAACCGAAGTGGAGATATCCAAAAATTACAGGGGAATATGACCAGGGGCTTTCCTGCCGCACGGCAGGAAAGCCCCTTTGTTCCAGGATTGGGGGCCATCTGTCTGGATCCCCGGTTCGTCTCCGCCGTTTCCGGCACGGCGGCGCCTGGCACTACAGGTCGTCGGCGTCCTGCACCGGCTTTTCATAGGGGTCCAGAGGGCGTCCCGTCCAGCTGCCCTGGGGGTCGGTTTTCGCGGCGGTGAATTTAGACATATCCCTGGCCTTTTCCATGGGTTTATCCTCCAAATGGCGTTCCGTGTGTCGTCACCTCCTTTTGAGGGGCCTTTCGGCGGAAGGTGTGCCTGCCGCCGGAAGAAGGCCTTGCCAAATAGTATTTGCTGTCGGAGATATCATATTCTGTGCCGCATGGGGGGCTGCAAGGCGTTTTCTCCTTGCGGGGGTGACAGTTTTACAGAAAATCAGAATTTTTCACAAAAAAATAAAAATCAAAATGGAATAATCTTGACAATATGATCAAAAAGTGTATAATGGAATAAAATGGTACACTTTAAGCGGAGTGATTTTTTTGCTGGTTACACGGGAGATCGATTACGCCATGCGGGCGATTCGGGCGCTGCGGGAGGGAGAACAGCTCTCCGCCGCCGCCGTGGCGGAGCGGGAGCAGATGCAAAAGCCGGTGGCGCTGAAAATTTTAAAGCGGCTCGCCGCCGCGGGCATCGTGGAGAGCTGGCGGGGGCCCGGCGGCGGCTACCGACTGCTGCAGCCGCCGGAGCAGTTGACGCTGTATGACCTGTTTGATGCATTTGGAAAGCCCCCGCTGCTCAATCGCTGCCAGAAAGCGGGATACCGCTGTGAAAACCACCCGGACGGGGACTGCGGGACCTGCCGGGAGCTGGACCGCATCCAGGCGGTTCTGAACGCGGAGCTGCGGCGAACGACGCTGCGAGATATTTTTTGAGGAAACGTGCATACCATGATTGGACAAAATTTAAAGGAGGAGGCACACATGCTGTATCAGACCACACAGGCACACGAGGAATTCCGGGCCAAAGTCCGGGAGTTCGCGGAGACGGAGATCAAGCCCATTGCGTTTATGCTGGACCAGAACAACCAGTTCCCCACCGAGGCCGTGCAGAAGATGGGTGAGCTGGGGTTAATGGGTCTGCCCTATGAGACGGAGTATGGCGGCGCGGGGCTGGACGCTCTGACCTATGCCATCGCCGTGGAGGAGCTGGCCCGGGTAGACGGCGGCGCAGGCGTCATCCTGTCGGCCCACACATCCCTGGGAACCTATCCTATTTACGCCTTTGGCACGGAGGAGCAGAAGAAGAAGTACCTGCCGGATCTCTGTAGCGGCCGCAAGCTGGGCGCGTTTGGCCTGACGGAGCCCAATGCCGGCTCCGACGCCGGCGGCACCGAGACCACTGCCGAGGATATGGGAGACCACTATCTCTTAAACGGCGAGAAAATTTTCATCACGAACGGCGGTGAGGCAGGCACCTATGTGGTGTTTGCCGTCACCACTCCCGGCATTGGCACCCGGGGCATCTCCGCCTTCATTGTGGAAAAGGGCTGGGAGGGCTTCACCTTTGAGGAGCACTACGACAAGATGGGTATCCGCTCCTCCGCCACCTGCCAGCTGAATTTCAACAATGTGAAGATTCCCAAGGAGAATCTGCTGGGCAAGGAGGGCCAGGGATTCAAGATCGCCATGGCCACCCTGGACGGCGGCCGCATCGGTATCGCGGCCCAGGCGCTGGGCATTGCTCAGGGGGCATATGAGGCCGCTGTGGAGTATTCCAAGGAGCGCGTTCAGTTCGGCAAGCCCATCTGCCAGCAGCAAAATGTGGCCTTCAAGATCGCCGACATGGCCACCAAGCTTCGCTGTGCCCGGTTCCTGGTGTATTCCGCTGCCGAGCTGAAGCAGGCCCATGTGCCCTATGGCATGGAGTCTGCCATGGCGAAGCAGTATGCCTCCGACATCGCCCTGGAGGTCACCAACGACGCCCTGCAGATCTTTGGCGGCTGCGGTTACCTCAAGGGCATGGAGGTGGAGCGGTTCTACCGCGACGCCAAGATTACCACCATCTACGAGGGCACCAACGAGATCCAGCGGGTGGTCATCGCCTCCCACATCCTGGGCAAGGCCGCGAAGGAAGCCTCCGCCGCCCCGGCGCAGCAGCGCGGCCCGGAGACCGGCGCGCGGAAGCGGCAGATCTACAAGGACGGTTCGGCCCGGGAGAAGGTGGAGGCCCTTGTGGCAAACCTCAAAAAGGACGGCCATGACTTCACCGTGGGCATTCCTATAGACACGCCCATCACCCAGGCCGAGCGGGTGGTTTCCGCCGGGCAGGGCATCGGCGAGAAGAAGAACATGAAGCTTGTTGAGGACCTGGCCAGGGCCGCCGGCGCGGCCGTCGGCTCCAGCCGCCCGGTGGCGGAGACGCTGAAATACGTGCCGTTGAACCGCTATGTGGGCATGTCCGGCCAGAAGTTCAGGGGCAACCTCTATATCGCCTGCGGCATCTCCGGCGCTATCCAGCATTTGAAGGGCATCAAGGATGCGGCCTGTATCGTGGCGATCAACAAAAATCCCAACGCCAAAATCTTTAAAAACTGTGACTACGGCATTGTGGGCGACGTGATGGAGATTCTGCCGCTGCTCACCGCCGCGCTGGACACCGGCGAGAAGCAGCCCGCGCCGCCCATGGTGAAGATGAAGCGCGCCGTACCCAAAAAGGTTACGCCGCCCCGGAAGCTCTATATCTGCAATGGCTGTGGCTATGAGTACGATGTGCTGGCGGGCGACCCGGAAAATGACGTAAAGCCCGGCACCGCCTTTAAGGACCTGCCCGAGGGCTGGACCTGCCCGCACTGCGGCGAGACAGTGGACGCGTTTATTGAGATCGAGGTATAACCGCAAAAAGCTGATGAAATAACAAAGGAGGCAACGCTATGTATAATTACCGTATGGTCACTGACGATCTGTATTGGGTAGGCGCGGACGAGCACCGTTTGGCCCTGTTTGAGAATATTCACCCCCTGTACCACGGCGTGAGCTACAACGCCTATGTTTTGCTGGACGAGAAGACTGTCCTTTTCGACACCGCCGACTGGGCGGTCGGCCGGCAGTTTATCACGAATGTCAAGGCCGTGTTGGCCGGCCGGCCCCTGGATTATATGGTCATCAACCATGTGGAGCCGGATCACGCTGCATCGATTGAGGAGATTCTGCTGCGCTGGCCCAAGGTAAAGATCATCACCACCCCCAAGGCTGTGACGCTTCTCAACCAGTTTGGCTTTGCCCTGGACCCCAATCAGGTCGACGAGGTGAAGGAGGGGGATACCCGTTCCTTCGGCAAACACACCGTCGCTTTTGTATATGCCCCCATGGTCCACTGGCCCGAGGCCATGATCTCCTTCGACACCACCAACGGCGTGCTCTTCTCCGCTGATGCCTTTGGTTCTTTCCGCTCGCTGGACGGCAAGCTGTTTGCCGACGAGGTGGACTTTGACCGGGAGTGGATCGACGATGCCCGCCGGTACTACACCAACATTGTGGGCAAATACGGCCCCCAGGTGGTGGCGCTACTGAACAAGGCGGCCACCCTTGTGGGCCTGGACAACATCAAGATGCTCTGCCCCCTCCACGGCCCCATCTGGCGCAAGGACCTGGGCTATATCATCGACAAGTACACCCACTGGGCCACCTACGAGCCGGAGGAGAAGGGCGTG
>CATNDT010000126.1 GCA_950097035.1 uncultured Oscillibacter sp.
TACACCACGGGGATGGGCAGGCCCCAGCGGCGCTGGCGGGAGATGCACCAGTCGGTGCGCTCCCGGATCATGGACTTCATCCGGTCGATGCCCCACTTGGGCACCCAGCGGACCTCGTCGGCGGCGGCGCAGGCCTCCTCCTTGAAGCTGTCCACGGAGCAGAACCACTGGGGCGTGGCCCGGAAGATGATGGGGCTCTTGCAGCGCCAGCAGTGGGGATAGCTGTGGACGATCTCCTCGGAGGCGAAGAGCATACCGCTCTCCTTCATGTCGTTTAAGATGACGGGGTTGGACTCGTCGGTGGACATGCCGGCGTACTTTCCGGCGTAGTCGGTGTGTTTGCCCTGGTCGTCCACGGGCACCACCATGTCCATGCCGTAGCGCCGGCAGGTCTGGTAGTCGTCCGCGCCGAAGCCGGGGGCGGTGTGGACGCAGCCGGTGCCGCTGTCCATGGTGACGTAGTCCGCCAGCAACAGGCGGCTGGTCTTGGGCAGGAAAGGGTGGTCCGCCAGCATGTTCTCAAAGAAGCCGCCAGGGTGGGTCTCCACAATCTCGTAGCTCTCAAAGCCGCCCAGGCCCATGACCTTGCCCGCCAGGGCCTCCGCCATGATAAACACGTCGCCGGAGGGGACCTTCACCAGGGCGTAGCTCTCGCTGGGGTGGAGGGCGATGGCCAGGTTGCCTGGCAGCGTCCAGATGGTGGTGGTCCAGATGACGAAGAAGAGCCTGCTCTTGTCGTGGGCGGAGAGCTTCCCCTGATCGTCGTGCATGGGGAACTTCACATACACGGTGGTACATGGGTCGTCCTGGTATTCGATCTCCGCCTCCGCCAGGGCGGTCTCGTCATGGGGGCACCAGTACACGGGCTTCAAGCCCTTGTAGATATACCCCTTTTTATACATCTCGCCAAACACCTTCACCTCCTCGGCCTCAAAGCCGGGGTCCATGGTGAGGTAGGGGTGCTCCCAGTCGCCGATGACGCCGATGCGCTTGAAGGCGTCCATCTGCACGCCCACGTAGTGCTGGGCGAACTCGTGGCAGGCGGAGCGGAACTCCGGCACGCTCATGGCCTTGCGGTTGAGCTTGTTCTGCTTTATGATGGCGGACTCAATGGGCATACCGTGGTTGTCCCACCCGGGGATATAGGGGGTGTAGTAGCCCCGCATGGCGTAGGACCGGGTGATGATGTCCTTAATGGCCTTGTTCATGGCGGTGCCCATGTGGATGCCGCCGTTGGAGAAGGGCGGGCCGTCGTGCAGGCTGAAGAGGGGCTTGCCCTCGTTCTTCTTCAGCAGCTCGTGATAGACGTCCGTCTCCTCCCAGCGCTTGAGCATCTCCGGCTCCCGCTTGGGCAGCCCCGCCCGCATGGGAAACTCGGTCTTTGGCAGGTTGATGGTCTTGTTGTAGTCCACGTTTGGTTCCTCCTTCTATGATTCAACAGTTACTTTTTGGATTTCTCTTTTAGCTTGCCGCAAAAGCAGGCCGGCCCGCAGGCCCGGCAGAGGGCGGCCTCCGGAAAACAAAAAACGCCCCGTCTCCCAAAAGAGACGGAGGCGAACGCTCCGCGATACCACTCTCATTGCCGGCCCCTCGCGGGGTGCGGCCCCTCACGGCCCGCAAATACGGGCCGACGGAATAACGCCCGTCACACGTCCACGCTTACTCGCGTCGTCTTTCAGCAGGAGGCTCCAAGGGGATATTCGCCGCCGCCCCCGTCCGCCTTGCACCAAACGGCGGCTCTCTTGGCAGGGGGCTGCACGGTTACTCGTCCTTATCAACGCCCAATATCCGATTTTGACTCTATCATACTCATCTTTTCCCGGTTTGTCAACCGGGATTTTCCCCTCAAACGTGGAAGCGGAGCCGCTTTGCAGGCGGCTCCGCCGTATGGTATCACTGATACCGGTACTGTTTTCCCGTGTACTGCTCCACGCAGCTCATAAACAGCTCCCGGCTGCGGAACTCGATCAGCTGGCAGCCCTCCTCCTCGTGGAAGGACACGATGCGCCGGCGGTTATCCACCCATACGCGCCACAGGTTTTCCGCAGTTCTTGTTTGTTCCATGTTCAGAAGGCTCCCTTCCTGTATTTTTCACATAGCGGCCGCGCAGCGGCCCTTTATTAATTAAGACGAAACAGCGAGCCCTTTTGTTTCACTCTTTTTTTAATTTTTAAGAATTTTTTTCAAGGGCTGCTTTTGCCGCCGCCACGTCCGCCAGAAACCCCTCCCAGGCCTCTTCATTTTCCACATAGTACAAAGGGCAGAGCTTCCCCGTAACGTCGTAGTGGCGGATAACGTCCCTTTCCGGCTTTAACCGAAACTCCCGGCATAGCCAGGCCGTCAGCTCCACACAGCGGTCGTAGGACGCCGGGGCAAATTCCCCGCCCTCGTCCGGGTGGCAGACCTCAATCGACACCGTGTCCTCATTGCGGCTGTTGGAGGCATAGGCGATCTCCGTCAGGGGGACGCACTGGATCACCTCCCCCTCCAGCCCCACCACAAAGTGGCTGCTGGCGTAGATCCCCGGTCCGCCTAAGGACAGGGACTCGAAATAGTTGCGGTTGGCCCGGGCGGTGGTACCGGGATTGCCCACGTAGTGGATCACCACGCCGTCGATATCCTCCAACGCCTCCCCGGGGCGGGACCACTCGTTTACCGTGAGGTAGTCCTTTTCCACGTAGTCCGGCACCGGCAGCTCCTCCCCGGGCGAGCCCTCCCCCGGCAGGCCCCGCCCGCCCATCAGCCGGGAGAGGCCCACCCCCGCCACTGCCAGCGTCAGCGAGGCCAGGGTGGCGCAGAGGATTACAAACCGGGGGTTCAGCCGTCTTTTTCTGTAGCCGCGTCTCACGGGTCAGCCCACGGCCACCGTGGCTCCGGCCTCCACAAGGGCCTCTTCCGGACGGACCACATCAGACGGAATCTCCTCCGCATCGTCGTACCGCTCCGGATACAGCTCCTGATAAGTCTTCAGGTCCTTCTCCGTCACCAGGCCCAGCTCCAACAGGCAATCGGTGGCGGCGGTCATCTCCGGGCGGAGGGTAATGCTGATCCAGTCTCTCCCGTAGCGCCCCCTCTCCAGCCGGAAGTTCAGCTCCAGGTCTATCGCAATGTCTCCGCGGTTGTCCCCGTCATACAGCCAGTCGTATTGACCCCATCTGCCGGCGGCGGCGTCCGCGGCCACGGCCTCCAGCACGGCGGCGGCCTCCCGGTCGCTCAATTCATAGCTCTCGCCCTGCTCCTCAACAAACAGATAGCCGCCGTCAATGACACAGCGCTGATCTCCCACATGGAGGCGCTTGAGCCGCATCTCCCGGCTGTTCACCAGGGCGTCCAGCAGCGCGTCGTAGGTCCCGGCCTGAGTCAGACGCTCCCGGGTAATGGGCAGGCCGTAGAACCGCCGCACCGTCTGCCCGCTCTTTGTGGTGTAGATCAGCCGGACCGTGGTGGTGGACCACTGCCGGACCGCTTCCTTCCGCAGAGAGGTGCTTTCGCCGGCGGTATTGCCGGTCCTGTCCCGGTCATACGCCAGAATATACGCCTCGTCCGCTATGATGGCTCTGTGGAGTTCGCGCACCCGCTCCAGCAGCACGTCCCCCTCGCCGGGGTAGAAGTAATAGGTGTTACCGGCCACGCGGAACTCCAGCTGCTCCAGCTGGCCCACAGCGGGCACCCGCCCGGCCACGTTGAAAACATCCGCCGCCAGCGCGCCGCAGACCACCACGATACCCGCCGCCACCAGAGCCAGGCCCTTCCAGCTGTTTTTGAACACCCGCAGGGACTTTGCCAGCAGCATGGACGCCCCGTACAGTCCGATGGCCCCGGCCACGAACATGCACACCATCAGGGGCAGCACCTTAAAGCGCTCGGTATCTCCGAAGAAGAGGCTGTAGAGCAGCTGGCCCCCCAGCAGCGCGGCCAGACCTGCCACGCCGTACCGGAAGAAGGGCCGCATCCACCCAACGGCCACCACGTCCCCGGCCCGCTCGCTCCTTCTGCGGCGGTACAGGGCAAAGGCCACCGCCAGCAGCGCCGCGCCCACCAGGGCATATGCGGCGATGACCCAGGCATTCCCCAACCGGACGGCCACCAGCCGCGTGTCGAGGATCTCCGTCTTTGTATACTCCGACCAAACCGGGAAGTCCTGATACTCCCTGTCGATTGCCACGCTTCGCATCAGGTACACCGTGGGGGATAAAAACTCAAAATAGCCGGTGTAGTCGGTGTCCAAACCGAAGATAAAGCCCCCGGCAAAGGCGGACAGCAGCAGGTCTAAAATGGCCTCCAGAAAGTGGAGCAGCAGATACAGCGCCGGCATGGCGAAGATGTTGCCGGTAATAAAGGCCGCCAGCGTGGCGCTGGAAAAGTAGAAAAAGCTCTCTCCCAGCACGCCCAGAACCGTCGTCAGAAGGCCCACCGGCTCAAAGAGGCCGTAGGCCGCCGTTATCACCACGCACAGCGCCCCCGTAACAGCATAGGGGATCAGCAGCATGGCAAGGCCGGAGAGGAAATTGGTGGCAAACAGTCCCTCCCGCCGCATGGGCAGGGTGTGCATCAGGCTGACGCTGCGGGCGTTGCAGAGATAGCTCCACACCGCCATTGCGCACAGCAGCCCGTACAGCAGAGAGATGACGGGCACGCTGCACAGGACGGTATAGTATGCAAGCGTCATCTCCACCGGGCTGCCCACCACGGCCTCTTTGCCGTAGCGCAGTAGCTGGGTCAGCAGGGCCAGGGGAAACAGCGCCCCGATGAAGGACGCGCCGCCCCACAGGGGCCAGAACCTGGAGAGATTTTTCAGAAACAGAGTTTTATTAAAGTACGATATCTTTGACTGCATAGTCCGCACCTCCCAGCTCGTAGATGAAGATCTCCTCCAGTGTCAGGGGCACCGCGTCCGCCAGCAGAGGGCTGTAGGTCGCCAGCCGTGCCGTAGCCTCCTCCGCGTTCATCCGCATAATCAGCGTGTGGATGCGGCCGATTCTGGAGGCGTGCAGCACCGGCAGTTCCGCCGGGACCTCCGTCATGCCGTCCTGAAACACAACCTGGAGCTTCACCATGTTGTCCTGCAGCTGGGCGAGGCTCCGCTCCAGCAACACCCTGCCGTGGTCCATGATGCCCACGTGGTCGCACACGTCCTCCAGCTCCCGCAGGTTGTGGGAGCTGACCAGCACCGTGGCGCCCCGCTGGCTCACATCCCCCATCACCAGCGACCACACCTGTCGCCGCATCACCGGGTCCAGGCCATCCACGGGCTCATCCAGGATCAGGTAGTCCGGCATGCAGCTTAAGGCCAGCCAGAAGGCCGCCTGCTTCTGCATGCCCTTGCTCAGGCGGCGGATGGGCCGCCGCTCGTCAATGGCGAAAACTGCCTTCAGCTTTTCGTACCGCTCCATGGAAAAACGGGGATAGAAGCCGCGGTAAAACCGCATCATATCCCTTATGTTGGACTGTGTAAAGTAATACCAGTCGTCCGGGATCACGGCAATGCGGCTCTTCAGCGCCGCATTCTCCCACACCTCCTCACCGCCGACGCGAATCTCTCCCTCGTCCTGGCGGTAGATACCCGTCAGATGGCGGATCATGGTAGACTTGCCCGCGCCGTTGGGGCCCACCAGACCGTATACGCTTCCCGCCGGCACCGTGATACTGGCCCTGTCCAGGGCCAGGAAGCCGTCAAACCGTTTGACGGCGTTTTTTACTTCGATCACCGCTCTCTCTCCTCCTTTACCAGCGCCAGAAGTTCCGCCTCCGGCACGCCCAGGTATTTCAGCTCCACCAAAAGCTCCCGGGTCCTGGCCAGCAGCTCCTGCCGCCGGGCCTCGTCCGCCCCGGTGCTGCCGCTGGCAAAGCTCCCCTTGCCGGGGACCGAGTAGATATACCCCTCCCCCTCCAGCTCGTTATACGCCCGCTGGATGGTGTTGGGATTGATGGACAGCTGGGTTGCCAGCGCCCGCACCGACGGCAGTTTTTCGTCTACCCCCAGAGCGCCTGTGACGATCAGCTTTCGCAGACCGTCTTTGATCTGCTCGTAGATCGGCCGTGAGTCCCGGTAATTCAGGCTGATCATCGCCTCACCTTCCCTTCTGCGGCACAGCTGCGCCGCAACTGTATTAACTGTATTAGTACGGTTAGAATAACATGCCGCATCCGCGCTGTCAAGTCCCCTCTTTGGGGAAATTTTCTGAAATTCAGAGGAAATCCCGCAATTTAATCTTTACAACGGGAATCATGTATGATATATTGCGTTAGGTGTATTCTTATACACGAAAACGCCCCGGCACTTCGTTCTGCGGACCTTCACCATCCCAGGGCGCAGTCCCGCGGGGAATTTATGGAAAGGTGGATATTACCATGCTTCGCAAAGAACAGAAAACCGCTATTATCGACGCCAACCGCACCCACGAAACCGACACCGGATCTCCCGAGGTTCAGATCGCCATCCTGACGGAGCGGATCAACGTGCTCACCGAGCACATGCGTGCCAACCCCCAGGACAAGCACTCCAACCGCGGGCTTTTGAAGATGGTCGGTAAACGCCGCAGCCTGCTGGACTACCTCCAGAAAAAGGACATTGAGCGTTACCGCGCGCTGATCGCCAAGCTGGGCATCCGTAAATGATTGATAGGGCGGCGCGGGGCACCACGCCGCCCTTCTTTCCATTTCTCCCCTGCCCGCATGAGATCCGAGCAAAGCCTTTTAGCAGTTGAAAAAGGAGCCGGCGGCACGGCTGCTTTTTCAAGTGCTAAATGGTTTGGCTCCCATGCGGAATCAAACAATAAAGGAGCAAGACCATGTCTACAATCATCACCAAGAGAGAGTTTCCCAACTACCGCAAATATGAAATGGAGCTGGCCGGCCGCCCCCTGTTTTTAGAGGTGGGCAAGCTGGCGGAGCTGGCCAACGCCGCCGTGATGGTAGGCTACGGCGACACCCGCGTGCTGGTGTGCGCCACCGCCTCCGCCCGTCCCCGGGACGGCATCGACTTCTTTCCCTTAAGCGTGGACTTTGAGGAGAAGATGTACTCCGTGGGCCGCATCCCCGGCAGCTTCACCCGCCGGGAGGGCCGTCCCGGCGAAAAGGGTGTGCTGACCAGCCGCGTTATCGACCGGCCCATCCGTCCCCTGTTCCCCCACGATTTCCGCAACGACGTGTCCATTATGGCCACGGTCATGAGCGTGGACCATGACTGCTCTCCCGAGGTGGCCGCCCTCATCGGCACCTCCGCCGCCCTGGCCATCTCCGACATCCCCTGGAACGGCCCCGTGGGTGCGCTGAAGGTAGGTCTGGTGGACGGCAAGCTCGTGCTCAACCCCAACAGCGAGGAGCGGAAGGTCTCCGACCTGGACGTGACCGTGGTCTCCACCGGTGAGAAGGTGGTTATGATCGAGGCCGGTGCCAACGAAGTTGACAACGACACCATGTTCGCCGCCATCAGGCTGGCCCACGAGGAGAACCAGAAGCAGGTGGCCCTCATCAACCGGATGGTCAGCGAGATCGGCAAGCCCAAGTTTGAATATCCCCACGCCGACTTTGACCAGGCGCTGTTCGACCGCATCGTCGCAGACTTTATGGACGAGGCCAAAGCCGCCATGGACACCGACGACAAAAACGTGCGGGAGTCCCGCTGGAACGCCATGATCGAGCGCTGGCATGAGAAATATCTGGAAGAGTTCCCCAACATGGACCAGTACCTGGACGAGATCACCTACAAGTTCCAGAAGAAGATCGTCAAGGCCTGGCTGCTGGAGGGCC
>CATNDT010000127.1 GCA_950097035.1 uncultured Oscillibacter sp.
AGAAATCTTTGAAACGCCGGGTTTTCACCCGAATCTGTCCACTACCTTTATCGGCGGGTTGTTTTGCAAATTAAGGGGTTTTGTAAAAAAATTTCAAATTCAGGGCGCTTACTTTTTCGCCTCCCACCGGGTGACGCACACGGAGCAGGCGATGTCGCCGGTGACGTTTAAACAGGTGCGGCCCATGTCGAAGATGCGGTCCACGGCCACAATCAGGCCGATGTAGGCCACGGGGATGTTCAGGGATTCCAGCACCATGGCCAGCATGATCATGCCCGCGCCCGGAGTGCCGGCGGTACCCACGGAGGCCAGGGTGGCGGTGACGACCACGAGAACCATCTGCCCGAGGGTCAGGTGCATACCCGCGCAGGAGGCGATGAACACGGCGGCCACGCACTGGTAGATGGCGGTGCCGTCCATGTTGATGGTGGAGCCCAGGGGCAGGACGAAGGAGGCGATGTCGTCCTCCGCGCCCAGCTCGCCCGCACACTCCTTGGATACCGGCAGTGTGGCCGCGGAGGAGGTGGAGGTAAAGGCGAAGATCATGGCGGCGAAAGCGCCCCTGAAGAATTTTACGGGGCTCATGCCGGCAAAGACCCGGGCGGACATGGAGTAGACCAGCACGGCGTGGACGGCGTAGCCGATATAGGCGCAGAGGATAACCAGGAACAGCGACACCAGAATCTCAGAGCCCTGGGTGGCCACCACCCAGGCCATGTAGGTGAACACACCGATGGGGGAGAGGGAGATGATAAAGGTCATCAGCTGCTCCACCACTGCGTAGAGGGAGGACACCATGTCCCGGCAGAGGCCTCCCCTTTCGCCGGCGGCCATGATCGCGCCGCCGAAGAGCAGGGAGATCACGATGACCTGCAGCATGTTGGCGGTGCGGAAGGACTCCCACATGTTGGTGGGGAAGATGGCCACCAGGGTGGACATGAAGCCGCTGAACTCCTTGGCCTCATACTCCGCCCCCGCCGTATCCAGCACGGGAAAGAGGCCTGCCCCGTTGAAGAGGCTGGCGAAGAGCAGGCCGATGACGCAGGCGATGGCGGTGGTGCAGAGGAAGTAGACCACGGTCTTCCAGGCCACGGAGCCCACCTTGCGCATGTCGCCCATGGAGAGGATACCGTCGATCATAGACAGGAGAACCACGGGCACCACAATGAATTTCAGAAGATTTACAAAGATGTCGCCAAAGGGCTTGAGCCAGTTGGCGGCGAAGCCGGCAAAGCCGCCGAGGAAGCAGACAAAGCCGACGATGACACCCAGGACCAGGGCGATCAGGATCTGGACGGGAAGACTGATTTTTCGCTTCATACACACATCTCTCCTAAATTTTAAATTCTGATTTGCGCTTTGCCGCCTATATTATACCAGTGCGCCGGAAAATTGTGGAGGGGATCCTGCCGGGCCGCTGTGTCAAGGTTTCAGGGAATAGCCGCAAAAGCGGATGGCGGACTTTGCAAGCTCCGCCGTGGGGTCCACCGCCGGCTGGGGAAGCCCCAGCAGCTGAAAGGCCAGGGGCAGCTCCGTGCAGGCCAGCACGAAGTAGTCCGCCCCCCGGGCGGCGAGGCGGTTTATCACATCCGTCAGTTCCGCCCGGTAGCGCTCCGGCTCCGCCCCGGCCTTGACGCCGCCGTAGATAACCTGCATCAGCGCCGCCTGCTCCGCCTCCTCCGGCAGGAGAAAAGGGACGCGCTCCCGCTCCAGCGCCGCCTGATACAGTCCGGCGGCCAGTGCGCCCGTTGTGGCCAGCACTGCGGCGGTCTGCCCCGGAAAGCGGATGCGGCAGGCTGCCGCGGCGGTGTCCGGCATGCTGAGAAAGGGCACGTCCGTCAGCCCCTGCAGACGGGGGAGAAAGTGATAGGCGGTGTTGCAGGGCATAAGGATGCAGTCTGCCCCGCAGGCCTCCAGCTTTCGCAGGGAGTCCCGCATGGCGGGCAGGGGGTCCGGGCCGCCGTTCAAAATGGCCGCCGTCCGGTCGGGGATGGCGGGGTTGTTGTCGATGTATATACGGATGTGTTCGCCGTCGCTTCCGGCGGCGGTGAGGGCCACGATTTTTTGAAACAGGTCCGCCGTGGCCAGTGGCCCCATGCCGCCCAGGATACCGATGGTTTTTTTCATTCAGTCAACTCCAAAATTCCGGGAACAGCAGCTCGCTGCCCACTTTCAGCGTTAGGAGGATCAGCACGGCGGCCACGGCGGGGCGGACGATTCTGCTGCCGTTTTTAATGGCCAGCCCCGAGCCGAGATAGTGCCCCGCGATGGAGAACACGGCGGCAATGAGCCCCACCCGGAGAAATACATATCCGCCGGCAAGTTGGGTCACAAGGCTGCCGATGTTGCTGGAGAGGTTGATGACCTTCACGCCGCCGGCGGCATGGCGCGTGTCCAGCTTGGCGAGGCGGATAAAGGCGATCATCAAAAACGTGCCGGTGCCGGGGCCGTAGTACCCGTCGTACCCGCCGATGAGGAGCGCGGCGGCCCACACGACGGCGGCCTGCTTTTGAAAGGAGATCTCCCCCGGCTCGTCGGGCCAGCTGCGGTTGCGCAGGGTGAGAACGGCCACCACCGGCAGCACGATGAGCAGCAGGTACTTCAGCACCGCGTCCGGCGTGCGGTGCTGAAGCCAGGTGCCGGCCACAGAGCCTGCCAGGGCGAAGACGACGGAGGGGGCAAACAGCTTCCAGTCCACATAGCCGCTTTTGATGAACCGGGCGGTGGAGAACACGGTGCCGATGGCGGCGGAGACCTTGTTGGTCCCCAGGGCGTAGGGGGCGGGCAGGTCGCCGAAAGCGATTAGGTGGGCGGGACAGGAGATGATACCGCCGCCGCCGGCGATGGCGTCCATAAAAGAGGCCAGAAATACGCCGCCGCCCAGCAGCAGCACTACCCACAGGGCAAAGCCGTCCACCGTGGTTTGCGTGAATAGGGAGAACATATACGGCAATCCCTCCTTGCAGTTACCTATTCTATCAGGCCGGAGCGGTAAAATCAACCTGAGCTGGCGGTGTTTAGCGGGGTTTACAAAAGTTGTTCAGGAGATGGGTCAGTAAACTTTTGTGCAAAATATCAAATGTTAACAGGAAATATTGTGAAAATGCCGGAAGAAATTGTGCAAAACCGCCAAAAGTCTTTTCCCTTTTTCGACAGGACCATTCTTGACGGTGTTTCCAACAAGAAGTATAATAAAACCAAGATATTGTATATCGAGGGAATAGCAGGAAATCAGGATGCCTGAAAACAAAGCCCGCCGCGAACGTGCCGGCGGGGAGAGGAGATTTCAATGGCAAACAGCAAAGTGGCCGAGCGCTTCCATGCGGGCACACTGACCGAGGGCTGGCGCTGGTTTGGCGCCCACCCCACGGAGAAGCGGGGCAAGCCGGGCTGGGGATTTCGCGTGTGGGCGCCTCATGCCAGGGCCGTTTCCGTGGTGGGGGATTTTAACAGCTGGGATGTGAACGCAAACAGCCTGATTCGCGTGGGCGAGGTGTGGGAGGGATTTATTCCCGCCCTGGAGGAATATACCTCCTATAAATACGCCATAACGGGACAGGATGGAACTATCCATATGAAGGCGGACCCTTACGGTTTCCACACGGAGACCCGCCCTGCCACAGCCAGCAAGCTGTATGACATTGGCGGCTTTAAGTGGACCGACGGCAGCTTTCGCAAGAGGCTGGCCCAGCACCCGGTGTATTCATCTCCGCTGAATATTTATGAGGTCCATCTGGGCTCCTGGCGCAAGCGGGAAAACGGGGATTTCATCGATTACCGGGATCTTGCCAGGGAATTGGCGGCCTACGTCCGGGAAATGGGCTACAACGCCATCGAGCTGCTGCCGGTGACGGAGCACCCCCTGGACGACTCCTGGGGCTACCAGTGCACGGGCTATTTTGCCCCCACCTCCCGATTTGGCACGCCCAAGGATTTTATGTGGTTTGTAAATCATATGCATAAAAACGGCATTTCCGTCCTGCTGGACTGGGTGCCCTCCCACTTCTGCAAGGATGAGCAGGGCCTCTACGAGTTTGACGGAACGTGCTGCTATGAGTATGCCGATCCCAACAAGCGGGAGCACGCCAGCTGGGGCACCCGGGTGTTCGACTATGGCCGCGGCGAGGTCAAGAGCTTTCTCTTCTCCTCCGCCCGGTTCTGGCTGGAGGAGTACCATATCGACGGGCTGCGGGTGGATGCGGTGGCGTCTATGCTGTATCTGGACTATGACCGCCAGGGCGGCGCCTGGACGCCCAACAAATACGGCGGGCACGAGAATCTGGAGGCCATCGACTTTTTGCGGGAGCTGAACGCCATGGCCTTTTCCGTGAATCCCGATGTGCTGATGATTGCCGAGGAGTCCACCGCCTGGCCCCTGGTGTCCCGTCCCGCGGATGTGGGCGGCCTGGGCTTTAACCTGAAGTGGAACATGGGCTGGATGAACGACATGTGCCACTATCTGAAGCTGGACCCCTGGTTCCGCCAGGACCATCACAAGGATATCACCTTTTCTATGATGTATGCCTTTTCAGAGAATTTTGTGCTGCCCATCTCCCACGATGAGGTGGTGCACATGAAGGGCTCCCTGGTGGGGAAAATGCCGGGAGACTATCAGAACCAGCTGCGCTGCGAGAGGGGCTTCTACGCCTACCTGCTGGCTCACCCGGGCAAAAAGCTGATGTTCATGGGGGCGGAGCTGGGCCAGTGGCACGAGTGGAACTCCAACGAATCCATCGACTGGTACCTTCTGGAGAGCGAGGAGAATCAGAAGATCCACAGATTTTTCCGGGACATTAACGCCTTTTATCAAAAGCAGCCCGCCCTGTGGGAGACCGACTTTGACTGGGAGGGGTTTGAGTGGCTGGTGTGTGACGACAACCACAACAACGTGGTGGTCTTTCTGCGGAAGGACAGGAAGGGCCGTGACCTGATGTGCGCGGTGAACTTCTCCCCCAACACATACGAGGATTACCGGATGGGCGTGCCCGCCCACAGGCGGTATGTCCCTGTTTTCAATACCGACGATCCCGCCTATGGCGGAGACGGCTTTGGCGACAGCGCCCCCGTGCCGGTGGAGGCCATTCCCTCCCACGGAAAGGACTACTCCGCCGCCATTAAAATTCCTGCCTTTGGCGCGGTGTTTCTGCGGGGCGAGGGCGTGTTCCCGAAACCCAGAACCAAAAAACAGGCAAAGGAGCTTGCGGAGAAATGAAAAAAGAGTGTATCGCTATGCTGCTGGCCGGTGGCCAGGGCAGCCGGCTGTATGTCCTCACCGGGGACATGGCCAAGCCCGCCGTTCCCTTCGGCGGAAAATACCGCATCATTGACTTCCCCCTGTCCAACTGCACCAACTCCGGCATCGATACCGTGGGTGTGCTTACCCAGTACCGTCCGCTGGAGCTGAACAGCTACATCGGCAGCGGCCTTCCCTGGGACCTGGACGGCTCCACCGGCGGCGTCCACATCCTGCCCCCCTACCAGGGCAGCAAGGGCGGCACCTGGTATAAGGGCACTGCCAACGCCATCTATCAAAACATCGGCTTTATCGACCTGTATGACCCGGAGTATGTGGTCATTCTCTCCGGCGACCACATCTACAAGATGGACTACTCCCACATGGTCAAGCGCCACAAGGAGGCGGGCGCCGCCTGCACCATCTCCGTGATGGAGGTGCCCTGGGCGGAGGCCCCCCGGTTCGGCATCATGAGCGTAAACGGGGAGGATATGGTCACCGAGTTTGCCGAAAAGCCCAAGGAGCCCAAAAGCAACCTGGCCTCCATGGGGATTTACGTGTTCTCCTGGAAGGCCCTGCGCCAGTACCTCACCGACGATGAGGCCGATCCGGAGTCTGAAAACGACTTCGGCAAGAATATCATCCCCAAAATGCTCAATGACGGCCAGCGGCTGGCGGCCTATCGCTTTGCGGGCTACTGGAAGGACGTGGGGACGCTGGACTCCCTGTGGGACGCCAATATGGATATGCTGTCCCCGGAGTCCGGCCTGGACCTGATGGACGACTCCTGGCCCATTTATGCCCGGTCCGTCAACGCGCCCCCCGCTTTCCTGGGGGGGGATTCCAAGGTGATTCACAGCGCCATTAACCGCGGCAGTGTGCTGGAGGGCACGGTGGAAAACTCCGTCCTCTCCCCCAATGTCATTGTGGGCGCGGGCGCACGGGTGAGCTATTCCGTGCTGCTGCCCGGTGTTACGGTGGAGCCGGGCGCGGTGGTGGAGTACGCCATTCTGGGCGAGGGCTGCCATGTGGGCAAAAACTGTCACGTGGGCGTCAGCCCGGTGGAGGCCGGCGACAGCTGGAACGGGCTGACGGTGCTGGCCCCCGGCTGCGCCCTGGAAGAGGGCAAAGAGGTGCGCTCCGGCGTCATGCTGGGCCGCAACGGTGAGGAGGTGTCCAAATAATGAACGGACTGCACGGAATCATTTTTTCCTATGAGCGGCGCAACGAGCTGCAGGAGCTGGGCCGAATCCGCTCCTCGGCGTCTCTTCCCTTTGGCGGACGCTACCGGGCGGTGGATTTTCCCCTTTCCAACCTGGTAAACGCCGGATGCACAGACGTGGGCATTGTGCTCCACGGCCGGTATCAGAGCCTGCTGGACCACCTGGGCACCGGCAAGGACTGGGACTTGAGCCGCAAGCGGGGCGGTTTGCGGATGCTGCCCCCCTTCAACTACCAGCAGAGCTGGGGCGTAATGCCCTTCCGGGGCACGGTGGAGGCCCTGGCCGGCGTGCGGTCCTATCTGGACACGATCCGGCAGGACTATGTGGTGCTGATGGACGGCGACCTGGTGGCCAATCTCCCCTTAAGCGACATCTACGAGAGCCACCTGCGCTCCGGCGCGGATATCACCGTGGTCTGCGGAAACGACAGCTTTGAAACTGACGACGGCACCTATTTTGAGATCAGTGATGGCCGCGTGAAGGAAGTGCTGTTCAACCTGCACCGCCCCAGGGGCTACCGCGGGCTGGAGGTGTACATCATCTCTACCAGGCTTTTAAAGGAGCTGGTGGATGAGTGTACCGCAAGAGACCAGTTCAGCTGGCGGCGGGATGTGCTTCAGGCCCGGAAGGACAGCCTGTATTTCGGCAGCTATATCTGGAGCGGCTTTGCGGCCCAGATGCGCTCCGTAAAGGAGTATTATGACCGCAGTATGCAGCTGCTGGACCCGGTGATCCGGGCGGAGCTGTTTACCCCGGCCCGGCCCATCCGGGCAAAGGCCACCGACAAGCCCTCTACCTATGTGGGGCACGAGGGCGTTTGCGTCAACTCCGTGGTGTCAGACGGGTGCCGGATCGAGGGTGTGGTGCAGAACTCCATCCTCTTCGCCGGCGTCACTGTGGAGCCCGGCGCGGTGGTTCGGGACTGCGTGCTCTTCAAGGGCACTACAGTCCGCAGGGGCGCCAAGCTCTCCTACCTGATCTGCGATAAGGACGTGGAGGTTCAGGCAGACCGCACGCTGATGGGCCACGCCACTTACCCGATCGTGGTGGCAAAGGGCACCATTGTCTAATAACAGAACAATTCAGGGGGAGCGAGCTCCCCCTGAATTGAATTGCGTCGCCGGGAGCCCGGCGACGCGCGGGAAGAGTTGGAAGCCTTTATTAAGGAATGAAAAAAGGAGAAAACAACCATGAAAATTCTGTATGCAACCAGCGAGGCCGTCCCCTTCTGCAAAACCGGCGGACTGGCCGATGTGGCCGGTTCTCTCCCCGCCGCTCTGGCGGCTGGGGG
>CATNDT010000128.1 GCA_950097035.1 uncultured Oscillibacter sp.
CCATGCCGGCGGGCGCGGCGTAGAGCAGGACGGCGGTTTCCCCGTCCCCGCCGGCGGAGGAGAGTCCCGCCGGGCTGATACCAAGCAGGATATCCAGAATGCCGGAGGCGGTCATGAGGAGAAGCCCCGCGATGGGAAACGCCAGCAGTTCGGCGCGCTCTGTGCGGAAGCTCTCGGGGAAAAAGGGGCCGTGCTCCGTCTCCTGGGGGATCGTCCGGGAGAGGAGGAGCAGCACGGCAGCCAGCGCCGCCAGCAGAATCGCCAGGGCGAGAGCCGGGACATTTCCCGGGATGGGAAGGCCGGTGCCGGACTCAAAGCCGGTTTGATTTTGCAGCAGCCGCAGCACCAGGGCGGCGGCGCCCCCCGCTGCGGCGGTCAGGGGAAGGAGCAGTTGTTTTTTCATGGTGTTGATCCTTTCGGATAGTGATGAAGACATTATTGCAAAGTATACCACGGCTTCGGATATTTGTCTATAACCGCTCCAGGCCGCTGTGGGGAAATCATCTTTCCGTGCCGCGGCGCATAGAATTCTGGAAAGGACAAGCGGGAGAGCAGGTAAAGGAGGAACAGGCATGAGACGGAAAAGTCAGGTCCGGCAGAGCGTCGCCGTTTCGGCGGTGCTGCTGGCGCTGCTGTTTATATTGCCGCTGCTGGTAGTGGTCCCCTTCCGCACGGCGCTTTTTGGCAGGGAGTCGCCGGTGGATGAGACGGAGGGGGAGCCCTTTGTCAGCGGAGACCTGGACGGCGAAACCGTACTGCGGGTGCTGGACGGAGAGAGCGTGCTGGAGATGGACCTGGGGGAGTATCTGGTGGGCGTGGTGCGGGCGGAGATGCCCGCCTCCTTTCAGATGGAGGCGCTGAAGGCCCAGGCGGTTGCGGCCAGGACCTATACCCTCTATAAGATCCAGACCGGCGGCAATCACGGCGACACCGCTGAGATCTGCACAGATTCCACCTGCTGCCAGGCGTATATCGCCGAGGAGCGGGCCAGGGCCAACTGGGGCGAGGCTGCGGAGGAAAACGAGCGGAAGGTGGAGGAGGCCGTCACCGGCACCGACGGGCAGGTGGTCCTCTACGGCGGCGTACCGATTCTGGCGGTGTTTCACTCCTCCTCGGCGGGGCTGACCCGGGCGGCGGGAGAGGTTTGGCTCAACGATCTGCCCTATCTGCAGGCGGTGACGTCTCCGGAGGACTCGGACAGTATCCCAAACTACTACAGCCGTATTGAGTTTACGGCGGAGGCGTTCAAACAAAAGGTGCTGGCCGCCTATCCTGAGGCGGACCTCTCCGGCAGTGTGAGCGGCTGGCTGCGGGATGCCGTGGTGGACGGCGCGGGCAGCGTTGCGGCGGTGTCGGTGGGCGGGGTGACGGTAAAGGGCAGCAGCCTGCGCAGCACGCTTGGCCTGCGCTCCGCCTGCTTTACCTGGGAGGCGGAGGACGGAAAGCTGGTGTTCTTTGTCACAGGCTACGGACATGGCGTGGGGATGAGCCAATACGGGGCCAACGCCATGGCCGCGGCAGGGACGGATTACCGGGAAATTCTGACACACTACTACAGCGGCGTGACGGTGGAGCCCTATCAATTGGCGGGCTTTACAAAGCGTGGGGAAATGTGATAAAATCATTCATATTTTCCGAAGGGGGGGCGGCGGCTGTGAAAAAAAAGGCGGCGGCACTGGTGCTTTGCCTGCTGCTGGTGGTTCAGCTGGCGGCCCCGCCTGTCCGGAGCGCGGGCAGCGTGTATTTTACGGCGGCGGGCAATGAGATCCTGCCTCTGAACGACAGCACGATGCCCTTCTGGTCCAACGGATACCTCTATGTGGCCAGCTCCATTTTCACCGGGCAGGTGAACAGGTCCCTGGGGGTGGCCTATCTTCCCAGCAGCGTCTCCAATCCGGATCTTTGGATTCTGTATGGCGGCGGACGCTCCCTGATGTTTGATTTGAAACAGAATTTTGTCCGGGATACGGAGGGCAACATCAGCTTTCTGGCGGCTATCCGGCGGGGGAACGAGGTGTTTGTGCCGGCGTCGCTTGTGGCGGATTTCTTTCAGCTGGAGTACTCGGTTACGCCGTTGTCGGTGAGCACCGTGACAGAGGCGAATTACGGCGCGCTGGTTTGGCTCCGGCGGGGGGATTTCAACCTGTCGGAAAAGGAGTTTGTGGCTGCCGCCACCAGCCAGATCGCCATGCGGTATGAGCAGTATTTAAGAGAGAAGGCGCAGGGGACGGATACACAGCCGCCTGACAGCCCCCAACGCCCTGTAACGGTGGAGAACAAGAGCATCTATCTCTGCCTGGAGGGGGGCGAGACCACGGCGTCTTTGCTGGATGTGCTGGATGAGCAGGGCGCTCAGGCGGCCTTTTTCTGCTCCCAGGACTTTCTGGACCGGCACGGGGACCTTTTGCGCCGCATGACGGTCACGGGCCATGCGGTGGGGTTTCTGGTGGATGCCGCAGACCCGGAGCGGACGGTGGCGGAGCAGCTGGAGGCGGCGAATGCGGCCCTGGAGGGGGCTACCATGGGCAAGAGCCGCCTGGTAAAAATCCGGAACGGAGATGAGAGGACAGCGCGGGAGGCCGGAGACCTGGGCTTTTCCTGCTTTGTGCCGGATCTGGACCGGTCGGGCAATGGATTGAGGGACGGCGCCCAGGCGGAGGCGCTGCTGCGGCAGGTCTCTGCCCGGCGGGGCGACGTGAGGGTCTGGCTGGCGGACGGCGTTGCCGCCGCAGGGCTGCGGGAGTTTTTGTCGGCGGCCCGGCGGGCGGAGGACCGGTGCCTGGCCCTGACGGAGACGGTGCTCTGAGCAGTGCCCCGGATAACGCGCCTAATTTACAAAAAATTCAACATCCGATTGCGAAAATTGGTATAATTGGTACAATGGCCGCAGAGCGGGCCTGTTGTTTCATGTTCTGGAGAATCAGATTTTGCAAAAGTTGGAGGGAGCGCCATGGGACGCAACATTCTGGTAGTGGAGGATGACCGCAATATCTCAGATCTGATCCATATGTATCTGGTGAAGGAGGGGTTTGACGTTCGCATTGCCGGAGACGGCGGTCGGGCCATTGAGGAATTTCAGCGGGAGGCGCCGGATCTCATCCTGCTGGATATCATGCTGCCGGTGATGGACGGCTGGGCGGTCTGTGCTAAAATCCGGGAGACCAGCAAAGTGCCCATTATCATGCTTACAGCCAAGAGCGAGGTGTTCGACCGTATTCAGGGTCTGGAGATGGGGGCGGACGACTACATCGTCAAGCCCTTTGAGATGAAGGAGCTCATCGCCCGCATCAATGCGGTGCTGCGGCGGACGGAGATCCCGAACGACACCAGCAAGCGGCTGGTGTTTGACAAACTGGTGGTGGATCTGGACTCCTACGAGCTGATTGTGGACGGGCGAAAGATCGACACGCCGCCCAAGGAGCTGGAGCTGCTCTATCACCTGGCCTCCACGCCTAACCGGGTGTATACCCGGAACCAGCTTTTAGACGAGGTGTGGGGCTTCGACTACTTTGGCGACAGCCGCACGGTGGACGTGCACATCAAGCGCCTGCGGGAGAAAGTGGAGGATATCTCTGACCAGTGGGCGCTGAAAACCGTGTGGGGCGTGGGGTACAAATTCGAGATGACCGGCGCCAAGCAGCCGGAGAAGTCATGAAGCGGATCTCCGGTCATTTCCAGGGCCTTTACTGGCGGCAGCTGCTGGTCATCGTCAGCATGGTGCTGCTGACGCTGTTTCTTCTGGGAGCCTCCTTTTTTTCCCTGAGCTATAACTATGCCAAAAATCAGGAAAACGACGAGCTGCGGGGCCGGGTGGAGATGGTGGCCAGGCTGGCGGCGGGGTATCTGGAAAACAACCCGAACTACGACCGGGAGGACTTCCGCCAGCTGGCGGTGGTGGCAGCCAACGTGTCCGACGTGGAATTTTTGATCTGCGACACTCAGGGCCATGTGCTGCTATCCACAGACAAGGCACTGGAGGGCCGGGTGGTCACCATGCCGGAGGAGATGGTAAAGGATATTCGGGAAAAGGGCGTCTGTTCCCGGCGGAGCGACCTTGACGGACTGTATGAGAGTAAGCGGTTTCTGATGGGCGTGCCGGCCATGTCTTTGGATGGGCAGGCGATGGCGGGCATGGCCTTTGCCGCGTCCACCAACGCGTCGCTCAACGCCATGTGGCAGGGTTTTATCGGTCTGTTTTTTATGACGGCTTTTGTGGTGTTGATGGTTGCCTTCATGGCCTCCTCCGTCACCGCCATGCGGCAGATCCAGCCCATCCGGGAGATGGTGCAGGCCACCCGGCGGTATGCGGAGGGGGATTTTGACATCCGCATGAACGACTATGGGCGGGAGGATGAGATTGGCGAGCTGGCCGCGTCCTTTAACAATATGGCGGAGTCCCTGCAGCAGACGGAGCGCCAGCGACAGGAGTTTATCGCCAACATCTCCCATGAGCTGAAAACGCCCATGACCACCATCGCCGGCTATACCGACGGCATTCTGGATGGCACGATCCCGCCGGAAAACGAGAGGCAGTATCTGCAGATCATCTCGGATGAGAGCCGGCGTTTGAGCCGTATGGTGCGCCGGATGCTGGACGTGAGCCAGCTGCAGGTGATGGACCCCTTGCGGAGCGGCAGCCATTTCGACCTCTGTGAGAGTATGCGCCGGGTACTGATCTCTATGGAACGGAAGATCACGGACCGGATGCTGGATGTGGAGGCGGATATCCCCGAAGAGCCCATCCTGGTCCTGGGGGACAACGACATGATCACACAGGTGATCTATAATCTGTTGGAAAACGCCGCCAAATTTGCCACGCCGGGCTCCACGCTGTATCTCGGCGTAACCATGATCGACAGCAAGGCCCGCGTAACAGTGCGGAATGTGGGCGACACCATCCTGGCGGAGGAGCTGCCGCTGTTGTTCGAGCGGTTCCACAAGAGCGATAAGTCCCGCAGCAGGGACAAGGACGGCGTGGGCCTGGGGCTCTATATCGTCAAAACTATTTTAGAGCAGCACAGGGAAAAAATAAATGTGACCAGCGAGGACGGCGTGACTGCCTTTTCCTTCTCCCTGGCCACGGAGTGAGGTTCCATGGATGAGCAGGAAGTGATTCGCCTCCCGGGGGAGATCGTGGAGGTGTACCGCCAGCCGCTGCCCGGTGAGGTGGTGGAGACATACAGCCGCCCGCTGCCCGGCGCTCGCCGGACGGAGCGGCCGCCTGCCGCGCCGCCACAGGAGCGGAGGAAGCGGTCGAAACGGGGGCTGTGGATCTTTTTGGGCGGCTTTGCGCTGGCGGTGGTTCTGGCGGTATGCGCCGGACCGCTGCGCCGCGCCCTGGCTCCCCGGCAGGATCGGACAGACCCCTTTGTCTACGATTTCTGGGAGCCGGAGGAGGATGCCCCGAAGGAGATTGCCATTCCCACCTGGCCCACGGGTCAGGGCGCGGTGCTGCCCGTTACCCGGGAGTACGGCGAAGCCCTCTCCGCCCAGGAGGTATACCGGCAGGTGAACCCGTCGGTGGTGGTGGTTCTGGCGGAGCTGGGGGGCGGGAGCGCCTCTGTGGGCACCGGTGTGATCTTCACGGAGGACGGCTATGTCCTCACCAACTACCACGTGGTGGAGGGAGGACAGGAGTGCACTGTGGCGCTGGACAATGGCCGGGGTTATGAGGCAAAGTACGTGGCCGGGGATGCGGACAGCGACCTGGCCGTGCTGAAGGTGGACGGGCAGGGCCTGCCCGCCGCCGTCTTTGGGGATTCGGACCTTTTAACGGTGGGGGACAAGGTGTATGCCATCGGCAACCCGCTGGGCATTGAGCTCCGGGGTACGCTGACCGACGGCATCGTCTCCGCCATTGACCGGGACGTGCAGGTGGAGGGGCGCACCATGACCCTGCTTCAGACCAACGCGGCGCTGAATTCCGGCAACTCCGGCGGTCCGTTGATTAACGGATACGGCCAGGTGGTGGGCATCAACACCATTAAGATGACCTCCCGGTATTCCAACATTGAGGGGCTGGGCTTTGCCATCCCCACCGCGTATATGGACCGGATCGTAAATGACCTTTTGACCTTTGGGACGCTCCAGCCGGAGCCGGTGCTGGGCGTCACCGTTTTGCAGATGGCCCAGGAGGTGGAGGAGGACGTGTGGGGGATTGAGGTGCAGTCGGTTACTCCCAATTCCCCCGCCGGCAAAGCGGGCATACAGGAGGGGGATTTTGTTCTTACCGCCGGAGAGAGAGTAATCAACTCCAGCCAGGATCTGCTGCGGGTCCGCCGCCAGCACCATCTGGGTGACCGTTTGACCATGACGCTGTGGCGGGACGGGGAGATCCTGGAGGTGACGCTGGTGCTGAACGAACCGGCGGCATAGGCGCATACAAAGCGAGGTCCCGGCAGACATGCTGCCGGGACCTTTATGATGCCTTTTTGGAGGGCCAAATCAGGCTCACACCTGAGAGCAGCAAATATGCACCAAAGGGCTTTCGCAGCAGCTCCACATCTATGGCGGTGGCCGCCCAGGCCCCTGCCATGGCCAGGACCACCGCCACAGGCACGGCGGCTTTCAGCGTGGGCTTGTCCAGATACCCGTTTTTTGCGTGGCAGACCAGCGCCGAGATGGCGGTGGGCAGGAAAAACAGCAGATTGATACCCTGGGCCGTTCGCTGGTCCACGCCCAGAAACAGCGTCATGACCAGCAGCAGCAGCGTGCCGCCGCCCACGCCCCAGGCGGACACCACGCTGGCGCCCAAACCGCAGAGAAAGGGAAGAAGCCACTCCGTCATAGCAGATATTTCACCCCCGCATAGAAGAGAAAAGCGGCAAACAGCCACTTTAGAAACTTAGTGGAGACCTTTCCATACAGCTTTCCGCCTAAAAATCCGCCAATGAGTCCGCCTGCAAGATAGGGGATTGCCACCGCGAGGGACACCCCGCCCCGAAAGAGGTACACCGCCGCCGACACAAGACACACCGGAAAGATCACGCCCACACAGGTGGCGTAGAGCTTTCGCTGGGAGAGCCCGCCCCACCGGGAGAGGATGGGCAAAAACACCATGCCCCCGCCGCCGCCAAACAGTCCGTTGGCCAATCCCGCCGCCCCGCCGGCCGCCCGTGCGGCCCATTTGTTTTTCAAAAGGGATCCCTCCTGTTCATGTAACAAGGGGGGATATGATCCCCCCTTTGGATTATTTCAGCTTGAAGCTCTCGCAGTCCACGCACTGGCACATGGTGGGGTTGCTCTCGTGGGTACCCACCTGAATGGTGTTCAGGCCGCAGTACTGGTTGTCCTGGCAGTGGTGGGCGCAGTTGTTCACGGTGCATTTGATGCTCTGGTTGGGGGTGCAGGCGCAGCCGCCGTTGGTGCAATCCTTCGTCATGGGAAAGTTCCTCCTGTTTGTTGGTTTGGTCAACTGAACGGAAAGCTCCGCCCGCGTTGGGGCGGAGCCTGTTCCGCCTGCCCGCGCGCTTCGCTTCGGATTCAGTGGAGCTAGTTTGCGCGGCGGCGGACAAACTATGTATTGCAGCGGCGGCGGGGAAATTATTTCAAAAAATGACCG
>CATNDT010000129.1 GCA_950097035.1 uncultured Oscillibacter sp.
TCCGCCGCAGCCTGACCGGGGTTTCGGCCTGGGTGAGGCTGAAGTTTGCTGCCATGAATCTCAAAAAACCGGCGCTCCGTTCTTGGGGTGGGCCCTTGCGCTTTTACAGCGTCGATTACATCCCGCAGAGCTTCAAAAGCTCCTCCCAGTTGCGGTCAACCTCTCTCTGGGTCTCCTCGATCATCCACTCGTTGCCGGCTTTGAACATATGGGCAAAACGGCCCTGGACCTTGAGATACTCCTCCACCGGCAGCTTGTTTTTCGGCTGATAGCTGAGAACATACCTGCCCTCAATCACCTCATACAGCGGCCACACGCAGGTCTCCACCGCCAGTTTGGTAATTTCCATCATCTTTTCACTGGGATATCGCCAGCCCCGGGGGCAGGGAGCCATTACGTTTAAAAAAGCCGCGCCGGGGGTGTAGATGGCCCTGTGGGATTTTTCGGTAATGTCCTTAAAGTTCCCAATAAACGTGGTCTGGGCAGCATAGGGAATCCCATGAGCCACCATAATCTTCGTGAGATTCTTCTTCTGTTGGGGCTTGCCAGGCACCACCTTGCCCACCGGCGTGGTGGTAGTGTCTGCAAAGCGGGGCGTGGAGGAGCTCCGCTGGATGCCTGTGTTCATATACGCCTCGTTGTCATAACAGACATAGACCATGTCGTGTCCCCGTTCCATGGCGCCGGACAGGCTTTGGAACCCAATATCATAGGTGCCGCCATCTCCGCCAAAAGCGATGAATTTATACGTTGCATCGATCTTGCCCCGCTTTTTCATCGCGTGGTAAGCTGTCTCCACGCCGGAGAGTGTGGCGGCGGCATTTTCAAAAGCGTTGTGGATAAAGCTGTCTTTATAGGATGTGTAGGGATACATGAAGGAGGAGACCTCCAGACAGCAGGTGGCGGAGCAGACCACGGCGTGGTCCTCCGGTTCCAGGGCCCGCAGAACCGTCCGCACCGCAATGGGACAGCCGCAGCCCGCGCACATCCTGTGACCGCCTGTAAAGCGGTCTTCTTTCATGACGTTTTCTTTTAGATTATAGCTCATGTGCCTGTCTCCCTCCTTACTCCCGAACGTCCAGATAGCGATAGGTCTCGCCCACGTCGCCGGTTCGGATGATCTCCTCCAAATCGGCAAACACATGCTGAATGCTTTCCACCCGCACGTCCCGGCCGCCCAGGCCGTAGATATAGCTGATGCCCTTGGGCGCACTGATGCCGGCGGCGTACAGGCCCGCACAGACCTCGGCGAAGATGGGACCGCAGTGGGCGTTGAAGCTGTCGTCCTTGTCCATGGCTGCGAAGGCTTTTACATGTTTCAGCGCCTCCGCAATTTCCTCCGCAGGGAATGGGCGGAAAGCGCGGATTTTAATCATACCTGCTTTCCTGCCCCGGGCCCGAAGCTGTTTAATAGCCTCCCGCGCCGTGCCGGCGGAGGAGCCGATGATGACGATGGCCTCCTCCGCGTCGTCCATCTCATACTTCTCAATCAGTCCGTACTGCCGGCCTGTCCAGGCGGCGAACTCGTCTGCCACACTGCGGATAACATCTTTCGCATCCAGCATCGCCTGGGCCTGCTGGCGCTTGGTCTCCATGTAATAAACAGGGGTGGAATAGGGCCCCACCGCCATGGGTTCATCCCTGTTCAGCAGATAGTGCTGCGGCTGATACTCGCCCACAAATTCCCGGACTTTCTCCGTCTCCTCCAGTTCAATATTCTCAATGGCGTGGGACGTGATAAACCCATCCTGGCAGATCATGATGGGCAGGCTCACAGCCTCGGCAATCCGCATGGCCTGGAGGTAATTGTCATACGCCTCCTGGTTGGTCTCGGCAAACAGCATCAGCCAGCCCGCGTCACGGACCGCCATGGCGTCGGAGTGGTCATTGTTGATATTGATGGGACCGGACAGGGCGCGGCAGCTGACCGCCAACGTAATGGGCAAACGGTCAGAAGCCGCCACATACAGCATTTCAGCCATGTAGATGAGACCACAGGAAGACGTGGCTGAAATCGCCCTGCAGCCTGCCGCCTCCGCGCCGATGCAGGTAGACATGGCGCTGTGCTCGGATTCCACCGCAATAAACTCTGTATCCACCTCCCCGTTGTCCACATAGGCGGAGAAGTACTGGGGAATCTCCGTGGACGGCGTGATAGGATACGCGCCCATCACATCCGGGTTGATCTGCTTCATGGCATAGGCGACAGCCTCGTTGCCGGACAGTCTCTCTCTGATACTCACGTCTTCCCCTCCTTACTTTTCATCCCTGACCATAGTGATGGCCCCAAAGGGACAGACATTGGCGCAAATACCGCAGCCCTTGCAAAAAAAGTAGTTGAAATCGCCGCGCTTACCGTCTTTCCCCACCGGAATGGACATATCCGGACAGACGGGAGCGCACAGCAGGCACTGCCTGCACTTGTCCATGTCCAGCACCGGCTTCACAGTCCGCCAGTCGCCGGTCTCCACCACCTGGGAGGTGCCGCCCTGGAAAATAGCGCCGCCGGGGGTGATGTCCCGCCAGGTGACCTGAGGCGTCATATCTTTTGCTAAATGGCTCATCCTTCCTGTACCTCCTGCATAGAGCGTTTCAGGGCCCGCATATTGCCCTCAATAACCTGCGGCTTAGAGGCAAACTTATGCTTGAAAGACGCCTCCATGTCCTGTACAAACGCATCCGCGTCCACCACGCCGGAAACTTTGACAATCGCCGCCAGCATGGGGGTGTTGGGGAAATTTTTTCCCAGCTCCTCCTCACTGATCCTGCCTGCGTCGATGGTACACACCCTGCCCGTGTAGCCTTTCAGCAGAGGCCGCAGCTCCTCCGGCTGCTTGCCGGAGTTGATAACGATGGCGCCCTCTTTTTTCAGCCCCGCCGTCACGTCTACGGCGGAGAGCAGCGTCTCATCCACAACCACCACATAGTCCGGCTCGTAAATGTTGGAGTGAACGGTACTCCGCTCCGTGCTGATCCGGTTATAGGCCGTGATGGGCGCACCCATGCGCTCCGGGCCATACTCCGGGAACCCCTGAACGTATTTGCCGGTGTTGAACGCCGCGTCCGCCAGCAGCAGCGAAGCGGTCTTCGCTCCCTGCCCGCCCCGGCCGTGCCACCGGATCTCTACCATATCTTTCATTTGCATACTCCTCTCGTCTGCGCTGCTGCCCGCCCTCACTTGCAGGCAGCGATAACCTCAATCTCACAAAGCAGCTGTTTGGGCAGTTCCCGCACCGCCACGCAGGACCGGGCGGGTTTTCCGGTAAAATAGGTCTCATAAACAGCGTTAAAAGCGGCGAAATCCGCCATGTCCGCCAAAAAGCAGGTGGTTTTTACCACGTCCGCAAAGGCGAGGCCGTTGGCCTCCAAAATGGCCTTCACATTCTCGCAGCACTGCCGGGCCTGCTCCGCCGCGGTAGCGCCCACGGTCTCCCCGCTCTCCGGGGACAGGGCCACCTGACCGGAGGCGAACAGAAAGCCGTTGGCGGAGACCGCCTGGGAGTAGGGCCCGATGGCGGCGGGCGCTTTGGGGGTGGATGTCTTTTTCAGCATGGTTCATTCCTCACAATCCGCAGTTTTAGCGGGTTAGTCCGCCAGATTCTTTCGGATCTTTGCCATAACCTCCGGGTCGTCCTCAGCAAAGATATGAAAATTGGGATCCACCTGACCGATACCCAAATAGCGGGCCTTGTAGTCGTCCAGCAGCGCCCAGAACTTTTTCCGCAGCGCAAACAGGGCAATGCCGTTGAAAAACAGGGGAAAAGCCGTTACAATGCTGACGATGGTCCAAAACAGGTCTGCGCTGGAGCCGGAGAAATACACCAGGGCCGCATTGCCCACCATCAGCAGCGGGAAGATCACAGTGAACACCCTGTGGGCCGTTTTCAGCGCAGACGGTCTCTTTTTCAGGAGATAATCTAAAATGCTCTGATAAAAAAGATACCATGTGGTAGAGGTAGTGAACGCAAAGAGAACCGTCATAATCCCCAGAAAATACCTGCCGAATTCGCCGTAGGCATCTGTGAAAGCCATAACGCCCAGTGCCGCGCCGGTGCTGCCTGAGGTCCAGGTCTGGGTGGCCAGAATAGCCAGGCCGGAACAGGTGCAGACGATAATCGTATCGCAGAACACCTCCACCGCGCCCCAAAGGCCTTGGCGCACGGGATGAATGGTGTCGGCAGAGCCGTGAATCAGGGGGGAGGTGCCGTTGCCGGCCTCATTGGAGTAAACGGAACGGGCGATGCCCTGGCGCACGGCCAGCGACACTGCGGAACCCACAAAGCCGCCGGTGGCCGCCGTGCCGGTAAACGCGCCCTTGAAGATGCCGGCAAACATGGCGGGCAGGTAGGAGATGTTCAGCACCAGAATGACCAGCGTACCCAGCAGATACACGCAGCACATAACAGGCACAATCTTCTCGGCGATCTTGCCGATGGTGTTCTCGCCGCGGATCAGCAGGTAAACCACAAACAGTACATATACTACCACCACAGCCATGAGGTTAAGGCCAAAGGATGCGTTGAGCGTCTCGCCCACAGTGTAGGCGCCGCTGCCCTGGAGAACCATTAAAAACAGGGAGATCGCAAACAAAATAGCCAAAGGTCTGCCAAATTTCAGACCCATCTCGCCTTTAATGCCCCGCTCCATATAGTCCATGGCACTGCCGTTGTACTTGCCGTCGGGACCCTTGCGGCGGTAGTACAGGCCCAAGGAGGTCTCTGCAGTTTTGACCATCATTCCAAAAAATGCCCAAACCCACATCCAAAAAATCGCACCGGGACCGCCCACTGCAATGGCGGAGGCCACGCCGGAGATGTTGCCCATGCCCACAGCGCCGCCCACCGCCAGGCAAAATGCCCGGTAGGGCGAAATCTTGCCGGAATCGACCTGAGTGGATTGATCGGATTTCTCCAAAATGGTATTTTTCAGCGCATGGCCGAAGTGGACGAAAGGAAAAAATTTCCCCCGGATCATGTAGTACGCACCCAGGACGATCGCAAACGCCAGCAGCGGGGTCCCCCAGAGCAGCCCGTCCAGTTTATTTAAAATATCAACAATTGTCATGATGTACGCTCCCTCTCTGTATTTAAGAAAATTTTTTAAAACACTTCCATTGCCTGTTCAAAGTCCCGAATCAGATCCTCCGGATTTTCCGTGCCCACGGAGATACGGAGCATCCCGGGAGTGATTCCCATGGCCCGGCGGATATTGTCCGGCACATTGGGGTGGGAGGAAGTCACCGGATGGCTGAGAGACGTGCGGATACCGCCCAGGGTGGGCGCATATTTGGCAAAGTGCAGCCGGTCCATAAAGCGGCTGATCTTCCCCTCATCTTCCGGCAGGTAGATGCTGAGAATGGGACTGCCCAGTCCGCCCGGATGCAGCCGGTAGCTCAGCTCCCACTGGGGATGGCTTTCCAGCGAGGGATGGTTGACACCGGAGATCTGTGGATTTTTCTCCAGCGCATGGGCCAGCGCGGCGGCGTTTTCAATCTGCCTGGGAATTCGCAGCGCCGCGGTATGCAGCCCCCGGAGAATCAGCCAGGAGCTGAACGGGTCACCGGGGGTGCCGCAGAGCATGGCGGTGTGATGAATCCGGTCGATCAGCTCCGCCTCCCGGCAGGTAACGGCGCCGCCTGTGGCGTCACTATGGCCGTTGAGATACTTTGTCAGGCTGTTGACCACAATATCCGCCCCCAGCGTCAGCGGTTTAATGGAAAAGGGCGTGGTAAAGGTGTTGTCCACCATAAGGCGCGCGCCGGCTCCGTGGCTAATCTCCGCCAGCCTCTCAATATCCGCAATACGGATGGTGGGGTTGCTGATAACCTCGGTATAGATAATTCTGGTTTTTTCCGTCACCGCCCGGCGCACCTCTTCCAGATCCTCAAATCCGGTATAGACCACCTGAACGCCCAGCTTGCTCATCACTTCATCCATAACATTAAAAGTCTCGCCATAGATGTACCGATTGCAGAGGATCTGGTCGCCGGGCTGAAGCAGCGACATAAGCGTTGTGGTGATAGCGCCCATACCTGAGGAGAAAATGTCGGACTTTTCACCCTGCTCCAGATAGGTAATCACCTCCGCCAGGGCATCGCGGTTGGGATTTCTGGTGCGGATGTAAGTGTAGCCATGGTCTGCGTATACCTGCTGCACATCCTCCAGATTGTCCATATTAAACGCAGTGGTGAGAAAACAGGGAATCGTCTCCGGCTTCAGACCCATACCCTCCACCCGGTCTCCCATGTAGAGGTACGCCGTCTCCTGGGAGACGGTCTCTTTGCTCACAGGGCTCTTCATTCTGTCACCTTACCTTTCAGGAATTTGCCTGCCGCGCGTTTCAGGCAGATTAAGGAACTGCCGTGGCCTTGCCCCTCTTTCTGCAAAGAGCATATCGTTGGACGGCACTGCAAAGTCAACGAATAATTTCGGTAAAAATCCACATATTTCTACCGCTCCCTTTTGTGGCTTATAACAGATTTTTCTGAAGACATATTGCCAAACCTTGCGGTTAGGTATAAAGTTTTTTCAAACCAGAGCGTTTTACGCCGCACAGATGGAGGGACTGTTAAATGAAAGATCGATACACCATTGGTGAGGTTGCCGCGCTGTTGAATATGTCCCCCCAAACTCTCCGGTTTTACGATAAAAGCGGCGTGGTCGTCCCTCATTTCACCGACCAAAAAACAGGCTACCGCTATTACAGCTATGACCAGATCCCCTACATCAGCCGGGTAAAATACCTCCAGCGGTTCGGCTTCCGGCTGGAGGATATTCGGGATGCCCTGGTGCCCAATGACGCCGAGCAGTTCAAACGCTTTTTAATCCGGCAGCAGGCGGCTCTCCGCAGTGAGGTTTCCCGGCTGAACGGCCTTTTGCAGGAGCTGGACTGGTACGTGGACTACTATGACCACATTGACTACCAGAAGTTCAACGACTTGCCCTACCGCGCCCGGGAACCGGAACGATATCTCCTGGCAGAACCCCTGGCCGCCGGCGAGAACATCTATGGTACTGCCGGGCAGCGGCTGACCAAGCTGCAGCACAGTGATATTTTCTCCAGCGCACAGTTCCTGCGGCAGAATGGATATCTGTTGGATTTCGGTGCGCTGCTGAAGGGACAGATTATCCCTACCCACTACTTTATCCATCTGCGGCAAATGCCGGCTTTTTCCCATCCCCAGCTAATGCGGATTCCCGCAGGCTCCTATTTTTGCATACAATCCCGCATCCTGGCGGAACCCTTTGACAGCACCTATGTCCGCCGTTACTTTCCAGACAGTCGCCTGCCCCGCCTGGTGCTGGCAAACGAATACGAGGACAATTTTCTGAATTTTAAGGACTGCGTCTATGAGGTTCAAATTTTAATGTAATTCCATAAATGCATAAAAAACGCGTCCCGGCTCCGGTCTGTCCG
>CATNDT010000130.1 GCA_950097035.1 uncultured Oscillibacter sp.
ATGTGGGAGGAGATGAGGATGGAGTGGTCCTCCTCCCGGGTGAACTCGTTGAAGATCTCCAGCACCTCGTCCCGGACAATGGGGTCCAACCCGCTGGTGGCCTCGTCCAGCACCAGCAGCCTGGGGTGGTGGCTCAGCGCCGCGGCAATGGCCAGTTTCATCCGCATACCCCGGGAAAAGTCTTTGAAGGGCTTGTTTTCCGGCAGGCTGAAGCGGTCCAAATAGTCCTCGTAAACACGCTGCTCCCACCGGCGGTAGGTTTTCGCCATGATCCTTTCCACCTGGCGGGCGTTCAGCGTTTCGGGAAAATACGCCTCATCCAGCACCACGCCCACCTCCTCCTTCACCCGGATAAACTCCGGGGAGGACACGTCCACCCCCAGCACCGCCGCACTGCCGCCGTCGGGCCGCAGCGCGCCCATGAGCAGCCGGATGGTAGTGGACTTTCCGGCGCCGTTCTCACCCACCAGGCCGCAGATGGTGCCGCCGGGCACTGTGAGATTCAGATCCTCAATGGCGAAATCGCCGAAGGATTTACAGATGCATCTCAGTTCAATGGCATTTTTCATCGTGATTCCTCCTCCAACAGGGCGCGGAGCATCTCCTGCAGCTCCGGCAGCGAAAGGCCGCAGGCCCCGGCCAGCTCCACGGCGGCGGCGAGGTGCCCCTCCAGCTCCCGGAGCTGCTGCTCCCGGATAATATCGAGATTCTTCTCCGCCACAAAACAGCCCTTGCCCGCCACGGTGTCGATCAGGCCCTCGGCCTCCAGCTCGTCGTAGGCCCGCTTTGTGGTGATGACGGAGATCTTCAGATCCTTTGCCAGCGCCCGGATGGAGGGCAGAGCCTCCCCGGGCCGCAGCTGCCCGGCAATAATCTGGGCCCGGATCTGGGTGTAGATCTGGTCATAAATAGGTTGGTTGGTGACATTGCGGATAATGAGCTCCATGGAATCACTCCCGTTTGTACTGTACATATACAGTATACACAGTGTATACTGTTTGTCAAGTCCTTTCCCGGCAATTCCGAAAATTTCTTTTTTGGCGAATTTCCGGATTGAAATACAGGAGATCTATGGTAAACTAATAGTTCAGACAGCTTTGGATGGGAGGCGCGGCAGCTTGGAGACCGTAAGCGGCGAAAACAACTGGAAACTGACCGTCCGCCGGGAGGCGGACGGGATCACCGTTCTGCGGGCCGCCACCCCCGACAGCCGGGCCGCGCTGCCGGCATCCCTGTGGGGCCTGCCGGTAACGGCCCTGGGGGACCACGCCCTGGCCCCCGGCGCGGAGCCGGTATCCGGACAAAAGCTCATTGTCACCTGCGGCCCGGGGGACGCGGCCTGGGATAACCGGCAGCTCCGGGACCTGACTCTCCCCCCGGCGCTGGAGCGGGTGGGCAACTACGCCTTTTTCAACTGCAGTGCGCTGACAACCCTGCGGCTGGGGGACGGTGTGACCGGCTGGGGCGGCGGAGCCATCATGAACTGCCGCAATTTAAACACCTTTTTCCTGGACTGCACCGGAAAAGAGGGGGAGCTGCTGGCCTACTTCGCCGGAGAGCTGCCGGGGGAGCTGGACGTGACGCTGCGCCGGTCCGGCGAAACGGCGGCCCGGCTGATCTTTCCGGAGTACGTGGAGATCTACGAGGAAAACTGCCCGGCCCACCACTTTGACTACAACATCCGCGGCGCGGGCTACGGCTACCACCACTGCTTCTACCAAAAGCAGCTAAGCTTCAGAGTTTACGACGGGCTCTGGCAGTCCATGCTGGGCATGGAGCACGACGCGGCCTGCGCCCTGCGCCTGGCCTGGTGGCGGCTGCGGTATCCGGCAGAGCTGGCCGCCCCGGCGGCGGCGGACTATCGGGCCTATCTCCGCGCCCACGCCCCGGCGGCACTGGCATACCTCCTCTCCCGCCGGGAGACCGGAGACCTCCGGCGCTTATTGTCCGAGATCGAGCCGGACCGGGATACCCTGGCCGCGGCCTGCGCCCTGGCCCGGGAGCAGCGCTTTGCAGAGGCGGTGGCGGTGCTGCTGGAGGAGCAGCACCGGCGGTTTCCGGCGGGCTTTGAAAAGCAATTCGCACTGTGACGCCAAAGGGGGACGGCCTATGGAAACGGAGAAAACCCGGGGCTTTGCGGCCATCGGGCGGGAGATCCTGTCCGCTGCCCGAAACGAGCTCTATATCAACCTGCCCTATCTGGACGCGGCGCTGTGCGCGCTGGACTTCCGCCCCGGGGGCGGGGTGACGCTCTCCGCCGCCACCGACGGGGAGGCGCTGTACTACGACGGGGCATGGCTGGGGGAGCGGTACCTCCGCTCCCCCACGGCCGTAAACCGGGCCTATCTCCACATCATCCTCCACTGTATGCTGCGGCACCTGGCGAAAAAGCGGGGCAGGGCCCCGGCGCTGTGGGATCTCGCCTGCGACGCGGCGGTGGAGAGCATTCTGGACGGGCTGGACTACCCCTGTCTCGCCGGAGGCGAGACACCCATGCGGCGGAAGTTTTACGGCCAGTGCCTGCAGGACATGCCCGTGCTCACCGCGGAGGGCATCTACCGCCGCCTGCTGCGGCTGGACCTTCCGGAGTATGAGCTGGCCCGGCTCCAGCGGGCCTTTTGGGTAGACGATCACGGGCTGTGGGACCCGGAGCGGCAGGACGGGCAGGAGCGGTCAGAGCGGCAGGACGAGAGGTGGAAGGGCCTCTCGGAAAAGACCCAAACAGGTATGGAGACAGTGCTGGCAGGCCGGTCCACCGGCGGCGAGGCGGTGCTGGAGCAGATCCGGGTGGCCGTGCGGGAGGATGTGGACTACCGGGCCTTTCTGCGCCGCTTTGCCGCCCCCCGGGAGGTGGTTGCGGTGGACGCGGACGCCTTTGACTACGGCTTTTACACCTATGGCCTGCGGCTTTACGGAAACCTCCCCCTGGTGGAGCCGCCGGAGACCAGGGAGGAGAGGCGGATCGAGGACCTTGTCATCGCCGTGGACACCTCCATGTCCACCTCCGGGGAGCTGGTGCGGCAGTTTCTGGCCTGTACCTACGCCATTTTGCGGAGCACGGAGACCTTTACCCGAAAGGTGAATATCCGCATTCTGCAGTGCGACGACCAGGTGCGGTCCGACACGGTTATTCACGACCTGGAGGAGCTGCGCTCCTATATGGACCGCTTTGAACTGGCCGGGGGCAGCGCCACGGATTTTCGCCCGGTGTTTGAGCGGGTGGAGCAGCTGCGGCGGGAAGGCGCCTTTACCTCCCTGCGGGGGCTGATCTACTTTACCGACGGCATGGGCGTATACCCCCAAAAGCGCCCGCCCTATGAAACGGCCTTTGTGCTGCTGGAGGAGCCGCCCCTGACCGTGAAGATCCCACCCTGGGCGATCCGGCTGGTGCTGGACCTGCCGGGACTGGAAAAGGCGGTGCGGGAAGCGGCGGAGGAATATCCGGAGCTGGCGGATCTGGACGAACTGCCCCAGCTGTAACCGTTTTTGCGGAGGAATGACGATATGAACATCAAACAGGCAAAACAGGAGATCGCCAACACCCTGCGGGCGTATCTGGCAAGGGACGGGCTTGGAAACTACCTGATCCCCGCCGTGCGCCAGCGGCCCGTGCTGTTGATGGGGCCGCCGGGCATCGGCAAGACCCAGATCATGGAGCAGATCGCATCGGAGACCGGCGTGGGGCTGGTGGCCTACACCATCACCCACCACACCCGCCAGAGCGCCGTAGGCCTGCCCTTTATCCAGCAGCGGACCTACGGCGGAGAGACCTTTTCCGTCACGGAGTACACCATGAGCGAGATTCTGGCCTCCGTCCACCGCCTCATGGAGCAGACAGGCCTGCGGGAGGGCATCTTGTTTCTGGACGAGATCAACTGCGTCTCTGAGACCCTGGCCCCCATGATGCTGCAGTTTCTGCAGTGCAAAACCTTCGGCAACCAGCGCCTGCCGGAGGGCTGGCTCATTGTGGCGGCGGGCAACCCGCCGGAGTACAACAAATCCGTCCGGGACTTTGACGTGGTGACGCTGGACCGGGTGAAGCGCATCGACGTGCGGGAGGACTTTGCCGTGTGGAAGGAGTACGCCCGCCGCAAGGGGGTTCACGGGGCGGTGGTCTCCTATCTGGATATCAAAAAGGACCATTTTTACCGCATCGAGACCTCAGTAGACGGGCTCCGCTTTGCCACTGCCCGGGGCTGGGAGGACTTGAGCGAGCTGATCTGCGCCTATGAGCAGCTGGGCCTCCGGGTGGATCGGGACGTGGTGGGGCAGTATATCCAGCTGCCCCGCATCGCCAAGGATTTTGCCAACTATCTGGAGCTCTACTATAAATACCAGCACACCTACCACGTGGAGGATATCCTGCAGGGCGCATGGCAGCCCATCACCGTGTCCGAGCTGCGGAGCGCGCCCTTTGACGAAAAGCTGTCCGTCATGAATCTGGTGCTCTCCCGCCTGGGCGAGGAGGCCCGCAGCACCCGGGATCAGGATGCCCTGACCGCCGCGCTCCACACGGCGCTGACGGCGTTTAAAGCCCGGATCCAGAACACCGCGCCCCTGACGGTGCTGGAGCAGCTGGCGTCTGCGCGGCGGGAGGCGCTGAAACGGGACCGGGAGGCCGGCCGGCTGGAAAAGGAGCGCCGGGACCAGGGCCTGCGGGAGATCAACGCCCTGGAGGACTACCGCCGGGCGCTGGAGCAGGCGGGCATCACCGGTCCGGCGGAGGCCATGGAGGCCGTCCGACCCCGGTTTGAACAGGAGGTGGCCCGGCGGAAGGCCCAGGGCGAGGCCGCCGGCGCCATGTTTGACAACGCCTTCCGCTTTTTGGAGGAGACCTTTGGACAGGGCCAGGAGCTGGTGATCTTTGTAACGGAGATCACTGCCGGATACGACACCAGCTGGTTCGTGGAGAACTTCGGCTGCGCCGCCTATTTCCGCCACAACCGGGAGCTGTTGTTTGACGACACCCGCCGCCGCATCCGGGCAGATATCGCCGCCGCCAGGGCGGCGGAACAGGAGGAACTGCCCCATGCGTGAGGACCTGAACCGCATTGAGGCTGTTTTGGACCGGCAGGTCCGCCCCGCCCTCAGGGGCCACGGCGGCGGAGTCGAGATCGACCGTCTGGAGGACGGCGTGCTGTATGTAAGGCTGCTGGGCCAATGCGCCGGGTGCCCCTCGGCGGATCTGACAAACGAGCAGCTGATAGAGGCGGAGCTGGTGCGGGCTCTGCCGGAGCTGGTGCGGAGGGTGGCGGTGGTGCAGACCGTCAGCGACGAGCTGTGGGAGCAGGCGAAACGGCTGCTGCGGGACCACCGCCTGTAAAGCTGGAGGCGGCGGAACTCCTCACTCCGCGGCCCCTTTTCCGTGGATTTTGGCCGGAAACCGGCATTAGCAGTTGCGCATTCCGGATAAAACTGCTATACTGAAGTATCCATACGCCGTATATGTATCCGTAAAAGGAGCATTGTCCATGAATAACAAAAAACTCTCCCGCCTGCTGGAACCCAACCTGAAGCTCTATTTTTTGTGCATGGCTCTTTTCTGCCTGCTGGCGCTGGCCGTAAAGCCCATGCTGGCGCTGGCGGAGGCCTGTGTCACCGCCGCGCTGTACGCCTACTTCTCCCAGGTCAACAAAAAGCGCCGGCAGGGCATCCTGCAATACATCGACAGCGTCACCGGCAGCGTGGACACCGCCAGCAAGTCCACCCTCATCAACTCTCCCCTGCCCATCATGGTCTTCCGCCCGGACACCGGGGAGGTCATCTGGAGCAATGAGAACTTTCTCCAGCTGGCGGGGGTGCGGGAGCACCTCTTTGAGATGCGCCTGGAGGACGCCGCGCCCCAGTTTCCCGTCCAGTGGCTGCTGGAGGGAAAACAGGAGTGCCCCGACCGGGTGGTGATGAACACCCGCCGCTTTCGGGTATACGGCAGCCTGGTGCGGGCCAAGGGCCGCGGCGGGGAGCAGAACCTGGTCGCCACCACTTACTGGGTGGATGTCACCGAGTCCGACACCCTGCGGGAGACGTACACCGCCACCCGCCCCGTGCTGGCCATCCTGATGCTGGACAACTACGAGGATTTGATGAAGGCCTGCGCGGATACCCAACGCAGCGGTATCCTGGCCCAGATCGACGAAAAGCTGGACCAGTGGGTCTCCGGCAGCGACGGAATTTTGATGAAGACGGAACGGGACCGCTACCTCTTCCTCTTTGAGGAGCGGCATTACGACCACTTTGTGGAGGAGAAGTTCTCAGTGCTGGACGCCATCCGGGACATCCGGGTGGCCGAGGGCGTTCACCCCACGCTGTCCATCGGCGTAGGCAAGGACGCCCCCACCATGGCGGAGCTCCTGAAAAACGCCAACCTGTCTCTGGAGATGGCGCTCAGCCGCGGCGGCGACCAGGCGGTGGTGCGCGGCAAGGTGGACTTCGCCTTTTACGGCGGACGGGCCAAGGCCACGGAAAAGCGCACCAAGGTCAAATCCCGCGTCATGGCCAACGCCCTCAGCGAGCTGATGGCGGACGCCGACCAGATCTACGTCATGGGTCACAGCTACGCGGATATGGACGCCGTGGGCGCCGCGGTGGGCATCTGCTGCGCCGCCCGGAAGCGGGGCAAGAAGGCCCAGATCGTGATGGACCTGGAGCACAACGCCTCGGGGGCGCTGCTGCAGAAGGTCCGGGCTATCCCGGAATACGCCGGCGCCTTCACCTCCGGCGGCGAGGCGTTTTTGAAAATGCGGCCGGGCGCCCTTCTGGTGGTGGTGGACACCAACCGCCCCGACATGGTAGACAGCCCCCAGGTGCTGGACGCCTGCAACCGCGTGGCGGTGATCGACCACCACCGCCGGGCCGCCACCTATATCGAAAACGCGGCCTTCAGCTTTCACGAGCCCTACGCCTCCTCCGCCTCGGAGCTGGTGACGGAGCTGCTGCAGTACCTGGTGGAGCCCGCCGACCTGATGCGGGAGGAGGCTGAGGCCCTGCTTGCCGGCATCGTGCTGGACACCAAGCACTTCACCCTCCGCACCGGCGGCCGCACCTTTGAGGCGGCGGCCTTCCTCCGCCGGGCCGGGGCCGACACGGCGGAGGTCCAGCGGCTGTTCCAGAACGATTTGAACGACATGGTCTCCCGGTACGATATCGTCCGCCGGGCGGAGCTGTACCGGGGCGACATCGCCATTTCCGTGGTGCCCCAGGAGGGGGTGGACCGGGTGGCCGCGGCCCAGGCGGCCGACGAGCTGCTGACCCTCAAGGGCGTGAAGGCCTCCTTCGTGCTCTACCGCAACGGGGACAACGTGCTCATGTCCGCCCGCTCTCTGGGAGAAGTCAACGTCCAGGTGATTCTGGAGACCCTGGGCGGCGGCGGCAACTCCACCACCGCCGGCGGCTGCGTGGAAAACGGCGATCC
>CATNDT010000131.1 GCA_950097035.1 uncultured Oscillibacter sp.
TGCCGTTGGTGGAGGCCTTCAGCTCACCGGGATGCTCCTTGGCATAGGCCACCAGGTCCTCCAGTGTATTAAACTCGCTGTTGGCGGCCACCAGCACCAAAGATGTCTCGTTGACGTGGTTGCAGATAGGCACAAAGTCCTCCATGGTGTAGTCGCCCAGCCCCTCCACAATGTTGGAGCACAGCGTGGGCAGGTTCACAAAGCCCAGCGTATAGCCGTCCGGCCTGGCCTGGGACAGAGCCGTCCAGCCGATGGAGCCGGAGCCGCCCTCCTGATTGTCGATCACCACCGTCTGGCCGATGAACTCCGTAGCGTATTGGGACAGCACGCGGGCGGTGTTGTCGGTGCCGGAGCCGGCCTTATAGGCCACAATCATGGTGACAGGCTCACTGGGTGTCCAGCCTGAGGATGCGGGCTCACCGGCGCTGCCGGTATCGGGATTGGCCGGAGGCGTGCTGCCGCCGCTGTCCGTGCCGCCTCCACAGGCACACAGGCTCAACAGCATAACGGCTCCTAACAGTAAGGTAAGCAGCTTCTTTTCCATACAGTTCCCTCTCTCTATAACAGATTTGCGGGTGATATTTTGAATGATACAGATTTTTCCCCCAAAAACAATCCTCACTGTCAGGAATTTAACGCTCTCTTTATAGGGTCCGGCCTTTCATTTGCAGTCCTTTAGCTTACTGCAGAACAGTCTTACTCCATCCTTGCCATCCCTGTAAGGCGATGCTATAATAACAGCGCCGAAGCAATTCCGTAAAAATACCAGGAAAGAGACTGGGTACTGCTATGCCGCCGTTCCAAGATTTTTTGATAGGGTTTCTGGATACTTTAACGGGACACCTTGTTCTTGTGTCATACCTGCTGGCCGTGACGGATGAACAGAATATATGGAAAAAGCTGAAAAAACTGCCTTTGCTGCTTCTGCTTCCCCTGATCGCCATCCTGATTTCCGTTGGACTGTATGCTGTTATTCCGGAATTCCAAATTCTGCGATATTTCATCTTTTCTATTGCCGCCCTTATCTTGTGTACCCTATGGGTGATGTGGGCGTGGCGGTGGGATTTCTGGAAGGCCTTTGCCGCCGTGTGCATGGCGGCTATCCTGCAGGTGGCCGCCTCAGCCCTGGTTCAAATTCTATTTCTGATGCTTCCATCCGCTCTTGAAGTGGATATCGCCGCCATGGCCGTTATCCTGTTCTTTTCCATAATCACCGCTGTCCTGCTAAAGCGGCTCCACTTCGGTTCGTGGTTCCAATTGCTGCTGGAAGACCGGTCCGGTCTGCGGCGAACCGCTATGCTCATCCTTGCGCTGGAGGTCTCTATGGAGACATTTCTTGTTCTGCAAAACGGCGTGCAGAGGCAGTATCTTGCGGCGTATTATATTTCAGTTGTGGTGCTGGTATTTGTGATCATCGGGCTGATCGTCTATCTGGCCCATCGGTTTGACGACAGCCGGACACTCCAGATGCAGCGGGACATCATCGCCCAGCAGCAGCTTTACGAACAGAGTCTGGAGGATATTCGCCGGGAGGTACGCGCCTTCCGGCACGATTACAAAAATCTTCTGGCAGGTCTGTCCCAGCAGGCGGAGGATGGCAAACTCTGCGCTCTGCGCTCCACATTGTCGGAATTAGATGCAGACTTTGACCGGCACTTGGGTGAAAAAATTCAGTTGTCCGTTCAAATCGGCAATCTGCGTATTCCCCAGGTACGCAGCCTTTTATTGACCAAGCTCGCCGATATGCAGAAGAGGGGCGTGGAGTATCGCCTGGAGGTGCTCTATCCCGTAGAGAATGTAAGCATCAACGTGTGGGATTTTATCCGCTGCCTGGGCATACTGCTGGACAACGCCGCAGAGGCCTCGCTGGACGCAGAGCAGCCCTGGGTGGAAATCATTCTGCTGGTTCAGCGCAGGCGGCTGTCTCTCCGGGTGTCCAACCCCTATACAAACGCCATTGACCCTGAAAAAATGTGGGAAGAAGGCTGGTCTACCAAGGGCGCGGGCCGGGGCACGGGCCTATCCAGCTACCAGCGTATTTTAGAAAATTATTCCAACATCTCCACTTACACCAACTGGGACAGCGGAGTATTCGTGCAGGAATTGACAGTGGAGGATAGACTATGATCGGAATTTATCTCTGCGATGACGAGGAAGATGTTCGCCGCCAGATCCAGATCGCCTTGGAATGGAAGATCTTTGTTGAAAATTACGACATGAAGGTTATGTGCAGTGCCGCCAACGCACAGGAACTGCTGGACGCAGCGGAGAGCGAAAAGTGTGGGATCTACTTTCTGGATGTGGAGCTGAAGGATGAGAGATGGGACGGTTTCCAGTTGGGGCGGGAGCTGCGGCGGCGAGACCCGCACGGCACGCTGGTCTACATCACAAGCTATGGCGACCTGGCATGGCGCACGTTTCAATATCACCTGGAGGCATTTGACTACATCGTAAAGCAACCGGAACAGGTTGGGTCCTCGGCGGCACGGTGTTTGGAGGACATGCACACACATCTGCTGGCCCGGCGGCAGGATCCTGCGGAGATGTTCACACTGCGTACCGGAGACGTGGTGCGCCACGTACCCCTGCGCGATATCCTCTTTTTTGAAACCGCCCCTGTTCCCCACCATGTCTTACTCCATACATCCAGCAGCCGGATGGATTTTTTAAGCAGTCTCAACGAACTGGAAACTCAGTTGGGCGACCGCTTTGTCCGCACGCACCGGGCTTACCTTGTGGCGGCGGATAAGATCGAAGCGGTCGATTTGAAGCACAACAAACTGTGGGTCAGCGGGTACGCGTGCCTGCTCTCCCGTACCGGAAAGGCGCTGCTGCGAAAGAAAACCGGAGGGAACCTGTGAGGTTCCCTCCTCCGGCGTTTAGGAAGCATTCCAGCGTTTCAGGAAATTTTGGTCATCCACCCTTGCAGGTGTGGTATAGTAACACCCGGAAACAGCAATATGCCTGCACTTGCAAACGACAGAGAAAGGAGGCGCGCATACATGGCGAATAACCGTTTTGTGGAGGTCTACTCCCAGGGTACCCTTAACGTGACAAAAATCATCGTTGATACGGAAACCGGCGTGAATTATCTGCTGGGCTCTCACGATAAACGAACGGGCACCGGACTGACCGTTTTGGTCGATCCGGACGGCAAGCCCGTTGTCACCCCCATGAACTGAAAAGATTAAAGATTGTAGAGAAATGCGCTACAGGCGGTCATCCCGGAGATGACCGCCTGTAGCACACTTCTCAATAGCCCCGGCGCTTTAAGTCCGCCGCAAGCTTCACATAAAACTCCCGTACATCGAAGCCCCGGATATTCTCCCGATTCAGGTCTACCATATCGCCATGGGAGATGCCCCGGCTTCCCTCCGGCTCCAGCAGGGTGAACTTCTCCCCCCACCTGGCAGACTCCACAGATACCAGCCCGTCGTTAAGGCCGTCAAAATGTTTGACAATGGGATAGGTCATGTTCAGCGGGAACCTGCCATGCTGCGCCCTCTTGCAATAGGACATGACACTCTCATACACCACCCCGGAAATATCCGGCGTCACCTCGTTCCGGGCCAGACAGGCGCTCTCCGTCAGATCTGTCACCGCCGCCAGGAAGTCCGGGTTGGGATCTCCCACCTTCCTCAGCGCGGCGTTGTAAACCGCTGCCACCTTCTGCCTAAGAACCTCAGGCGCCTTACCCAGCAGGTACTCCGCAAAGATACACCCCCGGTGGGGTGTGTTGATGGTGGTGAGCGTCGCCACATAAGGCGCCATCCCACAGTGAGCAATCGCGGCCCGGCTGTCCAGTCCGCCCTTAGAGTGGGCGATGATATTCACCTTTTCACAACCGGTCTCCTCCACGATCTGCCGAATGCGGGCGGCCAGTTCCCTGCCGCTGTCCTCCACCGCCGCCGCAGACTGCTGCTGCCCATAATATACGGTGGCTCCGTTGCGGATCAGTTCCCTGGGGATCCGGCCCCAGTAGTTGAGATAGCGGAAATCCCGGAAAAACACACCGTGGACCAGCAGCAGCGGATACCGCGTTTTACAGATCTCGTTCTCCGCCCGAACCGCGTCCAACTCCCATTTCTCTGTCTCAAACTCCACCTCTTCCCCGGTGATCTGAATGATTTTATATAAGTACCAGAGGTTTACCAAAGGTATCCAGCCGCAGAGCGCCGCCAGAATACGGTGCTTAATCCCCAGCTGGACGGAGGTGAGATACACCCGGATCATGCCATTCCAAAAGACAACAGCCTCCAAAATGATGACGGCGAAGAGCATAAAAATCACCGTCAGAATCAGCAGCACATTGGCATAGTACACAAGCAGCCAGATCTGAAACAAAACCGTCAGCGTCAGCGTAACGGCAAACAGCCACAACAGCTCGCAGCCTTCCGCCAGCCGCTGAATACGCTTTGTGGGACAGCGCTTGGGAAGCGGACGGATATTTACATAAAGGAATACGGCCAACAGCGGCAGGTATAGCCACTTCGCATGGGGAGCCGCCTCTGCAACAGAGGAACAGAACCAGACCAGCGACGCGGCGTTTACCGCGGCCAACAGCACCAGGACGTTGACAGCTCTCCTGATGTATCTCATAAAAACACCCCATTACCACTATGTACTGTTATCGGTTCTCATTATATCACTTTCCCGCACCTTTTCAATCCCATTTCGATTATCCCCTCAAAAGCCGCTGCCGCACATAACACGAAAATTCCAGCCGCATCCCGTGGATACGGCTGGAATTTTTATATGTTTCGGGTCAATGTCAGTCCGTGGTGCGAACAGGGTCGTCACCGGTCTCGCCGGGCATGTCGCCGCCGGCCTTTTCCACAGCCTTTTGCTCCATGCGGCTCATCATAATGGGAGAGAGAATACCAAAGACGCACAGAGCGATGAGCACCCAGCACACCGGGGTGGAGAACAGAATGGCCGGGTTGCCGCCGGAGAGAGCCAGGGAACGCCGCAGGCCCTTTTCGCCGATGGGCCCCAAAATCAGCGCCAGCACGATGGCCGCGGTGTTCAGGTCAAATTTGCGGCAGAGATATCCCAGCACGCCGAAGATCATCATAATCACCACATCCACAAAATTCTTGTGGATGGCATAGGAGCCAACCACGCAGAGGACGGACACGGCGGGAATCAAAATGGCGTCGGACAGGCGGGAGATCTGGGCAAAGCCGCGGCAGCCCAAAAGGCCGATGCCCAGCATGAAGAACTGAATCAACACAAAGCCGGCAAAGAAGGTATAGGTCATTTTCGCCGTCTCACCCACAAACAAGTCCGGACCCGGCGTCAGCCCCTGGATGATGAGGCCGCCCATCAGCACGGCGGTAACGCTCTCGCCGGGGATACCCAGCGTCAGCATGGGAATCAGAGAGCCGCCGGTAACGCCGTTGTTGGCCGCCTCAGACCCGGCCACACCCTCAATGGCGCCGTGGCCAAATTCCTCCGGTGTCCTGGAAAACTGGCGGGCGGTGTTGTAGCCCAAAAAGCAGGCGATGGACGCGCCTGCGCCGGGCAGGATGCCAATCAGCGTGCCCATGACAGAGGAACGGAGAATGGTGGGCGTCACCTTTTTGATCTCCGCCCGGGTGGGCATCATCCTGTCGCTGAATTTGGCGGCCTTGGCCCGCTGCTTGATTTTCTCTTCAGCCAGAATCAGCACCTGGCTCATGGAAAACAGGCCAATCAGGGCGCAGGTGGTGTTAATCCCCTCGTACAGAGAGGACTGGCCGAACATAAACCGCTTCACACCCTCCATAGGGTCCATGCCGATGGTGGACAGCAGCAGTCCCAACGCGCCGGAGATCAGCCCCTTGACCATCGACTTGGAGCTGACGCCCGCAATGATGGTCAGGCCAAAGATAGAAAGCCAAAAATACTCCGGAGAGCCAAATTTCATAGCCAGCTGGGCCAGCAGCGGGGCAAAGAAATACAAAGAGATGCAGGAGAGCAAGCCGCCGAAGAACGAGGAGATGCAGGCGGTGCCCAGCGCCTTACCGGCCTTACCCTGCAGCGTCATCTGATACCCCTCGATGGCGGTGGCCGCCGAGGCGGGCGTGCCGGGGGTGTGAATCAAAATAGCGGAGATGGAGCCGCCGAAGATGGCGCCGCAGTATATGGCGCCCAGCACAATCAGGCCGGTAGATGCCTCCATGGTGAATGTCATCGGCAGCAGCAGCGCCACGCCCATGGCGGCGGACAGACCCGGCAGGCAGCCGATCACAATGCCGATCGTGGTACCCGCGGCCATGGCCAGGATATTGATGGGTACCAGCGCGTTGATAAACCCCTGTCCCATCAGAGCCAATGTTTCCAGCATACTTATCCTCCTCCCCTCACTTAAACAGCAGGCCCACAGGCAGCCTGACCTTTAAAAACAGCGTAAACGCACAGTACACCAGCGCCAGGATCACAGCGGTGGACAGGGCGATCTGCCACTTGGGCACCCTCAAAAAGAGAAGACATGCCACCATGAACACCAGCGTTGCGATGTAGAATCCGGCAAAATACATCACCACCAGATACAGGACCACCATGACCAGAATGGGAAAGAACTGCCTGGGCAGAAAGCCCGCAAAATCCTCCAGGCCGGTGGTGACGCCGCTCCTCCTCGCGCCCCGAACCATCTGCGCCACATACAGCGTGGTCAACAGGGCCAGCAGCAGGATGATGAACAGCGGATAGGTCTGCGCCGCCCTGGGCAGCTGCAGCGTCAGCGCCAAAAACAGGGCGCACACCGCATACATGAATGTGACAACACCGATATCGGTTTTCTTCATCTCTCAAACCTCACATGATTGAAAATGCATGCGGGGCCTCAGGGTGTGAAGCCCCGCATGGGAAAGTCAGTCGTTCCAGAGTGTGGAGACCGTCTCCGTGCAGAAGGTATACTGCGCGTCCAGCAGGGCGGCAGTGGCGGCAGGGTCCATATAGAGCGTGGTCACGCCGGCCTTTGCGGCGGCATCCAGATAGCCGGCATCCTCCATGGCTCCCCGGAAGGCGGCAGCATAAAAATCGATAATCTCCTGAGGCGTATCCCTGGGCGCTACAATGGCACGGGCAGAGCCGTACCACTGGTCGTAATAGCCCAGCTCACCCAAGGTGGGCACATCCGGGAAGCTCTCCATCCGCTGGGTATCATACACGCCCAACACTTTCAGCTCTGAGACCATGGAGGCGATATCGGCCTCTTTAGCCACTGAGAAGTCCACCTCGCCCTGACGCAGGGCCAGCAGCTGGTCGGCAGTGCCGCCATAGGGAATGGCGGTATACTCAAAACCGGCGGAGGCAGCCAGCAGCTGGGCGCCAATATGATTGGAGGCCTTGTTGCCGTTGGTGGAGGCCTTCAGCTCACCGGGATGCTCCTTGGCATAGGCCACCAG
>CATNDT010000132.1:0-3994 GCA_950097035.1 uncultured Oscillibacter sp.
GGTAATCTTCGCGTCCACCGTCTGGTTTTCAGAGAGCACGTCCTCGGGCTTGTCAATGCGGCGGTCGGCAATCTGGGAGATGTGGATCAGACCGTCCACGCCGGGCACCACCTCCGCAAAGGCGCCGAAGGTCATCAGCTTCACGACACGGACCGTGGCCACGTCGCCCACGGCGTACTTGTCCATAAAGACCTGCCAGGGGTCCACGCTGTGGTCCTTCACGCCCAGGGAGATCTTGCGCTTCTCGGGGTCGAAGGAGATGACGTACACCTCCATGGGGTCGCCCACCTTGCACACCTCGGCGGGGGTCTTGATGCGGCTCCAGCTAAGTTCGGAGATATGTACCATCCCGTCCACGCCGCCGATATCCACAAACACGCCGTAAGAGGTCATGGACTTCACCGTGCCGGAGTAGCGCTTGCCCACTTCAATGTTGGCCCACACCTCTTCCTGGGCGGCCCGGCGGGCCTCGTCGGTGACGGCACGGATAGAGCCCACCACCCGGCGGCGGGCGCGGTTGACCTCGGTGACACGCAGCTGCACCTTCTGTTTGACCATGGCGGAGAGATCCGCGCCGCGGGGCTGGCCGCTCTGAGAGGCGGGGACAAAGACCCGCACGCCCTTGACGGACACCACGATGCCGCCCTTGTTCTCCTCGGTGACAGTGCCCTCCAGCACGGTCTTTTCCTCAACGGCGGTCTCGATATTCTCCCACACCTTCACGGCGTCCAGGCGCTTTTTGGAGAGCTCGGCATAGCCCTCCACATCATTGACGCGGACAATGTAGGCCTCGATCTCCTCGCCGACTTTGACGATCTCCTCCGGCTTGGCGTTGGGGTCGTCGCTCAGTTCACTGAATTTGATGTAGGCGGCCTGCTTCGCACCCACATCCACCTGCACCTCGGTGGGCGTGATGCCCGTGACGATGCCGGTTACCTTCTCTCCTGTATTTAAAGTTTTGAAAGACTGATTCAGTAATTCCTCGAAGGACTCCTCTTTGCCCTCGGCCACTCTGATTTCTTCGCTCATCGTTGCATATACCTCCTTAATAATGCCCGCAGGTGTGGAGGCTCCGGCCGTAAGACCCGCAACAGTGCAACCATTGAAAAAATCCGGCGAGAGCCCGTCCGCATCCTCAATCTGCAGGACCCTGGGACACCTCTCTTTACAAATTTCCGTCAAATGCTTGGTGTTGGCGCTTTTACAGTCTCCTACCACAACCATGGCGTCCACTTGAGCGGCGATTTTCACCGCCTCAGACTGACGCCTGTGCGTAGCATTACATATTGTATCAAATATTTTCGCGTTTGTACACTCTTTTTTTATGATTTTCCAAGAAGTTTCAAAAAGTTCACGAATACAGGTGGTCTGAGCCACCACCGTCAGAGGGCTGTTCCGGTTTCCCGGGGCGCTCTCCAGCCAGGCGCAAACGTCCTCCGGCCCGGCAAATACCAGCGGCGCCCGGCACCAGCTGGCCACCCCCGCTACCTCCGGATGACCGGGGTCGCCGATGATGGCCGCCCGCCGGCCCTCCGCCTCCGCCGCAGCCACCAGCCGCTGGATACGCACCACGTTGGGGCAGGTGGCGTTGACGCAGCGCACCCCCCGGCCCTCCAGACTGTCCAGCACGCTTTTCAGCTCCCCGTGAGAGCGGATGACCACCGTATCTCCCGGGCACAGCGCGGCCGGGTCCGCCGTTTTGCGCACGCCTTTTTTCTCCAGCTCCTCCACCACATGGGTGTTGTGGATCAGATCCCCCAGCATCCAGCAGCCGCCCTGCTCGGCGGCGGTTTTTTCCGCCAGCTCCACAGCCCGGCGCACACCGTAGCAAAACCCGGCGCTCTGCGCCAACAGCACATTCACAGCGGCGTTCCCCCTACCGACTGGCCGCCCAGTGCATAGGCCGCCGCCAAAACACCGTCTGCGATCTTCTGCATCTCCTCAGAGGTGCCGCGCCGTCCGGTGTACTGCGGCTCATAGGGCTCCCCAAAAATGATGCGGGTTCGGCGGAACAGCCGTTTTTCACCGTCCACAAACACAGGGACCAGCACCGCGCCGGTCCGCACGCCGATCATGGCAACGCCCGCCTTGGCGTGGGCGGGAAGCCCGTCTATGTACCCCACGCCGTTCCGGACCACAGTGCCCTCCGGAAAGATCAGCAGATTGTCGCCGTCCCTGATGGCCTGCATGGCGGTCCGCACGGTGTTGATGTCATTATTGCCCCGGCTGACAGGAAAGGCCCCCACCTTGCGGAGCAGCCAGCCCAGCAGCGGGTTTTTGAAGAGCTCCTCCTTTGCCATGATGTGGAGGCGGTAATTCTTTGGCAGCTTCAGCGCCACCAGAATGGGGTCCCAGTTGCTGGCGTGGTTGGGGCACAGCAGTACGCCCTGCCGGGGCAGCCGTTCCAGTCCCTCCACAGTGACAGGGTGCAGGATGTCCGCCACAAAGCCCACCACATAATAAATAAAGACAAACAGTCGGTTAAACGGTTTCATGCGCCGCCCGTCCTTTCCCGGATGAGCGCCAGCAGCGCCGCCTCGCTCTCCTCAAAATTCAGATCCGTGGTGTCCAGCAAAACGGCGTCCTCCGCCTGCCGCAGCGGTGCGGCGGCACGGTGGGTGTCGTTCCAGTCCCGCTCCCGGATATCCTGCAAAACACGGGCAAAGGGCTGGGGCGTGCCGCGCCGCTCCAGCTCCAGCCGTCTTCTCTCCGCCCTGGCCTCCGGAGAGGCGGTGAGAAAGATCTTTACCTGGGCATCCGGCAGCACCACGGTGCCGATATCCCGGCCATCCATCACCACGCTGTTCTCCCGCCCCAGCTTTCGCTGCATTTCCAGCAAAAAGGCCCGCACGCCCGGATGGGCGGACACGGCGGAGGCAAAGCGGGAGATTTCCGGCAGGCGGATCTCCTCCGTCACGTCCTCCCCATTCAGCTGCATGTGCTGCAGTCCGTCCTCTCCGTAAGACAGCGCCACGGAGATCTCCGGCAGGCTGCCGGTCACGGCGTCTTCATCCCCGGGGTCGACGCCGCGGGTATAGGCATAGTAGCCAATGGTGCGATAAATGGCCCCGGTGTCCACATACAGATATCCCAGTTTTGCAGCAACACTCCTGGCCAGGGTGCTCTTCCCCGCGCCGGAGGGCCCGTCAATGGCAATGCGGATTGTCTCCATATTCTCTCTCCTGTTCCCTGTCATCTTTCTCTGCCGCGGCAATACCGGCGGCCCGGCCTGTGGCCCAGGCGATCTGCAGGTTAAACCCGCCGGTATAGGCATCCACGTCGATAAGCTCCCCGGCAAAATACAACCCCTCTATCAGCTTTGACTCCATCGTGGACGGGTCGATCTCCCCCACCTTCACACCGCCGGATGTGACAATGGCGTCCGTCACCGGGCAGGGGCCTGCGATCACAACGGGAAAATGCTTTAAAACCTGCAAAAGTCCCCGCCGCTGCTCCCGGGTGATATCGTGGACCTTCTGATGAGGCGGGATCTCCGCAGCCCGCACCACCGTCGGAATCAGCTTTTTAGGCAGCAGGTCGTCCAGGGCGTTGCAAAAGTCCTGGTTGCTGTACTTGCCAAAATCCCCCACGAGCCGCCGGTCCAGCGCCGGCTCGTCCAGAGCGGGCTTTAAATCGATCTCCAGGTGATAGGCCCGCTCTCCAAAGCGCCGCATATGGGCCGAGGCCGATAAAATCAGAGGCCCGCTGACGCCGAAGTGGGTAAACAGCAGTTCCCCAAAATCCGTATAGAGCTTTTTGCTGTTTTCAAACACCGTCAGCCCCACGTTCCGCAGGCTGAGCCCCTGCAGCTCCCGGCCCAGACCAAAGTCCCGCAGAGGGACCAGAGACCCGCGAAGGGGCGTCACCGTGTGCCCCGCCGTCGCCGCCATGCGGTGCCCCTCGCCGGTAGAGCCGGTGGCAGGATAGGACACGCCGCCGGTGGCTAGGATTACCGCCCCGGCCGCATAGCGCCGTCGCTCTCCCGCCACACCGC
>CATNDT010000132.1:4069-7391 GCA_950097035.1 uncultured Oscillibacter sp.
GCTCCAGGGCGGCGCTGATATCAAAGGCCCGGTCGCTGACGGGAAACACCCGGTTGCCCCGCTCGGTTTTCAGCGGCACGCCCAGACTCTCGAAAAAGGCCATGGCGTCCCGCCCGTCAAAGCGGGAGAATGCGCTGTAAAGAAATTTTCCGTTTCGGGGGACGTTTTCCAGCAGCTCCTGCAGCCCGGCGTTATTGGTCACATTGCAGCGGCCCTTGCCGGTGATGTTCAGCTTTTTGCCCAGCCGCTCGTTGGGCTCCAGCAGCGTTACGGCGCCGCCCCGCTCCGCCGCCGAGATGGCGGCCATCATCCCGGCGGCCCCGCCGCCGGCCACCACAATCCGTCTATTCATCATCCATCTTCCCAAACACGCCGTACTCGTTCCAGATGTCCTCCAGCTCCGCAAAGGTGCGGGTCACATCCGTCCCCAGCCGGCAGCCGATGGCGATCAGCAGCGCATTAATCAGCGACAGCGGCGCCACCATGGAGTCCACAAAGGAGATCATCTCGCAGGGAGCCAGCAGCGCCTGGTCCGCCATCTGATACACCGGGGACAGCTCATTGTCCGTGATGGCGATGACCGATGCGCCCCGGTTCCGGGCAAATTTCACCGTGTTCATAGTGACCTTGGAATACCGGGGAAAGGTAATGGCCAGCATTACATCCTCCGGCCCGATGCGCAGCAGCTGCTCAAAAATCTCTCCGGCGGCGTTGGACTGCACCAGCGTCACATTCCCGGTCAGCAGGTGCATGTAAAAATTCAGATAACCTGCCACAAAGGAGGACGAGCGCACCCCCAGAATATAGATGTGGCGGCAGTTCAGAAGCTTATCCACAACCCGGTCAAAGTCCGCCTGTCCGGCTCCGCCGGCCATAAACCGCAGCTTCTCAATGTCCGACTGCACCACCGCCGGCAAAATCGCCTGCCGGCCATAGAGATCCCCTGCCGCCTGAATGCGCTGGGTGGAGGTCAGGCGGCTGCGAATCATCTCCTGCAGGGCCCGCTGCATGCTGGGATAGCCGTTATACCCCAGTTCTGAGGCAAACCGCACCACCGTGGACTCGCTGACCTCCGCCAGCTTGCCCAGCTTGCTGGCGGTCATAAAAGCCGCCTTGTCATAGTTTTCCAGAATGTAGTTGGCGATCCGCTTTTGTCCCTTGGAAAACCCCTCCATATTGATCTCAATGGTATGTAAAATGCTCTTTGCCACGGGTATACCTCCGCGTTCTCTGCCTGTAAAATCCGCCCGCAACCCCTCCGCCGTCTCAGGACATGACAGGCAACCTCACGCCGAAACAGCCGAGCCGATTGTTGGAACCGACTCTTATTGTACCACAAAATCAGGGGGATTCAACTGCTTTTTGCAGGACTATTTTTGTAACTTGCAAAAATATGCAAGTCGGAGGGCCAGAAAACTTCACATCACATAAAATCCTGTTTTTTCAAAAAATAGTTTGACAACCAGAGTTCTATCCCTTATAATACTAGTCGTATCATTGCGAGGTAGCCTATGCTTTTAGATGTAAAACCCATTTTATACACGCCGGGCAAATCCCTTGATTTCCGGTTCGATCTGGATCTGGCCGATGTGGAGTTCGCCGGCCGGTATCCGGTCTCCCGCCCTGTGGCCGTATCCGGCCGGGTGCGGAACACCGCCGGGGTCCTGGATCTGGATCTGACGGCCAAAACCACTCTGGACGCAATCTGTGACCGCTGCGGCAAGGCCTTCTCCCCGGAGAAGGCGGTCCCTTTCCACTGTATGCTGGCAGAATCTCTGGAAAACGGCGAAAACGACGAGATCGAGCTGTTGGAAGACGGCAAGGTGGATCTGGGCGATTTGGCCCGCACCGCGTTCATCCTCGAAATGGACGCCAAAACCCTGTGTTCTGAAGATTGTAAAGGACTGTGCCCCCGCTGCGGCGCCGACCTGAACCTCGGCCCCTGTTCCTGCAAAAAGGAGCCTGACCCGCGGCTGGCCGCCCTTGCCAAGCTTTTGGAGAACAAATAGAGAAATGAGATAAGGACAGGCCCTCGTCCTGCGCCTTTGAACGATCAAGGAGGTGTCACAATGGCGGTACCCAAGAGAAAAGTATCCAAAGCGAGACGTGATAAGCGGCGCAGCTCCACCTGGAAGCTGACGTCCCCCATGCTCGTCGTTTGCCCGAAGTGCGGTGCACAGCACCTGCCTCACAGAATGTGCCAGGAATGCGGTACGTATAACGGCCGCGAGGTCAAGGTCATCAAGTCCGTGGTCGCGAAATAAGCAAGCTCTGCACACTAGGTTAAGGAGGGAAGACTGCTCTTCCCTCCTTGCTTTTTGTCTTGCTATCCCGCCGCCGGGCGGGTATAATACAACCAATACGGGTATATTTTAGAAACCGCAGATAGAGAGGAAGTGATGACCGGTGAAACCCATCGTCGCCATTGTAGGCCGCCCCAACGTGGGCAAGTCCCAGCTTTTTAACAAACTGATCGGCCGGCGGGTCTCCATTGTGGAGGATACCCCCGGTGTGACCCGGGACCGCATATACGGGGAGACCGACTGGAATGGCCGGCAATTTGTGCTGGTGGATACCGGCGGCATTGAACCCCGCACAGACAATCTGATTCTGGAGTTCATGCGCGACCAGGCGCAGACCGCCATTGAAACCGCCACAGTCATCGTATTTTTAACCGATATCCGGACAGGGCTCACCGCCTCGGACCAGGAGGTGGCCGCCATGCTGCTCAAAAGCGGCAAGCCTATCGTGCTGGCGGTGAATAAGATGGATTCCACCGGCGCGCCGGACCCGGATTTTTACGAGTTTTACAACCTGGGACTGGGCGACCCCATCGCCGTATCCGCCCTTCACGGCCACGGCACCGGCGACCTGCTGGACGCCTGCGTGGCCCACTTCCCCCCGGAGGAGGAAGAGGGCGAGGAGGACGACGCCATCAAGGTGGCGGTCATCGGCAAGCCCAACGCGGGCAAGTCCTCCCTTGTGAACAAAATTCTGGGGGAAGAGCGTGTCATCGTGTCCGACATCGCGGGTACCACCCGGGACGCCATCGACTCCCGGTTTGAAAACGACAGGGGCAGCTTCGTCTTCATCGACACCGCCGGTATCCGGCGGCGGTCCAAGGTTTCGGAGGACATTGAGAAGTACAGCGTGCTCCGGGCCACCATGGCCATAGAGCGGGCGGACGTGTGCCTCATCCTCATCGACGCCACCGAAGGCGTGACCGAGCAGGACACCAAGGTGGCCGGCCTGGCCCACGAGGCGGGTAAGGCCAGCATCATCGTGGTGAACAAGTGGGACCTCATCGAAAAGGACGGCAAGA
>CATNDT010000133.1 GCA_950097035.1 uncultured Oscillibacter sp.
AGCGACCTTTTGCTTCTTTTCGCTCGCGCGAAAAGAAGGCCCCGCCGCCGGCGAGGCGGCAAAAAAGTCCCCGCCCCGCAGGGGCGGTACGAAACATTCTTCAACGAAGAAACAAGAAAAAAGCGGAGCGGCCCGCAGGGCCGCAAATTGCACGTGCCGCCGCAGGCGGCAGGGAAAGAAGGTAATACCATGGCAGGCAACCGCATCGGACGCATTAACGAAGAAATCCAGCGGGAATTGGCAAATCTCCTGCGGACAGTCAAGGATCCCCGCCTCCAGGGCGGGTTAGTGACCATCACCCACGTGGATACGACCAACGACCTCCGCTATGCAAAAATCTATATCAGCGCACTGAACAAGGACGATGAAAAAGACATGATGAAAGGCTTGAGGTCCGCCTCCGGCTACCTCCGCCGGGAGCTGGGGGCCGCCCTGCGGCTCCGCTATACGCCGGAGCTCCAGTTTGTGGCAGACGACTCCATCCAGCAGGGGGCCCATATCCTGGAGATGCTCCGGGACCCCAGTGTGGTCAAGCCTGCCAACCCCGCCAACGAGCACATTATCCTGGAGGACGAAAAATGAGCGGAATTTCCACCAAGGAGGCCGCCGCCCTGCTGCGGCGGAAAGACGATATCCTGATTCTGACCCACCGCCGTCCCGACGGGGACACCACCGGCTGCGCCGCCGGGCTGTGCCTGGCTTTGCGAAAGCTGGGCAAGACTGCCTGGCTGCTGAAAAACCCCGATATGACCGAGATCAATGGGACCTATGTCCGGAACCTCTGGGCTCCGGCGGACTTTACGCCGGGGTTCGTGGTGTCGGTGGACATCGCCGCCAGAAGCCTCTTCTTCCCGGCGGCGGAGGCGTATTTTGACCGCATTGGACTGGCGGTGGACCACCACCCCTCCTTTGAGGGCTTCGGGGAGGCGCAGTGCGTGAACGCTTCCTGCGCCGCCTGCGGGGAGATCGTGTATGAGATCTGCCGGGAACTGGGGGAGATCTCGCCGGAGATCGCCCTGCCCCTCTATGCCGCTGTGGCTACGGATACGGGCTGCTTTGTCTATGCCAATACCACCGCCAACACCCACCGGACGGCAGCGGCGCTGCTGGAAACCGGCATTGATTATTTTTCCGTGAACAAGCGGCATTTCCGGACCAAGACCCGCAAACGCATCGCCATTGAGGCGGAGCTCATGGGGAAGGCGGACTTCTTCCACGAGGGCCGGGGCGTGTTCCTGACCATTCCCCTGTCCATGATGGAGCGCGTGGGCGCGGATGAAAACGATCTGGAGGACGTCTCCTCCCTGGCGGGAATCATTGAGGGCGTGGACTGCGGCGCGGTGCTGCGGGAGCTGAAGCCGGGGGAGTGGAAGCTGAGCCTCCGCACCGGGGCCAACGGGCGGGTGAACGCCACCCGGGCCTGCGGCCTGCTGGGCGGCGGAGGCCATGCGATGGCCGCCGGAGCCTCCCTGCAGGGAACCCTGGAGCAGGTGAAAGAGCGGGTCCTGGCGGCGGTAGACCAGGTGAAGCGGGATTGACCGACGGAATATGAGACAGGTAGACGCGGAGGGAATTTCTTATATGGAGCCCCTCCAGGGCGGCGGAGGCGGGTGCAGGGCAGTCTTGAGGCCGCCTCTCATTAGTGGTGCAAAAACGGCGCGGGGGGGGAGAAATCCCGCCCCGGCGCTATGTATGAATTACAGCCCCAACAGCTGCTTTTTCTTCGCGTCAAACTCTTCCTGCGTGATAACGCCGCTGTCCAGCAGTTCCTTGAATTTTTTCAGTTCATCAGCGGCGGAAACAGCGACTGTTTGACCACTTTTCTGTTTTTTGCATTCTTCAACTTTAATGCGTATATAATCGGCGACTTCTTTCATTTGGCTATTTAATACGCTGCCCTCAAATGTAAAACTGTTTTCATTGAAAAAGTTGCTTGCCCTGTTATTCATTAATGCGCTTGCCGTTTCCAACTGCAGGTAGCCAAGCTGCATGCCCGATTCTTTAAATTGGATTCCAATGCAATCTGCATAGTATATTGTCTTTTCACCATCAGAAAAATTTCCAGTCAGAATAGATCCAGGTGTTACGCTTGTCTTAATGATAACTTTGTCCTCAAATACAATCAGTCTGCGTCCGCGAGAGCCTGTAATATCGTATATAACTCCATCCACATTTGTCTCTTTTTTTAATGTTCTCCTGTGAATGTGGGTTTCAAGATAATAGATTGCTTCTATCCATTGCTCCTTTTGTTTGCCGCCAACGGATAATAAAAATTTTTGCTATCGTTGGTTAAAATTGTAATAATGCCACTCGTCAGTGCAGATGGCTTACCGCTAACCGAAAAATTAATTATATCAGCCAGATTAATAATATCGTTTCCAAATATTATTCTGCTGTCCTCAAGTGTCCAAGGTTTGACAAATGGGGTGGGTGCCGTGAATGTAATGTTCATAACAATTCTCCTTTTGTTATTCAGTCTTTTCCCGCTTTGTGAGCTTTTCCCGGTCTTAATGCCCTTGTTGCAACTGGCAATCACTTTACAACCTGGTCCTCCGCCCGGAGCATGGTTTCTTTTATGGCCTTTCCAGCCTCCTAGTATAATACAAGATGATAGTTATTCCGACAGTTAATTGTATTATACTTTGCGCCTCTTTGTCAAGCTATAATTTATTACAGATTGAGAGGTGCGGCGACATGAAAAATGAACCCTTGAAAATCAAGAGGCGCGGCGAGGACGGGAACAAGATTATTACCGTTCGGATCAGAGAAGATACCCTTGACGCGCTGGACAAAATCGCAGCGGAAACAAACCGTTCGCGCAACGAGTTAATCAACATCATTCTCAGTCATGGGGTGCAAAATCTGGAAATTGAATAGCCGGGCAGAGGACAAAAAATACAATTATTGTCAATGATAGCACACATGACACGGGAATACAATTACCTGGCTGCATAGTGTTCCAAGAAAAGGCGCAAGGGGCATTTTTGCGTCCTTGTGCCTTTATTTTGCTGCATCCGCCGTTTTCGTCGTGGTTTTGTGCCGGTCTGAAAATCCGCCGTGAAAACCAGCATTGAAAAATTAAAATGTGATTCTTCCAAAGCCGCCCCCCGGCAGGGCGCTGACTGCTGCCCCGTTGGGGAGATGGGCAGTCCCATAACTTTTTCGCCTCCTTTCCCGCTGGTGATATAAAAAATCAGGTTAGACAGGTTCAAAAAAACTTGTCTAACCGAATGATAGGGGTTGCATGGCTGCTGGCGCAGAGAAAATAGTGTTGTCATATCGCACCGGGTGTGATAAGATGGATGAAACGGGAGAGAGGATCGGAGCAGTATGGACAATCATATTTTTCGCAGTGCCGCGCTGGGGTTTAACCGCCAGGACGTGATGGAGTATATCGAAAAGACCCAGAAGGAAGCGGAGTCTGCCGCCGCCGACCTGTCTCGCCGGTTGGACGAGGCGTTGGAGGAGCTGGCGGGACTGCGCCGGGAGCTGGAGGACCGCACCGATGAGACGGAGCGCCTGTCCGGTGAGTTGGCAGAGAGCCGGGAGCAGTATGCGCAGGAGAAGGCCCGGCGGAAGGAGCTGGCCGGAGAAAATGCCCGGCAGAGCGAAAATATGCGGACGCTGACGGCGGAGCGGGACCGGCTGGCAGGCCAGGTAGAGCGGCTGGAGGACCAGAGCGAATCCCTGCGCCAGGAGAAGGAAAAGCTGGCCCAGCTGGAGCTGGACGCCCACCGCCGTGCGGATGCGCTGCTGGCCCAGACCAGGGAGGAGGCCGGATTGTGCCTTTCCGAGGCCCATCGCCGTGCGGAGGAATTGCTGAACGCCGCGTCCGCCCAGGCGTCTGACACTGTCGCCCAGGCGCAGGCCCGGCGGGAGGAGCTGCTGCGGGAGGCTGAGGAGCAGATCGAGTGTTCCGTGCGCCAGTGCGGCGAGCTGTTTGAAACCTGCGAACGGATTACCGCCCATATTACCGGAGAGCTCCGGAAGCTGGATGTGGCCAACGCCCAGCTGCCCATCGGTTTGGGGAGCTTGAAGAGCGGCTTGGCGGAGTTGCGGGATCAGGCCAGGGAGCGGTAGTGTGTCCGGCGGCGGGGAGGGAAAATGGTTGCGGAGGAATTGACAAATCCCTATTGTTTGGGTATAATACCTAACCGGGATGGTTGATCACCCGAGCGGGCGGGACGGCTGCCAAAAAGGAACATGTGGTTCGCCAGCGGCTTAGAGGGGTAGAATGACCGCACCCTAAGTACACATAGGGTTCACCCGCTTTTTCCTCTTGATGTGGATTTCATCGGTTCAAGTTACCTCGCACAAGCCAATAGGTCCCGATAGCTCAGTTGGATAGAGCGACTGCCTCCTAAGCACACATAGGTTCACCCGCTTTTTTCGTTGGATGCGGATTGCATTGGTTCAAGCTTAGTCGTACAAATCAATAAGCCCTCGTAGCTCAGCTGGATAGAGCGTCCGCCTCCTAAGCGGAAGGCCACGCGTTCGAATCGCGTCGAGGGTGCCAGAGAGAGCGTTAATTTCGTTCGATTTTCGGATTGAAAATCAACAAATTGACGCTTTTTTACTTCTTAAAATCTATTGGTATTTTGGAGAAAACCTGCACTTTGACGATAAGGCTTATTAGCAAACCTATTAGCAGATGATAAGGTACAATAAGTTGCGCAAATAAAAAAGACAAGGTTTGCAGCTCTCTGGTAGAATGAAGTAGCGACACACCATTCAGAGAGGAGATAGCAAACCATGTCAGAGAAGATTGTACAGCTAAATGAAGAAGTAATCATGATTCTCATTTACCGATATCTCCTGTCATTTTCTCCGCTGCTTTCCGGGAACATCCACAGATACAGATCCTCCAGCCGGGGTGTTGCGGCGCTGGAAACGGCGTTGCGAGGCCGATCTGACAGATAGCGGATGGAAACGCTGCCGTCGTTCTCGTTTCGCAGATTGGTGATTTGCAGCTTGCTCTCATACTCCGGCACCAGCTCTGCCGGGATAGTGCAGCTCCACACCTTGCCCTCCACCAGCGTGGTCAATTCTTCCGTTGTCCCCGTTGCCAGCAGCCTGCCGCCCTTGATGATGGCGTGGCAGGTGGCGATGTACTCCACGTCGGGGACGATGTGGGTGGAGATCAGCACGATCCGATCATGGGCGAACTCCGAGAGCAGATTGCGGAAGCGTACCCGTTCGCCAGGGTCCAGGCCCCCGGTGTCAACTCCAGGCTGATGTCATTGACCGCTTTTTTGTCCTTGAATTGCTTGGAAACATGGTCAATCAGCAATTCCATGTGAAAACTCCTTCCGCTGATAAAAATAAAGGCGCTCTTGCCTTGACACTGTCATTGTACCAAAAGCAAGAGTACCTTTTTCTCGTTCGCTCACACGGGGTTTCACTGTTCTTCTACGGAGTTTCTTACGATTTTCTCACAGATCGATAATTGCCCCGCACTTTTCAGCCAATTCCAGTGGGAACTGCTTCTCTACCTCATATCCGTCTTTTTCGAGATCGCGGGCAAGATCAAACCACATATCACGCGCTCTGCCATACTCCCCCAACTCCTCATAGCAGAACCCCATAGAATATCTGGCGTCATACATTTCGGGGTCCAGTTCCAATGCTTTTCCCCAATATTTGAAAGCCTCATCATATTTTTTCAAGTTCTTGCAGATGTCGCCTCCGTAAACGTATAGTACCGCTTTATCGGGAAATTTAAGGATCGCTTTCAAAATCCACTCATAGGCTTTTGCATCATCTCCGCTATAGCTGTATGCGGCAATCAGGCAAATCCAGTCCTCCGCGTCTTCTGAGCCGTTTTGGATCGCTGCCAGCGCCTCGTCAATATTCTCCTGTGCCTTTCCAATCTGGGAATACAGGAGCATTTTTTGACGCTTCGTCCGCCAAAAAACACGCTGATCTAAATCTTTTCCCTGTTCAACCACTTTGTCAAATAAATCCATGGCTTTTTCGATACAATAGCGCGCCATCTGATGGTGCAGTACCCCGTAGCACCTTAAATCCTCCGTAGAGCAGCTGCCGGCTTTCATCATTTTTTTGAACTCAAAGTCGGCGGAAATAAAATCCTCCGGCCGGCGTGTGGCCTCATAAACGGCCGCTAACCGCTGCGCGTAATTTTCATACGCAACAGCTGTTTCCTTGAACAGGTCATCAATCGTCACGCAATACAGCTTCGCGATTTGTGGAAGCATTGCAACGTCAGGTGAAGTCGTATTGCATTCCCACCGCGAGATGGTTTGTACGCTTACGTTTAAGATCTCCGCAGCCTGCTCCTGCGTGAGATTTTTTTGCTGCCTAAATTTCTTCAGGTTGTCCGAAAATATCGTATCCATACTTTGCACCTTCATTTTCACTATTAGAAGCGCTTCTATTTAAATTATACGGATTTTTGACATTAAGTCCACATCATGTTTTGTAAGGTGACTCGCAATTTCTGTTCAGTGGATGAGCTTCCAGGATTTTTTCAAACTTCTTCTCCGACAGTATCTCATGGGTCACCAACTGGCCGTCATAGAACAGAGAGAAGGTGGTAAAGGGCGAGGGAGCGTTCTGGGCCTCCTCCCTGGTCTGGATGTGGACAGACTGAAAAATGGCGTTCCGCTCCTTTGCCATGCGCTCCAATACCGACACATATTTCGCCGTAAACGGGCACTGGCTGGTATAATAGAGCACGAATCCCTGGGGCATAGCATCATGCTCCCGCACTGTATCTTGGACGCAGGGCCGCTCCGCGCCCTCATCAAAGGGCAAGATACAGCAGTTCAAAGTAGGGCTCCACTGTATCCGCCGTCACAAAGCCCTTGTGCCGCATATATCCAGGGTCGGAGAGAAAGCCCAGCTTCTTTTTGGAGGACAGGCTCACAAGCCCCTGTTTCCCCTTCGCCTTGCTGTCCTCGATACAGGCGTCCAGCAGGAGATTGGAGTACCCATGCCCTTTGAACTGCCCAGACACCCACAGGCAGTCGATAACCATGTACCCCTCCGCCTCGACGGGCGTCCAGGCGTATTCGGCGGGGATGTACTCAATAAAACATTTCCCCCGGACATTACCCTTTAGGAAAACAAGCCCCTCGTCCAGCCGCTCCTTCAGCCAAGCCTTTTGGGATATGACCTTCACATCCTTGTTGTTGGATATGGCGCAGCAAATGTGCTCCTGGTCAATGTTGTCATGGGTCAGTTTGATAAGCTCCATGATGGATTGCCTCCGCTTAGTTCGATTTGTATTTCTGAACATCAAAATGATGAATCCAATCAGCACCAGTGT
>CATNDT010000134.1:0-2184 GCA_950097035.1 uncultured Oscillibacter sp.
CTCCGCTGCCGGGGCCGGCAGCTCCGGCTTTACAGGCTCCACCACAGCCTCGGAAACCGCCACAGGCGCAGAAACCGCCGCGGGCTCCGGCGCAGAAACGGGTTCTGCCGCCGGGACGGCCTTCTTTTCCGGCAGATCCGGGGCGGGTTCCCTGGCGGAGAGGACCTGATCCGGCGTTTTCTGCTTTTCGGACTTGTGGCGGAAAAAGCCGGTAAACCGCCCCTCCTCGGCCCGTCCCGCAGTATCCGGCGCGGGCTTTTCCGCCCCTGGCTCGTCGTCCAGGGGAATGTCGATCTGCTGCCTGGACCGTGCCGGGGCCGGGCGCTTTGGCTTTTCCAGGGGTGTGAGGCGGATGGCGGGCTCCTTTTTCCCGGATTCCGGCTCCTCCTCATACTGGGGCCGCTCCCGGTGCATTTCGATCAGCGCCCCCAAGGTGAGCCGCAGGGCCGCCATTACCATCACCGCCAGCAGCACCGTAAACAAAATCACAGAGGCCAGCTTGGAGAACACCGCCACAGAGCCGTTGGCCAGCACGCCGGAGATGGCCCCGCCGGAGCGCAGCGCACTGCCGTCCTGCCAGAGCTCCTTTAAAACGCCAAAGGAGGCGGTATACTCCCTGTCACAGAGGACCATATGGGTCAACGACCCAAAGAGCACCGGCGTCAGCAGGGCACAGGTCACCCGCAGCTGCACAGGCCGTCCCCGGTGGAACAGCAAAATCACCGCCGAGAGCAGCATGGCCGGGCCCGCCAGCCAATAGCCATAACCAAACAGGCCCTTTAAGAGCACGGCAAACCAGTCGATGAAAATGGCGCTGATCCCAAAATAGCTCACCAGCACAGAGAGTGTCAGCACCAGCAGGACAATCCCGCCCACCTCCCGGCGGATGGGCCGCCTTTGCGGCGGCGGCGCCTTCTTTGCACGGCTGCCCCCGGAGCCGCCGCTCTTTTTTGCGGCAGAGGGTTTCTTTTGTGATGTAGAAGCCACGGTCTATGTACCTCCGATGAAATCACTTTTGCAAAAAGGTGAGGATCAAAGTCACGATTCCGGCAAACCAGCAGTAGTAGGCAAAGAACCCAAACCTGCCTTTTTCGGCAATCATCTTCAAAAGCCGGATACAGGCGTAACCCACCACGGCGGCCACCGCCACGCCCACCAGATACACCGGTGCGTCCTCCCAGACGACGCCGGCCTCCAGCGCATCCTTCAGGCTTAAAATGTTGGCCCCCAGAATGGCGGGAATGGACAGCAGAAAGGAGAAGCGGACGGCAAAGGACCGCTCAAAGCCCACAAAGCATCCGGCGGTGATGGTGGTGCCTGAGCGGGAGATGCCGGGGCATGTGGCCACAGCCTGGGCAGCGCCCACCAGCAGAACATCCGCCATGGTGGCGCTCCGCTCCGTTTTGCGGCCCTTCCGCACCCGGTCGCTGGCAAACAGCAAACAACCGGTGACAAGCAGCGCCCCTGCCACAAAGTACATATTGTCCCCCAGTCCCTCCACCAGGTCTTTCACCGGCAGCACGGCAAACAGGGGCAGCGTACCCACGATGATCAGCAGGATCAGCCGCCGGGCCGGGGGCACCGGCGTGGGCGTTGTGCCGCGGATCAGGTCGCCCGCACCGCCAAAGAATTCCAGAATCATATCCCGGATATCCACCCGGTAGGCGGCAAATACCGCCACCAGCGTGCCCAGGTGCAGCAGCACATCAAAAAAGCCGGGGATCTCCGTGGCCCCGGTCTGGCCCAGCAAATGCTCCGCAATCGCCAGATGGCCGGAACTGGAGATGGGCAAAAACTCCGCCACGCCCTGAATCAGCCCCAATAAAACCGAATGCAGCAGTGACAATATCTTCACGCTCCTTTATTTTCGCTCGGAAAATAGTATACCATGGACAAACTGTAAATTCCAGTCATATTTACCGGCAGTAGACATAAAAACAGCCCGCCTTCCGGCGGGCTGTTTTACCATCCAGACAAATCACTCTTCGCCCAGCACATCCAGGGCGCTCTTGGCGGCGGCCTGCTCGGCCTCCTTCTTGCTGTGGCCGGAGCCGGTGCCCAGCCGCTCTCCGTTGAGCAGCACCTCCGCCATAAAGGTCTTGGCGTGATCCGGCCCCTCTTCCCCCACCATGCGGTAAGCCAGCACCTGGTCCGCCTGGCGCTGCACCAGCTCCTGCAGGGCGG
>CATNDT010000134.1:2256-5564 GCA_950097035.1 uncultured Oscillibacter sp.
CGAGGCCGCAGACACGCCGCCGTCCAGATACACGGCGGCAAACACAGCCTCAGTCGCATCCGCCAGAATGGAGGTGCGCGCCCGGCCGCCGCCGGACTCCTCGCCCCGGCCCAGCTTCAAATAGCTGCCAAGGTCCAGCTTCTGTGCCACCTCATATAAGCTCTGCTCACACACCAGGGCGGCACGGATCCGGGTCAGATCCCCCTCCGGCAGATCCGGGTGCTGCAAAAACAGGAACTCCGCCGTCACAAAGCCCAACACCGAATCTCCCAAAAATTCCAGCCGCTCGTTACTGCGAAGGTGGGCGGCACGGTGCTCGTTGGCATAGGAGCTGTGGCTCAAGGCCTCCTCCAGCAGCGCGGGATCCCGAAACGTGTAATTCAGTTTTTTCTCCAGTTCCTGCATGGCTGACACTCCAAAGGGAAACCCCGCCATAGGGGGCGGGGCCTCTCCTCGTTTTATTTTACTTTACCTGCAATGTAGTTCACAGCGTCGCCCACGGTCTTCAAGCCGCCCAAATCCTCTTCCTGGATCTCGCCGACTTCAAACTCCTCCTCCATGGCCATAACCAGCTCCACCAGGTCCACAGAGTCCGCGCCCAAATCCTCTTCAAAGGCCGTCTCCATGCTCACCTCGGCAGGTTCCATGGCGAACTGCTCCGCCACAAGCTCTCTCATCGTTTGAAAAATTTCCTCAACAGACATACGGTCTCACTCCTTAGAGAATTATGGTCTGGGGTAATCATACGGCAAGGCGGCATTGCTGTCAAGAGGGGTTTCAACTTTTTTCCGCGTTTCGCTCCACTTTCATCAATTGGATGTTGGCCTCTACATCCGCGATAAAGCCGCTTTCGGCGTACTCCCTGGCCCGGAGAACGGCGTTTGCCATGGCCCGCGCGTCGGAAGAGCCGTGGGCCTTGATCACCGGTCTGGAGATGCCCAGAAAGGCCGTGCCCCCCACCTCGCCGGGGTCCACCAGCTTTTTCATCCGGGCCATATCCCCCTTGATCAGTCCCGCGGCCAATTTCGTCCTGGTGCTGGAGAGGAACATGTTTTTCAGCTCCCGCAGCAAAAATTTGCCCACGCCCTCCACGGATTTGAGCATGATGTTGCCGGTGTAGCCATCCGCCACAATAACGTCGACCCCGCCCAGCATGGCGGCGTCGGCCTCGATATTGCCGGTAAAGTTGATCCGGCCGGCCTCCCCGGCCTCCCGCAGCAGCGCGTAGGCCTCATGACGCAGCCCATCGCCCTTCTCCTCCTCCGCGCCGATGTTCAAAAGGGCCACGCGGGGCCGCTCTATGCCCAGAACGCGGCTGGCGTAGTAGCTGCCAAGGTACGCAAACTGCAGCAGGTATTCCGGCGTGCACTCGGCATTGGCCCCGCAGTCGCACAACACGGCCCGGCCCCCCGCCGTGGGGATTACGGGCCCCATGGCGGCCCGGCGGATACCCCGGATGCGCTTGACCACCAGCGTGGCCCCGGCCAGCAGCGCCCCGGTAGACCCGGCGGAGACAAAAGCGTCCCCCTCCCCCGCTTTCAGCAGGTTCAGCCCCACCGTCAGCGACGAGTCCTTTTTCACCTTGAAGGCGGTGGCCGGGTCGTCTGAAATCTCCACCACCTGAGAGGCGTCCCGGATCTCCACACCGGCGGGCAGCGTCTTCTCCCCGCAGCTCTCCACGGCCCGCAGCACCTCCGCCGCCCGGCCCACCAGGATCACATCCACGCCGTGTACCCTGTTGGCCTCCAGCGCTCCCTGCACCGCGGCCTGCGGCGCGTTGTCCCCGCCCATGGCGTCCACGATGATCTTCATACCAGGACCTCCTCTTTCATCTCTTCTATGATCCGCAGCGACCGGGCCGAAAGCTCCGCGTTCTTGTTCCGCTTGCCCCTGACACGGTGATCCAGCGGCGGCATAATGCCAAAGTTAATGTTCATGGGCTGAAATGCGGTGACCGCTCCATTGGAGACATACATGCCCAGAGCGCCCACAGCCGTCTCCCGCGGAAAGTCCAGCGGCGGCAGCCCCCGCAGGCGGCGGGCGGTCTCCACACCCACCAGGAAGCCGCTGGCGGCGGACTCCACATATCCCTCCACGCCGGTCATCTGCCCGGCAAAGGAGATGCGGGGCTCCGCCCTCAGCCGGTAATACCGGTCCAGCAGCCGGGGGGAATCCAAAAAGGTGTTTCGGTGCATCACCCCGTAACGGAGAAACTCCGCGTTGTGCAGGGCGGGAATCATGGAAAATACCCGCCGCTGCTCGGGAAATTTCAAATGGGTCTGAAAGCCCACCAGGTTATAGACTGTCCCCTCGGCGTTGTCCCGCCGCAGCTGCACCACGGCATAGGGCTCCCGCCCCGTCCGGGGATCCTTCAGCCCGCGGGGCTTTAGGGGGCCGTAACAGAGGGTGTCGTGTCCCCGGCGGGCCATCACCTCCACGGGCATGCAGCCCTCAAACACCTGCCTGTCCTCAAAGCCGTGGATCTCCGCCTCCTGGGCGCAGGTCAGGGCCTGCCAGAAAGCGTCGTACTCCGTCTCCGTCATAGGGCAGTTTACATAATCTGCCGTCCCTTTGTCGTACCGGGAGCCCAACCACGCAAGGTCCATATCCACGCTCTCGGCGGACACCAGGGGGGCCGCCGCGTCGTAAAAGTGGAGGGCGCTTTCCGCCCCCAGCAGTCCTTGCAGCCTGTCCGCCAGCGCGTCGGACGTAAGCGGGCCGGAAGCCACCACCACCTCCCCCCCCGGGAGCTCCGTGACCTCTCCGGGGACCACAGTGATATGGGGGTGACTTTGCACCCGCTCCGTCACCAGGGCGGCAAAGCCGTGGCGGTCCACCGCCAGGGCGCCGCCGGCCTCCACCCGGGTCTCGTCGGCACAGGCGAGGATCAGCGAGCCCAGGCGGCGCAGCTCCTCTTTTAAAAGGCCCACGGCGTTTTCCAGCTGGTCGCTGCGGAGGGAGTTGGAGCAGCAGAGCTCCGCAAAATGGTCTGTCACATGGGCGGGGGTGCGCTTTTCCGGCTTCATCTCACAAAGCGTTACCTCCACGCCCCGCCGGGCCAGCTGCCAGGCGCACTCGCTGCCGGCAAGACCCGCGCCGATAACGGTTACATTCATAAGGGCTCTCCTCCTCATTGATAAGCCGCGCGCTCCTCCAGCGGCAAAAGCCGAAGACCATATTTCAGGCCGCCTGGACCATCGCCCGAAAACCGGCTTAGTCCCCGGACGCGGCCTTCTTTGCAGCGGGCTTTTTCGCCGCGGCGGCTTTCTTCGTGGCAGCGGTCTTCTTCGTGGCAGCGGTCTTCTTCA
>CATNDT010000134.1:5586-7267 GCA_950097035.1 uncultured Oscillibacter sp.
CGGGCGCCGCTGTCTCCTCCGCCTTCTCCTCCCCGGCGGCGGGCTTTTTGGGATAGCCCCGCTTCTCCTCAGGCAGGAAGTTCCCGCACGCCGGATTGATGCAGAAGGGCTTCTTATATCCCCTGCCCGCCTTTTTAAACATCGTGTGGCCGCAGGCCGGGCAGTCGTCCTTTACCGGCACATCCCAGGTCATAAAGTCGCACCTGGCAGCCTCTTCCCGGCTGGTGGTGTGCTCGCAGCAGTAATAGGTGTACTGCTTATTGGTCTTTTTGCTGGTGCCCGTGCGCTTCATCAGCCGCCCGCCGCACTTGGGGCAGCGGCCCGGCATCTCCACCACCAGCGGCATGGTAAACGTGCAGTCCGGATAGCCCGGGCAGGCCAAAAAGCGGCCAAACCGCCCGGATTTTACCACCAGATTCCGCCCGCACTCGGGGCAGATCTCCTCGCTCACCTCGTCGGGCACCTTGATGCGGGTGCCCTCCAGATCCTTTTCCGCCTGTTGGAGGCTCCTGTCAAAATCCCCGTAAAAATCCCGCAGAATCTCCCGCCAGGGGGCCGCCCCCTCCTCCACAGAGTCCAGCTTCTCCTCCATGTTGGCGGTGAATTTCAGGTCGGCAATGTCTGTAAATTTGTCCTTCATCAGCTCCGTCACCACCCGGCCCAGGTTGGTGATCCGCAGGTACTTCCCCTCCTTGATCACATACTCCCGGTCCAGAATAGTGGATACCGTGGGCGCGTAGGTGGAGGGGCGCCCAATGCCCTGCTCCTCCATAGCCCGGATGAGCGTGGCGTCGGTGTAGTGGGCCGGGGGCTGGGTAAAGTGCTGGTCCTTGGAAAAGCCCTTCAGCTCCAGCACCTCACCCTCCTGCAGGGCGGGCAGCGGGGATTCCTTCTCCTCTTTCTCCTCGTCCCGGCCCTCTTCATACACCGCCGTGTAGCCGGAAAACTTCAGACTGGAGGAGCTGGAACGGAAGCTGTGGCCGTTGGCCTCCACCTCCACAGACACGCTGTCATACACGGCGTTGGACATCTGACAGGCCACAAAACGGCTCCAGATCAGGCGGTAGAGCCGGTACTGCTCACCGGTGAGATCCTTTTTGATGCTCTCCGGCGTCCAGAATACGTTGCTGGGCCGGATGGCCTCGTGGGCGTCCTGGGCGTTGGCCTTGGCCTTGTAGTGGTTGGGCTTGGCGGGACAGTACCCCTGGCCGTAACGGCCCTGAATAAACTCCCTGACAGAGGACAGCGCCTCCTCGGAAAGGCGCAGGGAGTCGGTACGCATATAGGTGATGAGGCCCACCGTGCCCTCGCCCTCAATATCCACGCCCTCATAGAGCTGCTGGGCAATGGCCATGGTGCGCCGCGGCGTCATGGAGAGCTTGCGTGAGGCCTCCTGCTGCATGGTGGAGGTGGTAAAGGGGGGCGAGGGACTGCGGTGCTTATCCGCGCGCTTTACGGACTTCACCTGAAACACGGCACTCTCCGTCTCCTGCACCACCGCGTCCACATCCGCCGCCGACCGCAGCTCCGCCTTTTTGCCGTTCTTTCCGTGATAGCGGGCGGCAAAGGGGAGCTTGGCGTCCAGCGTCCAGTACTCCTCCGGCTGAAAGGCCTCGATCTCCCTGTCCCGGTCGTCCACCATGCGGGTGGCCACCGACTGGACCCGGCCCGCCGAGAGGCC
>CATNDT010000135.1 GCA_950097035.1 uncultured Oscillibacter sp.
GGGCGTCATCAACAACGACCCCAACGAGTCCGGCTACCGCACCGCCAACGACGCGGCCATGCGCGCTATGTTCACCGAGGACAACGGTTATAAAGCCACCTTCTTTAACAACAACGACGCGGCTCAGCAGATTGCCACCGCTCAGCAGATGATTCAGGACGAGGTGGATTTCCTCCTCCTGTCCCCGGCCTCTACCACCGGTTGGGACACCGTGCTTCAGGACGCCCAGATTGCCGGCACCCAGGTCATTCTCTTTGACCGTATGCTGGAGGCGGATGAGAGCATGTATGTGGCCGCTGTTGTCTCCGACATGCCCGCCGAGGGCAAAACCGCTGTGGACTGGCTGGATGCCCAGGGCCTGGACGAGTACAACATCGTCCACATTCAGGGCCTGATGGGCACCGATGCCCAAGTGGGCCGCACCGGCGCTCTGGACGAGAAGGTAGCCGCTGAGAGCAACTGGAACTATGTCACCCAGCAGACCGCCTCCTGGGATGAGGAGACTGCCCGCACCATTACCCAGTCCGTTATCGACGGCGGCAAGTCCTTCAATGTGATTTACGCGGAGAACAACGGCATGGCCCGCGGCGCTGTGGCCGCTCTGGACGCCAATGGAATTACCCACGGTAAGGACGGCGACGTTATTGTCATGGGCTTTGACAGTGATACCTGGGCCATGGAGGCCGTCCTGTCCGGCAGCTGGAACTACATGGGCCTGTGCAACCCCTTGCAGGCGGAGACCGTTGACAGCATCATCAAGGATCTGGCGGCCGGCAAGGCTCCCTCCCAGAAGATCATCTACACCCCGGAGCAGGGCTTTGACGCAGCGACCATCACCCAGGCCGACGTGGACACCTACGGAACCTGATGCAAATCCCCTGAACCGCATATAGCAGGCAACCCGGCACGCGGCGCGGCATGTCAGCCGCGCCGCGTGTTGAATTTGTAAGAATGGAGGCGAATCCCTATGCAGGAAAGCGCGGTATTGGAAATGCGCGGTATCTGCAAGTATTTCCCGGGGGTGCGTGCCCTTCAGAATGTGGATTTTACCCTGCGGGAGGGGGAGATCCACGCTCTGATGGGCGAGAACGGCGCGGGAAAATCCACTCTGATCAAGGTGCTCACCGGCGTATACCCCAAAGACGGGGGTAAGGTCTGCATCAAGGGCGTTGAGGGCGCGGCAGTCATCCGTTCTCCCCAGGACGCCCAGAATGCGGGCATCAGCACCGTTTATCAGGAGATTACGCTCTGTCCCAACCTGTCGGTAGCGGAGAACATATTCATTGGGCGGACAAAGGGGAATCTGACCAACTGGCGGGTCATGAACAAGCGGACCGGGGAGATTCTGGACTCCCTTGGCATTCCGGCCGCTCCTCAGCAGCAGCTGGGCACCTGCTCCATCGCCGTACAGCAGATGGTGGCAATTGCCCGAGCGGTGGATATGGAGTGCAAGGTGCTGATTCTGGATGAGCCCACCTCCTCTCTGGACGACCAGGAGGTCCAGAAGCTCTTCGTCCTGATGCGGGACCTGCGGGCCAAGGGAGTGGGCATCATCTTTGTCACCCACTTTCTGGAGCAGGTCTACGAGGTCTGTGACCGGATCACCGTTCTGCGGGATGGCCAGCTGGTAGGAGAGTATATCATTGAGGACCTGCCCCGGGTGAAGCTTGTCAGCAAGATGCTGGGCAAAGAGCTGGATGACATGGCCGACATCAAGGGCGGGTCCGGCGGCATGGCCATCAGCCAGGAGGGCGCCCCTGTGCTGGAGGCCAAGGACCTTTGCAGCAACGCCGGCATCAAGCCCTTTGATTTCTCCATCCGCAAGGGCGAGGTCAATGGATTTACAGGACTTCTGGGCTCCGGCCGAAGCGAATGCGTCCGGGCCATCTTTGGCGCGGACCACGTTACCGGCGGCGCCGTCAGGGTGGACGGCAGGGACGTGAAAATCAAAAAGCCGCTGGACGCCATGAAGTGCGGCATCGGCTATCTGCCGGAGGACCGGAAGGGCGACGGCATCGTAGGCGACCTGTCTGTGCGGGAGAACATCATTTTGGCATATCAGGTGATGAAGGGCTTTTTCCGTCCCCTCTCCAGAGCCCAGGCGGAGGCCTTTGCCGATGAGTACATCAAGCTGCTGGAGATCAAGACCGCCTCGGCGGATACGCCCATCAAGTCCCTCTCCGGCGGCAACCAGCAAAAGTGCATCCTGGCCCGATGGCTGCTCACAGATCCCAAGTATCTGATCCTGGATGAGCCCACGCGGGGCATCGACATCGGCACCAAGATCGAAATTCAAAAGCTGGTCCTCAAGCTGGCCGCAGAGGGTAAGAGCGTTACCTTCATCTCCTCTGAGATCGATGAGATGCTGCGCACCTGTTCCCGGCTTATTGTCATGAGAGACCGGAAGACGGTGGGCGAGCTCACCGGAGAGGATCTGACTCAGACCAGGATCATGGCGACTATTGCAGGAGGTGATGAGGAATGATGACCCCCGTGAAAGATCCCGAGATCCGGGTGAAGCGGCCTGACGAGAGCCTTTTCAAGCGGCTCACCCGGCAGCAGCTGTTTATCCCCGTGGCGGCACTGGTCCTTTTGGTGCTGTTCAATTTGATCGCCGATCCGACCTTCTTCGCAATCTCCATCAAGGAGAACAGCATGGGCAATCCGGTACTCAGCGGCAATCTTATCTCTGTTTTGGACAATGCCTCGGAGCTGGTCATGCTGGCCATTGGCATGACCCTGGTGACGGCCTCCTCCGGCGGACAGGATATCTCCGTGGGTGCGACCATGGCCATTGCCGGCAGCGTGATTCTGCGCATGGTCTGCGGCGGCCAGGTTACTTCGGACACGATGCAGATGCCCCTGCTTCTTGCGGTTCTCATCGGCATTGCAGTCAGCATGATCTTCGGCGCGTTCAACGGCGTTTTGGTGGCCTATTTCAAAATCCAGCCCATGGTGGCCACGCTCATCATGTACACCGCCGGGCGCTCCATCGCCGCGTGGATCAACAACAACCAGCTGCCCATCATCAACGATATCTCTTTCAAGTACGCGGGAACTTTCCTGCCCGGAGTCCCCGTTCCCACGCCCATCTTCGTCACCGCTTTCGTAATTCTGGCCTTCTGGCTGGTGCTGAAATTCACGACCCTGGGGCTGTATACCCAGTCAGTGGGAATCAACGCAAACTCCTCCCGTCTGAACGGCCTGGATCCCAAGCTCATCAAACTCCTCACCTATGTGATCCTGGGTGTGTGCGTGGCGATTGCCGGATTTGTCCGTGTCAGCCGCAGCGGATCCATCAATTACTCCCGCATGGCAGAAAACATTGAGATGGACGCCATTCTGGCTGTGGCCCTGGGGGGCAACGCCCTGGGCGGCGGCAAGTTCAACATCTACGGATCTATTCTGGGCGCTTACGTAATCCAGTTCCTCACCACCACGCTCTACAAGTATGACGTACCCTCCACGGCCCTGCCCGCCTATAAGGCGGTGGTGGTCATTCTGCTGGTCGTACTCAGTTCCCCGGTCGTGCGGGAAAAGCTGGCCAACATGAAAAAAGCACCTGCCAAATCTGCAAAGGAGGTGTCCTGACATGCCGAATGGAATTGCGCTGGACAAACAGGGGCGGATCAGAAGACGGGCCGCCATGACTGACACCAACCTCCTGCTCACCATCACCGTTGTGGTCTTCTTTATTCTGTACTTATCCGCCGTGTTTTTCCTGGGCGGCAGCTTCGCCAAACCCCAGAATTTCCTCAACATCCTGAACAACAACGCCTCCCTCATTGTCCTGGCCTGCGGTATGAGCATCGTTATGATCACCGGAGGCATCGACATCAGCGTGGGCGGGGTTACCTGCCTGGTCTGTATGACCTGCGCGGTAAACCTGGAACAGCAGGGCGGCAGTATGGTCACGGCCCTCCTTATCGGCCTTGGCATCGGTCTGGCCTTTGGCCTGGTCCAGGGATATCTGGTGGCCTATCTGGAGATTCAGCCCTTCATTGTGTCCCTGGCGGGGATGTTCTTCGCAAAGGGCATGACGACCATTGTCAGCAAGGAGCCTGTGCGGGTAACCAACGAGGGCTTCCTAGCGGTAAAGGATACCCGGATTGTTGTGCCCGGCCTGGGCGCCAACAACAAGCTGGGCCAGTATATCCCCGCCTATGTGGAGGTGGGGGTGATCATCGCCCTGGTGGTGGTGGTGCTCCTTTTCTGCCTGCTGCGCTGGACCAGACTGGGCCGAGCCTTCTACGCCGTGGGCGGCAGCAACCAGAGCGCCAACATGCTGGGCATCAACGTGCGCCGCACCAAATTCCTGGCCCATGTGCTGTGCAGCGTACTGGCGGGTCTGGGCGGCATCCTCTACTTCCTCCACGTAGGCAGCGGCGACGTGGCCAATGGCGCGGGAGATGAGATGAACGCCATCGCCTCTTCCATCATCGGCGGCACCCTGCTCACCGGCGGCGTGGGCAACGTGCTGGGTACCTTCTTCGGGGTGCTCAGCCTGAATACCATCAAGCGCATCGTCTCCTCCCTGGGCTTTGACGAGGCTTGGTGGTCCAATATCACTGTGGCGGCCATGCTCTGCCTGTTCCTGGTGATTCAGAGCGTTGTTCTGCTGCGCAAGAATACCGGCAAACAGTAAGGAGGGCGTGCCATGACAACCTGTTTAGGTATCGAGCTGGGCTCCACCCGCATCAAGGCCGTCGCCATCGACGGGGGCTTCAAGCCCGTCTCCTCCGGGGACTATACCTGGGCCTCCCGTTATGAAAACGGCGTGTGGACCTACTCCCTGGAGGAGGTGTGGACCGGCTTAAAGTCTGCCCTGTCCAACGTGGAGGGACGGGAGAATATCGCGGCCATGGGTGTCTCCGCCATGATGCACGGCTACCTGGCCTTTGACCGGGACTGGAACCTGCTGACGCCCTTCCGCACCTGGCAGTGTACCTCTACCGGCCCCGCCGCGGCGGAGCTGACGGAGCAGTTTGGCTTCAACATTCCCCAGCGGTGGTCCGTCGCCCATTTGTATCAGGCTGTGCTGAACGGGGAGGAGCATGTCTCCCGGATTGCCCATATCACCACACTGGCGGGCTATGTCCACTACATGCTCACCGGCGTCAACGCCGTGGGCGTGGGGGAGGCCAGCGGCATGTTTCCCATCGACAGCGGGAGCCTGGAATATGACCGGGCCATGATGGCGAAGTTTGACGCGCTTCCGGCGGTGCGGGCGCTTCCCTGGAAGCTGGCGGACCTGCTTCCAGGGGTTTTGACGGCGGGGGAGCCCGCCGGGGCCCTGACGGAGCAGGGCGCGGCCCTGCTGGAGGGTCTGCTGCCCGTAGGCGTCCCCTTTGCCCCGGCGGAGGGCGACGCCGGCACCGGCATGACCGCCACCAACGCCGTGGCTCCCCGGACCGGCAATGTGTCCGCCGGGACCTCCATCTTCTCCATGGTGGTGCTGGAGCGCCCTCTGGAAAAGGTCTATGAGGAGATCGACCTGGTGACCACCCCCGCCGGAGCCCCTGTGGCCATGGTTCACTGCAACAATTGCACCAGCGACACCAACGCCTGGGTAAACGTTCTGGAAGAGACCGCCCGGCTGTTTGGGGCCAGCCCCGACGCCGGGGAGCTGTACACCAGGCTCTATGAGAAGAGCCTGGAGGGGGACCCGGACTGCGGCGGCGTGCTGGTGTGCAACTACCTGGCGGGGGAGGGGGTCACCCACATAGACGCCGGCCGCCCCCTGGTAGCCCGCACGCCGGATACCCGTTTTACCTTGGCGAACTTCTTCAGGGCCCAGCTCTACACCACCATGGCGACGCTGAAAATCGGCATGGATATTCTGGCCTCTGAGCATGTGGCTATCGACTCCCTGACGGGGCACGGCGGGCTGTTTAAGACCCCGGTGGTGGGTCAGAGCTATATGGCCGCCGCCTGCAATGCCCCCGTCGCCTGCATGGAGACCGCCGGCGAGGGCGGCCCCTACGGTATGGCGCTGCTGGCGTCGTATATGCTGCAAAAAACAGAGGGGGAGAGTCTGGAGAGCTTCCTGTCTGCCAGGGTGTTTGCCGGGGTGTCCGGCTCCACCATCCGGCCGGACCCCGTTCTTGCGGATGGCTTCAACACTTATATTCGGCGCTATCAGGCCTTGCTCCGGGTGGAGCGGGCTGCCGTGGACGCGCTTTGAGGAGGACAATGTATGAAGGATTATCAGTTCTGGTTTGTAGTGGGCAGTCAGTTTCTGTACGGCCCCGAGGTGCTGGAGACCGTGGCCCGGCGGGCCCGGGAGATGGCGGATGAGCTCAGCCGTGTCCTGCCCTTCCCCCTGATTTACAAGGTGACCGCCAAAACCAACAGGGAGATTGCCGACGTGGTCAAGGAGGCCAACTACGACGATTCCTGCGCCGGTATTATCACCTGGTGCCACACCTTCAGCCCCTCCAAGATGTGGATTAACGGCTTTGCAAATCTCCGGAAGCCCTACTGCCACTTTGCCACGCAGTACAACCGCGAGATCCCCAATGAGGAGATCGACATGGATTTCATGAACCTGAACCAGGCCGCCCACGGCGACCGGGAGCACGGCTTTATTGCCGCCCGGCTGCGCATGCCCCGCAAGGTCATCGCCGGGTACTGGAAGGACGGGGAAGTCCGGGAGCGGATTGGCAGCTGGATGAAGGCCGCCGTGGGCGTGGCCGTGTCCAGAGGCATGAAGGTCATGCGTTTTGGCGACAACATGCGGGAGGTGGCCGTCACCGAGGGCGACAAGGTGGAGGTTCAGGCCAGGCTGGGCTGGCAGGTGAACACCTGGGCCGTGGGCGATCTGGTGAAGGTGATGGACGAGGTCACCGACGCGGAGATCGACGAGCTGATGGAGACCTACAGGGCCAGCTACGACATGGCCACCGACAGGATCGACCACGTCCGCTATCAGGCCCGGGAGGAGATCGCCATTAAGAAGATGATGGACGCCGAGGGGTGTTTGGCCTTCTCCAACACCTTTCAGGACCTGTATGGCATGGAGCAGCTGCCGGGCCTTGCCTCACAGCACCTGATGGCCCAGGGCTATGGCTACGGCGGTGAGGGCGACTGGAAGGTGGCCGCCATGACCGCCATTTTGAAGGCGATGGGCGAGGGCGGCAACGGGTGCTCCCTCTTCATGGAGGACTACACCTATAACCTGGAGCCGGGGAAGGAGTATTCCCTGGGCGCCCACATGCTGGAGGTCTGCCCCTGCTGCGCCGCCGG
>CATNDT010000136.1 GCA_950097035.1 uncultured Oscillibacter sp.
GCATCCACTTGGGAGAGGGGGCGATCTTCACGTTCCGCACCATCCGGGCGGTGTAGCGGGGGCAGAGGTCCGGGTCCGGAGTCTCCACGTCCAGCAGCTCCGGCAGGACGCCCGCCGCCCCGCCCCTGACCTCCGGGTCGTGAAGGGAGAGGGGCTTGTGGAAGGTGACGGCGGCCTCCCGGGCCAGGCCGATGACGGAGAGGCAGTCGGGCCGGTTGGGGGTGATCTCAAACTCCACCACGTGGTCGTCCGCGCCGATGACGGGCTTGATGTCGTCGCCGGGCCTGCAGTCCTCGCGGAGGACGAAGATGCCGTCGGGGATGCAGTGGGGGAACTCCCTCTGCTCCGCGCGGAGGTCCGCCAGGGTGCAGATGGCGCCCGTCTTGGCGTTGTAAGCCACCAGATCGCCTGCGTGGATATTTTGCAGGCGGGTGTCCGGACATGCGGTGGCGTCCTCCAGCATGAGGCGGGTATGATAGCTGCCGTCCGGCAGAGGCGTGCACTCCACGACCTCTGCGGCCACCACGGGCCCGAAGATCTTGTGCCCCGGCCGGATGTCCGCGGGGATGGAGGGCTTTTCCGGGTCTATGGGCCTGTAGTCGTTCAGCAGGGCGGCGGCCTGGATGACGGCATAGGGGAAGTCCCGCTCGTCCAACCCCAGCTCCTTCAAAGAGCACAGCATACCGTTGGAGGGCACGCCCCGCAGCTTGCCCTTTTCAATCTTTTTGCCGCCGGGCAGGGTGGACTTGTGGAGGGCCACCGGCACCAGGTCCCCCTCGTGGATATTCCAGGCTCCGGTGACAATCTGGACGGGGGCGTCCTGGCCCACGTCCAGCTGGCAGACCCACATGTGGTCGCTGTCCGGGTGGCGCTCCATTTTTTCAACGCGGCCAACCGCCACATTGGAGATCTCCGCCCCCAGGTCCTCGGTGACTTCCACCTTGGAGCCGGAGATGGTCATGGCCTCGGCGAACTCCCGGTCGCCCACGGGGCCGATATCCACAAATTCCTGTAACCATTTACGGGATAATTTCATCTGTCAATGCCTCCTGTTTCAGTGTAGAGGGATCAGAACTGCTCTAAAAAGCGGATGTCATTTTCAAAGATCAGCCGCATGTCGCTGATTTTATACCGGCCCAGGGCCAGCCGCTCCAGACCGAGGCCGAAGGCAAAGCCGGAGTACTCCTCCGGGTCGATGCCGCAGCCCCGCAGCACTTTGGGGTGCACCATGCCGGCGCCCAGCAGCTCGATCCAGCCCTCGCCTTTGCAGGTGGGGCAGCCCTTGCCGCCGCACTTATAGCACTGAATGTCCACCTCGCAGCTGGGCTCTGTGAAGGGGAAGTGGTGGGGCCGGAAGCGGGTGACGGTATCCCGGCCATAGATCTGCTGGATGACCTCGTTGAGGGTTCCCTTCAGGTCCGCCATGGTGATGCCTTTGTCCACCACCAGGCCCTCAATCTGGTGGAACATGGGGGAGTGGGTGGCGTCCACCTCGTCCTTGCGGTATACCCGCCCGGCGGAGACCATGCGGATGGGCACGCCGTAGCCCTCCATGGCCCGGATCTGCATGGGGGAGGTCTGGGACCGGAGCAGGACGGAGGAGTCCTCCGTCAGATAGAAGGTGTCCGTCCAGTCCCGGGAGGGGTGGTTTTCCGGGGCGTTGAGCCTGGTGAAGTTGTAGTCCGCCTGCTCGATCTCCGGCCCGTCCATGACCTCGAAGCCCATGTTCAGGAAAATCTCCTTCATCTCGTCCAGTGCGGAGTACATGGGATGCTTGTGGCCCTGCGCGGGCCGCTTGCCTGGGATGGTGACATCCACGGTCTCCAGCTTCAGCCTGGCCTCCAGCGCCTTTTGGGACAAAACGGCGGCCTGCTTTTCAATGGCCTCCTCCAGATGGGCCCGGACCTCGTTGGCCATCTGGCCCATGGCGGGACGCTCCTCGGGGGAGAGCTTGCCCATCTGTTTGAGAAGGGCGGTGAGTTCACCCTTTTTGCCCAGATACTTCACCCGGAGGGATTCCAGCCCGGCCATCTCCTGTGCGGCGGCGATGGAGTCCAGCGCGCCTTTGCGAATGGCTTCCAGTTGTGCTTTCATATCAGTCTAACTCCTTTACGTGGATATGGTTGTCGGTGTGAGGGAGTGCTTACATGCCTAAGAGTTCCTTGATTTTGGCCTTTATCACCTTTTTCAGCGGCGGGTTCAAAATGGAGTCCAGACCTGCGCTCATGGTGACCGTGTACCGGGGCAGATTATACAGCCCCTGGGAGAGGTCTGCCGTTTTCGGCAGCGTTACCGCCGTCACGGAAAACAGCTCCTGAATAAGATGGTCGGCGTCCGGATCCGTAAGGCCGAAGGGGTAGGCGAAAAAGACGGGCGGCTGCCCCAGATTCTCCGCCATCAGGTCGTAGCTTAGCTGGATGTCCTCCAGTACCCTGGCACGAAAGGCCTCGTCGGTCTCGCCGTCCTCCCGCTGCACGCCGTTGGCACCCTCCGGATCGAAACTGCCGTGACGCGTATCGTCCAGATTGTGCATGAGGTAGGTGTGAGAGCCGAATTCCACCAGGCCGGACTCTTGCATCTCCTGACACATGGACCAGGTGATAAAGTCGCTGGCGGCGTTGTCCTGCATGTAGACCATGATGGAGATGGCCGCCTTCGCCTCAAACTCCTGAAAGAGGGGATAGGCTAAGTTATAGTTGCTGCGGTACCCGTCGTCAAAGGTGATGAGGACGGGCTTTTCCGGCAGGGGATCCCCCGCCGCCAGCTCTCGGGGAAGGACGGTGGTATAGCCGTTGTCCGCCAGCCACTGCAGATCCTCCCGCAGGCGGCTTACGGTCACGGTCATGCTGTTGCATTCCTGCCCGTCCTCCACCACGTGGTGGTACATCAAAACCGGCAGCCTGCGGCCGTCGTAAGAGGAGCCCGCCGGTTGGCCGCCGGAGTGGCAGCCCGTCAGTGTAAAGAGCAGGATCAGCGCCGGTAGTAGCGCCGTTCCCTTGTGAAAGTGGGTCTTCAAGGGGATTGCCTTCTTTCTCTCATTTTGCGGTGGTCTGAAAAAAGAAAAACCCTCCGCCCCAAACCTTGGGACGAAAGGCAACCCTTCCGCGGTACCACCCGGATTCGCACGGATTTTCCGCGCGCGCTCGTCGCCCCGGTAACGGAGGGCGGACCGCCGTGTCTCCACAGCAGCTCCCGGGCGAACCAAACGGCGCTTCCGCGGACTGGCTTTCAGCCGGTGGCCTGTCCTCTCTTGGCGGTGTGGGACCGTTATTTTCCCGTTCATCACTGATATCGAATACAACATATACCATAAACCTGGCGGAAATGCAAGAGGAAAATCCGTAAAATGCAGGAGAATTCCAACGGGACGGCAAAGCTGCCGCCCCGCTGGGCCCCTCAACCCTCCCCCTTATAGGGGTTGAGCACAATGGCCGCCACGCCAGCGATTTGATGTTGCGTTTGAAGAAAAACGTGTAAACGTTGGGTTGCACACGCTGATTTTGTCGCAAATTTCGCCTGTAGGCAAAGGAAATTCTCCGGAGGATTGCAAAATCTGCCGAAACTTTTTATAATGGAGAAAAAACCGGGAGGTACGGCTATGAAACTGGCGACGGCGGCACAGATGCGGGAGCTGGACAGGCAGGCGATTGAGGAGCGGGGCATTCCTTCCATCGAGCTGATGGAGCGGGCGGCGGCAGGGGTGGCGGAGGCCGCGCTGGAGCTGCTGCCGGTGAAACCGGGACAGGGCCGGGCCGCCGCGCTGTGCGGTGCGGGCAACAACGGCGGGGACGGCATCGCCGCCATTCGGCTGCTGTTTTTAAAGGGCGTGCGGGTCCGGGCCTTTCTGGTGGGGGACTATGAAAAGCTGACGCCGGACGCCATGGAGGAGACCCGCCGCCTCAGTGAGTGCGGCATAGAGCTGGAGTCTTTTGACCCGGAAGATATGGAGCAGGCGGCGTGGATCGCCGCCTGCCACGTGCTGGTGGACGCGGTATTTGGCGTGGGACTTTCCCGCGCTGTGGCGCCGGATTCCCTTTTTGCCGCTGCGATTGGTCAGATGAACCGAAGCCGGGGCCGCGTGGTGGCCGCCGACATTGCCAGCGGCCTGGAGGCGGACACGGGAAAGGTGCTGGGCTGCGCCGTAAGGGCCGACAGAACGGTCACCTTTACACTTCCGAAGGTGGGCCAGTTTGTGGGGGACGGCGCACTGCTGTCCGGTGCGGTGCGGATTTGGGATATCGGTATTCCCACAGGTTTTGTGCGGAAGACGGCCTGCCCTGCCCAGACAGTGGAGAGGGACTTTGCCGAAGCTGCGCTGCCGGGGAGGAGGCCGGACGGCCACAAGGGGGATTTCGGAAAACTGCTGGTGGTGGGCGGCGCGGTAGGCTACACCGGCGCGCCGTATCTCGCGGCCACAGCGGCTGTTCACTCCGGCTGTGGGCTGGTGTATCTGGGGGTGCCGGAGAGCATCTGGGAGATCGAGGCGGTCCGGGCCGTGTCCGCGATGCCGTTTCCCCTGGCGGACAGGGGCGGAATGGTGAGCCGGAGGGCGCTGCCGGCGGTGCTGGAGAAGCTGTCCGGCTGCGATGTGCTGGCACTGGGGCCGGGTCTTGGCCGGAGTGAGGACGCCGGGCGGCTTGTCCGGGAGCTTTTAAAGCAGACGGAAAAGCCGGTGGTGTTGGACGCCGACGGCATAAATGCCCTTGCGGGACATATAGATAGTTTGGACGGGCGGCGGGGCCGGGTGACGGTTCTGACGCCTCACGACGGGGAGTTTGCCCGCATCGGCGGGGACCTCTCCGCCGGCCGGGCGGCGGCGGCCCGGTCCTTTGCCGTGGCCCACGGCTGCATTCTGGTGCTGAAGGGCCACCGGACCGTGACGGCCACTCCCGCCGGCAACGTGCTGGTGAACACCTCCGGCAACTCGGGGCTTGCCAAGGGTGGCAGCGGAGATGTGCTGACAGGTCTCGTTGCGTCCTTACTGGCCCAGGGGGCCGCGCCTGTTCAGGCAGCGGCGCTGGGAGTGTGGCTCCATGGCCGGGCCGGAGATCTGGCGGCCCGGCGGCTGACGGCCTGGTGCATGACACCGGAGGACGTGGTCGCGTCACTGCCGGAGGCGTTCCGGGAAATTGAAAAATAGGAGGGGTTCAGGTGCGCAGCGGGGTGTGCGTACCAATGATGGCCCTGGTCCTGCTGCTCTCTGGCTGCGGCGGGACAGGGGAGACGGAGACGGTGGATATGCGCCAGCAGTACCACGACATGGCGGGCTGCGCCATGGAGGCGGTGGTGTCCTGCGACCAGGAGGGGCTGCAGTGGGAGGCGTCGCTGCGATGCGACTACGTGCCGGACGGCGAGAGCACGGTGGAGGTGCTGGAGCCTTCATCTATTGCCGGGGTAAGGGCGGTGCTGGATGAGAGCACCTGGCGGCTGGAGTATGAGGACGCCTGTTTGAACGCGGGAACCCTGGGCAGCGAGGAGATCAGCCCTGCGGCCTGTCTGCCCCGGCTGATGAGCGCCCTGCGGGACGGTTGGCTGCTGGAGGAGAACCGGGAGGAGTGGGGCGGTGTGCCCTGTCTGCGCCTGACGGTGGATCAGAGCGGTCTGCAGGATGGAAAAATCGTCTCTACTGTCTGGCTGCGGCAGGAGGGGGGAACGCCCCTGCGGGGAGAGATCGCGGTGGACGGAGAAATCATTTTGACGGCGGACTTTACGAGCTTCTCTTTTTATGATACAATAAACAGCACACAGCAAGACGGGGAGGCGTAAAAAGCCCCGGCTGTTAAAAACCGGCAGACGGCGGCGAGGTGCGATGGACGACACAATTTTACGAAGGACCTGGGCGGAGATCGACCTGGATGCCTTGGCTCATAATTACCGGAAGGCGCGGGCCCTTACCGGGCCGAAGGTCAAGTATCTGGGCGTGGTGAAGGCAGACGCCTACGGCCACGGCGCTGTGCAGGTGGCGCGGCAGCTGGAGCTGCTTGGAGCGGAATATCTGGCGGTGTCCAGCTTGGATGAGGCCCGGGAGCTGCGTCAGGCGGGGATCCGGGCGCCTGTTCTCATCCTGGGTCACACGCCGCCGGAAATGGTGCCTCAGCTGATTGGCTATGAGATCACCCAGGCGGTTTCCGCCCGGGCCAAGGCAGAGGCATACAGCGCCGAGGCGGCCAGGTGCGGCGGTACGCTGAAGGTACATATTAAGGTGGACACCGGTATGTCCCGTCTGGGCTTTTTGGCGCGGGACGGGCATTTTGACGGCGGCGTGGAGGCCATTGTCCATGCCTGCGGTCTGCCTCATCTGGAGGCGGAGGGGATCTTTACACACTTCTCTGTGGCCGATGAGGATGATGCAGACAGCGAGGGCTACACCCGGGAGCAGTTTGCGGTATTTACCCGCGTTTTAGACGCTCTGGCGGCCAGGGGACGGACGTTTGCCCTGCGTCACTGCGCCAACAGCGGCGCCCTGGCCCGGTATCCGGAGATGTATCTGGATATGGTCCGCCCCGGAATTGCACTTTACGGCGCCGGGGCAGACCGGCAGCGGCTGGGGCTGCGGCCGGTGATGACGCTGAAATCCAGCGTGTCCACCATTAAGGTCTTCGACCCGGATACGGATATCAGCTACGGGCGCACCTTCCGCACCGGAGGGCGGACAAGGGTGGGGGTGCTGCCCATCGGCTATGCCGACGGTTTTTTCCGGGGGCTCTCCAACCGCATGGCCGTGCAGACGGCCTATGGCCCCGCCCCGGTGCTGGGGCGGATCTGCATGGATATGACGATGGTGGACCTCTCCGGCCTGCCGGATATCCATGTGGGCGACGAGGTGGAGATCTTTGGCGGCAGCCAGCCGGCAGACGCTCTGGCGGAAGTGCTCGGCACGATCCCCTATGAGCTGACCTGCGCGGTCAGCAAGCGGGTGCCCCGGCTGTATTTCCAGGGGGGCGCCGTGGTGGAGCGGAGACTGCGGCTGCTGTATTGACGGGCTTTTGGATCTTCACACACGCCATCCCTATCCCGCGCATAGGATACTGCGGGGCCAGGACGCCGGAATTTTACCTGCACGGCAGCGTATAAATTCCGGGACTGCGTGGGAGAATGAAAGTGGCCTCACCGAAAAACCCTTTCGGTGACGGGTACTTCTTTCGGCGGAGTGTGAACTTTGTGGATACGAGTGTCAAGCGCGGC
>CATNDT010000137.1 GCA_950097035.1 uncultured Oscillibacter sp.
CGTGAGGAAGGGGCTGGGCCGCGCCGCCGCCCGCCGGGCGGGCAGCAGGGAGGCAAAGGCAAAATTTCTCTTATTGGAAAAGGCGATCTGGGTCTTCTGCACCCGGACATGGGCGCCGGGATACTCCGCCAGAATCCGCTCCTCCAGCGCCAGGTACAGGGGCAGGGACAGCGGACTTTCCCGGAAGAAAAAGGGGGTATCCGGATTCACCGGCTGATAGGTTGTATTCTGCTCCATAAAACGCGCTCCTCTCGATCTACCGGGCGGAGAATATCCTCCGCCCCCCGCTCCACACCGCCCGGATGGCCCCGGACTGCCGCCGGTACAGGCACCGCTCCAGCCGCTCCTCCGCCGTGAGGGGGTGGGGCCGCAGCAATTGACTGTCGTCCAGCACCAGGGCGTGGAGGGCGTTGCCGGGGGCAAAGCCGGGCCGGTCCCCAAACCAGACGGCCCCGGCGGAGGTGGCCAGATACCAGGCCTCCGCCACGGTGAGGCAGGGCGTCTCCCAGCCGTCCAGAATGCGGCGGGCCTTGGAGGCCCTGAGGGCGGCCGCCGTCGCGTCAAACATGCTCAAGGACGCGCCGCCGGCCACGTCCGTGCCCAGGGCCACCTTTACCCCCTCGTCCAGCAGCGTCCGCACGGGGGCCACGCCGGAGCAGAGGTTCTGGTTGGAGTCCCCGCAGTGGACGGCGGTGACCCCCGCCTCCCGCATGGCCTGCCGCTCCCGGCTGTCGCACCAGACGCAGTGGGCCATCAGCGTGCGGTCTGTCCAGAGGCCGTATTTGGCATAGGTCTCCCAGTACTGTTTGCAGTCCGGGTGGAGCTCCGCCACCCAGGCCACCTCCGACGTGTTCTCCGACAGGTGGGACTGCACCGGGAGGTCCCGCTCCGCCGCCAGTTTACCCAAAAAGGCCATCAGGGCGTCCGTGCAGGAGGGGGTGAACCGGGGCGTCAGAATGGGCCTGACGTGCCGGAAGCTTTGACACTCCTCCAGCCATTGCAGGGTCTGGGCCATGGAGTCCTCCGTGGTCTCCTGGAGGTTGGGCCCGCCGTTGCGGTCCATGTTTACCTTACCCACGCACCCGGCGATGCCCGCCCGCTCCAGCTCCTCCATCAAAATGAGGGTGGCCTCCCGGTGGAGGGAGGAGAAGGCGCACACCCGGGTGGTGCCGGTTGCCGCCAGGTCCCGGGCCAGCTGCCGGTAAGTCGCCCGGGCATAGTCCGGGTCCGCCATGTCGGCCTCTGTGGGAAAGGCGTAGGTATTCAGCCAGTCCAGCAGGGGCAGGTCCATGCCGATGCCCGCCATGGGGTACTGGGGGGCGTGGAGGTGCATGTCCGCTGGGGCCTGCAGAATCAGCGCGTCTCCCCAGTCCTCCACCGCCGCCCCGGCGTACTGCTCCGGCAGGGTGGAAAACACCCCGGTGATCCGCCCGTTCTCCGCCGCCAGATAGCCCTTCTCTGTCACGTCCAGCCGCCCCGGGGCGGAGGCGGAGACCACTGTGCCCTTCAAAACCGTCAAAGCCATGGTAACACCTCTTTCGCAGATATTGACAGAAAGAAAAAGCGCCTCTCCGGCGAGGCGCTTTTCTCCCCTCCGGACAGACACTCATAGCAGGGCCTTCGGCGGCCCCGTAGAAACTTTCGCGCCATCAAAGCGAAATTATATGAGCTTTTTCATTTTGTCTGAATCTATTATAGTACATTCTATATGAAAAATCAACCGATTTTCCATGGCTTGCGGCGGTGTTTGGCAACAGCCGCGTGCCTGCCGGCATACGCTTCGCAGACACCTGGGCAACGGGCGGCAGCGGGGCGCCTTTTGCCGTCCCGCTGCCGCTTAAACGTCCTCACGCACCTGCCCTCAATACGCGATCTCCACCCGCACGTTGTCCAGCGCAGGGGCGTCGTCGATCAGCCCCTGGGAGAGCATCCAGTCGATATTCTCCTGCCAGCAGGCGTCGGACTGGGAGAGAAAGGGTGCCTCCGCCGTCTCCATCAGGGGAAGCAGCGTCTCCATGCTGGCGCGCTCCACCGTCTCAGACAGGGGGAAATTCTCGGCGCTCTGGTTGGAGAGGAGGGTTTGGAGGGCTGCCTCCGGGTCGGCCCGCATGTCCGCAAAGCCCCTGGCGCTGGCCCGCAGGAAGGCGGCCAGCATCCCGCTGTCCCGGGCGATGGCCTCGTCCCCCGCCAGAAAGACCCCCTCATAGTAGGTGGGCACGCCGTAGCCGTCCAGGCCAAACCAGCTGACGGCAAAGCCCTCCTCGATCATCTGGGGCACCTCGTGGTTCACAAGGCAGCCAATGGTGGCGTCCACATTGCCGGTGGTCATGGAGCTCATCAGGTCAAAGCCCACGTCAATCATAGTCACATCGCCGCTGTCCGCCCCCACATCCGCCATGATGCTGCGGATGATTGCCTCAGACAGCTCCGTCCCGGCGTAGCCCACCGTTTTGCCCACCAGGTCCCGGGGGGAGGAGACGCCTTTCTCCTCCAGGGACAGTACGATGTTCAGCGGCCCCTGAACCACCGCGCCGATGGACTTCACCGGCACGTTCTGGTTGGCCCGGGCCTGGATCACGTCCTGCTGGTAGTAGAGGCCGATATCCGCCTGTCCCGCCGCCACCAGGGAGATGGCGTCGTTGGCGTTGGAGGGAAAGCGGATATTCACATGTAACCCCTCCTCCGCGTAGTAGCCCTTTTCCATGGCCACGTACAAAAAGGCGTGAAGGGCGTTGGGGTACCAGTCCAGCACCACGTCCACCTCCCGCAGGCTCTCCCCGCCGCCCACGACCCCGCCGGTGTAGACCTGCGTGGGGCCATCGGGACCGCCGACGACGCCCACAGAGCAGCCGGAGAGCAGCAAAAGGCTCAAAAGCACGGCAAAATATCGTTTTATCATAACCTGCTCCTTAAAAAATATCAATTCTCTCCCCGCCATTTCACGATCCGCCTTTCCGCAGCGCCCACCAGAGCCGTTGCCAGCATGGCCACGGCGCTTAACAGCAAGATGGGCGCGAATACCCCCGCCCCGTCCAGCTGGGTCATCATCCGGCGGGAGAAGTACCCCAGTCCGCTCTGGGCCCCCAGCCACTCGCCGATGGCCGCGCCGATGATGCTGATAGGCACCGCCATCTTCACGGCGGAGAAAAAATAGGGCAGGGCGCAGGGAATTTTGATTTTGCGAAAGATATCCCATCTGACGGCCCCATAGGTCTGCAGCAGCTCCACCATCTCCACCCTGGCGGAGCGAAACCCGTCGCACACGGTAATGGTAATGGGAAAAAAGGTCATGAGAACCGTTACCAGCACCTTGCTCCAGATGCCGTAACCAAACCACAGCACGAACAGCGGCGCGATGGCGGTGGTGGGGATGGTCTGGGAGGCCACCACCACCGGGTACAGGCACTTTTGCAGAAGGGGGCTCCAGTCCATGGCCACCGCCAGCCCCAGCCCCAGGGCCAGGGAGATCAGCAGTCCCAGCCCCGTTACCGCCATAGTGGCGGGCAGGTGGACGGTAAACAGCGGTTCCCGCAGCTCCCACAGCCGCCGCAGAATCTGCACGGGCGTGGGCAGAATGTAGGCGGCGTTTACCCGCATGGCCCCCAGCTGCCAGAGAAACAGCAGGACAAAGAGAAAGATCAGCGGGGGCAGATTCCCCCGGCATGCACGTCTCATGGCTCCGTCCCTCCCCTTAACATGGCGATGAGCTCCTCCCGCAGCTCCACCAACTCCGGCCGGGCCAGGCAGGACCGGGTGCGGGGATAACCCGCCGGAACGGGGATCTCCGTCAGCGCCCGGATGGGCGTCTGTGCCGCCGCCAGCACGCTGCCGGAGAGAAAGACCGCCTCCTCCACGTCGTGGGTGATGAAGAGGATGGTCTTTTTGTGCTTTTCCCACTGGGCCAGCAGCCACTCCTGCATGGAGATGCGGGTCAAAAAATCCAAAGCGGAGAAGGGCTCGTCCAGCAGCAGCAGATCGCTGCCCGCCAGCATGGTGCGGGCAAAAGCCGCCCGCTGCCGCTGCCCGCCGGAGAGCTCCCCCGGCAGCTTGTTTCCAAAGCCGGCCAGCCCCACGTCCTCCAGGGCCGCCTCCGCCAGCTCCCGCCGCTCCGCCCTGGAGCAGCCACCCCGGATCTCCAGCGGCAGCGCCAGATTTTCCCCCACGGTGCGCCAGGGAAACAGCAGGTCCCTCTGGGGCATGTACCCACAGTAGTGACGCTGTTCCGCAGCGGGCGTGCCGTTTACCAGAATCCGCCCGGCTTTGGGCCGCAGCAGGCCGTTGGTCAGGCGGAAAATCGTACTCTTGCCGCAGCCGCTGGCGCCGACGATGCAGTGGAACGACCCCGCCTCCACTTGAAAGCACAGTCCGTCGATAATGTCGAAGTTCTCGCCGGGATACTGGTAGGAGACGTTTTCAAAGGCCAGGGCGCTCATGAACGCATCTCCCAGGCCATGTCCCAAAAGCCCAGCTCATAGCGGCTGCAGTTGACGAAGATCTCCGTGAGGTATTCCGTCTGCTCCCGGGAGGCCGCCGCCAGACCGTCCATCAGCCGGATCAGGGCCCGGTTTGTGGCCTGGTACTCCTCCCCGGCGTAGCCCCGGATCCACTCGCCGTAAAAGGGGTGGTCCGCCGCGCCGGGAACCGCCGCCAGCGCCCGGCCGATCTCGGCGTAGCTCCAGGAGCAGGCCAGAATGGCTGCCACGATCTCCATGGGGCCGCCACGCTCCGCCACAGACAGCATATAGTGGGTGTAGGAGAGGTTGTCCAGAGCGGGCTCTACGGCAAGCACCTGCGCCTCCGCAATACCCAGCCGGGCCATATAGGCGCGGTGAATTTCCATCTCTCCGCCTAAAATGGCGTCCACATTCTGTGCAAAGGTCCGCATCAACGCCGGGTCCCGGGCCTTTACCACCCCCAGGGCAAACACTCTGGCGTAGTCAAACAGATAGAGGTAGTCCTGCAGCATAAAATGGCGGAACTTCTCCACCGGCAGCGTGCCGTCGCCGATCCCCTGCACAAAGGGGTGGGCGAGGCACCGGTCCCACACGAGGGCCGCCGCCACCCGCAGGCGCTGGGAAACCGTCATAGCAATCCCTCCTTCAAAAAACATAAAAAGCGGGACATCCCAAAAAGAGATGTCCCGCTTTACCGGCCCACAAACTGCCGCCATACGGCGGCGAAAAGCTGCATCCCTACGTTGGCATGATCCAAATCAGGTAAGGTCGAGGGGTAACACCCTCCTCTCAGCCCCCTTCCGGGGACTCCCTTGCAAGCCGTAGTATATGCCCCTTTGGAAAAAAAGTCAAGCACTTCCGCCGAACAAAATCCGCCGCCCCCCTCAGCGGGGCCACACCAGGCTGACGGCGCACAGCGCCAGAGAGGCTGCCATGAGGATATCCGCCGCCCGGCCGTGCTCTGCAAACAGCCTTTGCAGCGAGGCCCCGGCAAAGAGCCACGCCAGATTGGCGATGGGGCCGGTAAAGGGCAGAAACAGCCCCACCGCCAGCAAACTCCAAAAGGAGCCGGAATAGGGCAGGACGTAGGATGTCAGCGCCACCATGCAGAACACCATGACCTTTACATTGGCCAGCTGCACCAGCAATCCCGTGCGGAAGCCGGGGGCCGCCGCCTCTCTGGCCGCCGGGTCCCCGGAGGAGCGCAGGGTATGCCACGCCAGCCACAAAATATATGCCGCGCCCACCCAGGACAGCACCGTCACATACCGCTCCAGCACGGCTCCCAGCAGAAAGGACGCCGCCACAGACACCATGGATATGATAAAAAAACCGGTGAACAGCCCCCGCCACTGGCGCAGAGCCGGTCCCCGCCCATACCGCAGGGCGGCGGACAGGGAACAGAGGTTGGCGGGGCCGGGCGTGATGGCGCCCACATAGCAATAGATGAAAAACGAGGGGAGAATGGATGCCGGCATAAAAGACGCCTCCTGACACTTGGAAGATAGGGGCATCATACCAGAAAACAACTCATTTGACAAATAAAAGATATCAAACTATACTATTTATAAAATCAATGAATTGGAGGTGCGGCATGGAGCTGAAAAACCTGCGGACCTTTCAGGCGGTGGTGGACCAGGGCACCTATGAGAGGGCGGCCCGGTTTCTGGGCTACACCCAGTCCACCATCACAGTGCAGATTCGGCAGCTGGAGGCGGAGCTGGGGGTGCCCCTGTTCCAGCGGACGGGGCGGCGGATGGCGCTGACCCAGGCGGGGGAGGCGGCCCTGGCGCAGACCCGGGAGCTGCTGGCGGCGGCGGACCGCCTGGCGGACCTGGGGCAGGTGGCCGGCAGCCTCACCGGCACGCTGCGGGTGGATATGGCGGAGACGCTGCTGTGCTACCGGATGCAGCCGGTGATCCGGGCCTTCCGGGAGCAGGCGCCCCAGGTGCGGCTGATTATCCGCAGCTGCAACTGCATGCAGATCGCGGAGAACACCCGCACCGGGGCCTGCGATTTGGGCGTGGGATACGACATGGACTGGAACCGGGAGGCCCTGGAGGTGGAGCCCCTGGGCGCGTATGAGATCGTCCTTCTGGCCGCGCCGGAATTCGCCCACCCGGACTTTACCACGCCCGGCCAGCGCAAGCCCGTCTCCCTGGTGACCGACGAGCCGGACAGCATTTTCCGCCGCCAGCTGAACCAGTATCTCTGCCAGCGGGACATCACCCTGGACGCGACGCTGGAGCTCTGGAGTATCGAGACCATCAAGCGGTGCGTCATGTCCAACCTGGGGTTCACCTTTCTGCCCCGGTTCGCCGCCCGGGAGGAGCTGACCTCCGGCGCGCTGGTGGAGCTGTCCGCCCCCATCTCCGGCATCCGGGACCCGGTTCTGTGCGCCCGCCGGAAAAAGCGCTGGGTCACCCCGGCCATGGACCTGTTTCTCCGGCTGCTGCGGGAATCCATGGAGCCGGGCGAAGGGTAAAGGGGCCGGGACGGAATCCTCTCCGTCCCGGCCCCTTCGCTCAGTGAAACAGCCTTCGCCCAATCCAAATAAACAGGCATGCCCCCACAACAGACACCACCAGATTGGCAAAGGCCCCATAGGCGTAAAACCCCAGCAGGCCAAACACCAGGATGCCCACCACCGAGCCCACCACGCCCACCACGATATTCCGCAGGAGGCTCCCCTCCATGTCCATCAGCTTTCCGGCGATCCAG
>CATNDT010000138.1:0-1664 GCA_950097035.1 uncultured Oscillibacter sp.
TGAGAAATCAGAGCCGCCGTTTCTTTTCGCTCCCCCCTAAACCAACGACGACCTATACTGGTTTTCAAGGCGACATCCGGGCCGTGGATGTGAACATCCGCCGTTTACGGGAAAAAATCGAGGATGACCCGGCAAATCCAACTGTCATCGTTACTCGGCGCGGACATGGCTATTTGTTTACTTTGTAAGTAGGAAAATCCCATACTTTTCAAAAAGGGGCATGTCGCCCCTTTTTGTTGTTTTTCAACACTACACGACAATATTTGACAAAAAATGCAGGCATCATTTGGTATAATACGATGTAAGTTTAGATGCTAATCTTTCAAAGATCGCTAACGCTTTCTCTGTCCGATGAGTTCTTAACTGTGGTAGCACACACCACCGGGGCAGGGTGCCAAAAAGCGTAAGGCTCTTATGAAAGGTTTGCATGATCTATCTCCACCCACAAAAGAATAGCCGGACATATCTTATTGCTAAGCCTCCGGGCATAGTAAAATATTTCTGTCGCATCACCGCGCCAAGAGAAGAGACACGAAAAGCCATTCGGCTTCTCGTGTCTCTTTTTGCTTTCGACAGTATCCCCGAGAATCCGACAAGAAGCGACATAGAATTTCGAGATAAATCTGCGAATTATAGACACTGCATATCGACTTCCTTTAATTTATACAAAAAAACACTGGCATATGCAGAAAACTTTTGCAAAAACACAAGTCTGAGCAGAGTTTGGTATCTCTGCCGTGGTCCCCCTGTTTCGATGCTCCATCACCCTAGCACCACATCGAAACAGGAGGAACGATTATGTTCAATACTCAAAGCGACTATGCCCTGAACAAGCTGGATAAGGACGCCATCGTCTGTCCCAGCGCCACCGGCGTACATATCCGGCTGACCCGTGAGGACTTCGCCAGTGAGGAAGAATTTCTCTACTGGAAGGAGCTCTCCGACAGCGACTACCACAAGAGGGAGCTTGCGGGATGGAATGACAGCCGTAACCTCTCTCTGGAGACCCAGCGGGATTGCCCTCTCATGTCCGCAGAGGATATTGTTTTCGCGCCCTATCTTGCCGCAGAGCAGGCAGAGCAGAGGCGGCGGTTACTGGAACAGGTCAGGCGCTGCCTGACGGAAAAGCAGTACCGCCGCCTCTGCCTTTACTATCTGGAGGGAAAGACAGAAGCTGAGATTGCTGTTGTGGAAGGGATCTCCCAACAGTGTGTTTCCAGGTCGTTGATTGCGGGCGCGAAAATTGTCGAAAAGTTTTTTTCATAATTTTTGCGATGGAGGGTGTAAAACAGCCCCTTTTCACACGCTAGTTGAAAGGCGCATGTCCCTGTAACCTTTCGAGCACCTAAAAAACTGAATACACGGTATTGCGGGTACGAAAACCATACAGCAGCGGCATAGGGCGCGCCGCCAGGACGACAGCTTGTGAAAGGGGGACCAGATGGACAAGCTGTCCGAGCGATCTACGTTTCAGCCCTTGTAAACCGGAGCAGCGTCCGGTACGCATTGACCTGTATGGGGGACAATGATACTTCCTCACGGCCTCCTAAAGACTAGGGGGGAACCCTGCGGCGCACGTTCAGAACGGCGTTGTGGAGTTATGACAGCCGCGCCAGCGGCGACCTTGCAATACCCCCTCTCGCCGGGGATGCGTGGCAAATACG
>CATNDT010000138.1:1674-6947 GCA_950097035.1 uncultured Oscillibacter sp.
AAAAAGCATCGAAACAGGACAAACCAGCCGCGCCGGAGCACCGCCGCTCTATGTCGTGCGGCACCGGCATTTTCCGGCGCGGCTGGTCTTTATGGATAGCTTTTACACAGGAGGTATTCTGTGAATAGTAATCAATCTAAAAAAACGATTTGCGTTGATGGGCATGAAATATCCATCAGCTTTAACGATACTCCCAACACTGTCGTAATCAATCAGGTCAAGCAGATTCTCTTGGCGTCTTTCATCGCCAACTCATCCAAGCCGCAGACCAGCGGCATCCTTGCAATTTAACGGGAATTGAGAGATACTGATAGCGGGGTCATTCCTCGTGTACCTTGACAATCTATCTCTCCTGCGCATTGATTACGTCTTTTGTCCCAGAGATCATATGAATGAAAGGACGGATCAGTGCATGGAAAACCGTGTTTATTGCCTTTACAGAGTGTCCACCGACAAGCAGGTGGACTACAACGACAAGAGCCAGGCTGACATCCCTATGCAGAGAAAAGCCTGCCACCGCTTCGCGGAGGAAAAGGGCTGGACCATTATTCACGAGGAACAGGAAGATGGCGTGTCCGGCCATAAGGTCAGAGCTGAGAACCGGGACAAGCTCCAAATCATCAAGGAACACGCCCGCCAGGGGAAGTTCGACATCCTGCTGGTGTTCATGTTTGACCGCATTGGCCGTATCGCAGACGAGACCCCCTTTGTAGTGGAGTGGTTCGTCAAGAACGGCGTACAGGTTTGGAGCACACAGGAGGGGGAGCAGAGGTTTGACAATCATACCGACAAGCTCACCAATTACATCCGCTTCTGGCAGGCTGACGGTGAGAGCGAAAAGACCTCTATCCGCACCAAAACGGCCCTGGGTCAGTTGGTAGAGGACGGCGGCTTTAAGGGGGGAATGGCTCCCTATGGCTACGATCTCGTAAAAAACGGGCGGATGAATAAGCGTAAGCATGAACTGTACGAGTTAGCGGTGAATGAGGCCGAGGCCGCTGTTGTGCGTATCATCTTTGAGAAATACGTCAACGAGGGCTTTGGAGCACAGCGGATCGCCACCTACTTGAACCGTCTGGGCTACCGAGCCAGGACGGGCAAGAACTGGCATCACGCCACCATTCGGGGTATCATCTGCAACTTGACCTATACTGGTGTTCTGCGCAGTGGCGAGAGCCGTTCCCAAGTGCTGCCGTATCTACAACTGATTTCACAGGAAATGTTCGATTCCGCACAGCGTATCCGCACGTCTCGTGCCAATGCCGCTGAACAGGACAGGACCGTCCCCCGGAACATCGGTGGACAGTCCCTTTTGTCGGGCAATGTATTCTGTGGCCACTGCGGGGCGCGGCTGGCACTTACGACTAATGGAAAAGCCTATCCCTGCGCAGAGGACCCGAACCGGGTCGTGAAGCGTGTCCGCTATATCTGCTATGGCAAGACCCGCAAGCAGACGGAGTGTGATGGACAGACCGGCTACACAGCCCATATCCTGGATGGTATCATCGACAAAGTAATACGGCAAATCTTTGAGCGGATGAAATCCGTTCCCAAGAGTGAAATCGTCAATGCCCGGTATCGGGATAAAATGGAGGAGCGGAAGCTGCTGCTCCAGTCCATCCGGGCTGAACACGCGAAAGCCGCCGCAGAATTGGATATGCTGAAAGCAGAAATCATCCAGGTCCTGCGAGGCGAGAGTACCTTTTCCAAGGAACTGTTGAGCGGCATGGTATCTGAGGCTGAGGCTAAAGCCGCCGCGCTGCAAAAACAGCTTACCACCGCTCAGACTGCCTACAATGAGGGACAAGCTGTCCTAAATGCCCTCAACGCACAGTATGATGACATCATCTCCTGGGCGGATATGTACGACCAAGCAAACCTGGAAGCGAAAAAAATGATTGTCAACTGCCTGATTAAGCGGGTAGAAGTCTGTCGGGACTACAAACTGCATATCGACTTCAATATCGACCTGGAGCAGTTCAGTCTCGGAATGGATGTGACAGTTGCAGCATAAAACAAAAATCTCACTTCCGAAGAAGCGAGATTTCTGTTTCACTCTCTCAGTGATGGTGGAGATAAGCGGGATCGAACCGCTGACCTCTTGAATGCCATTCAAGCGCTCTCCCAGCTGAGCTATACCCCCATATGAACTTTTTCCAGAACTTTCTAAGACTGTTACCCGCTGATTCTTCAATCAACATGGCAAATTATAGAACATTTCTCGCAAGTTGTCAACTACTAATTTTCGAGCTTTTGGAACAAATTCGGGGTCGCTTCACTGGTGACGTGTGCTCCCAGTTGAGCTATACCCCCATGTCAAATTTTTCTTTATTTGCACTCAACGAACTTATTATACAACAGACGCAAAGCTTTGTCAAGTACCATTTTAACAAATTCCCGACTAAATTTTCCGTCCCGCCGTCCCGTTGGAAAAGCGTCCGCATCGTGCAACCGCATTTACCTGGGTAAGTATAAGCCAAAATTAAAGAATTGTCAAACGCAATTTACCACTAAATTTCTCAGAAGTTCCGGAGCACATTTAGGCATATTCTCCAATCCGCAAAAAGAGGCGGCCAATCCATCCCGGATTGGCCGCCTCTCCCCTTACTGTTTCCAAAAGCAGCGTCAGCGAACGGGGAAGCCCCCCCTCATTCCACAGCCGTCAGATAAACCTGCCTTGCCTGATAGTCCCCCGGAATCAGCGGGAAGGAGATACCCGCATGCATCAGTGCCGCGCCGCCGCAGACCCGCTCCCCGCCGTCAATCCGGTAGCGCAGATCGGGGTCCAGACCCCGCAGGCGCAGGACGATGAAGGGCAGCGCCGCCGTGGTGGAACCGGTGACCAGGGATACCAGGGCCTCCCGCTTGTCCGTCGAAACGTGGGCCCAGGCGGCGTAGGCCGTATTGCGGAAGGGATCCGTCAGCCGGTAATAGTCCCCCTGGTGGATGAGCACAGCCCGTTTCTTGAAGGTCCGCACCTGCTCTCGAACCACCTCTTTTTCCTCGTCCGTGCATTTCCCCAGGTCCATCTCGTACCCGAAGGTGCCGCACATAGCCGCCACACCCCGGGTTTCCATCGGCGTATACCGGCCCGTCTGCCCGTTGGGCACGGCAGAGACATGGGCCCCCACGGAGCTGACGGGATAACAGAAGGTGGTGCCGCACTGGATGCGCAGGCGGTCAATGGCGTCGGTGTTGTCGCTGCACCAGATCTGAGGGGTATAGTAGAGCATCCCTGCGTCAAACCGCCCGCCGCCGCCGCTGCATCCCTCGATGAGCAGGTCCGGATAATCCCGGCGGAACCGCTCCAGCAGGTCGTAGACCCCCAGCACGTACCGATGGTATACCTCCCCCTGCCGTCCGGCGGGGATGGCGGCGGACCACACATCGGTAAGGGACCGGTTCATGTCCCATTTCACATAGGCGGCCTTTGCACTGTCCAATACCTGCCGCAGGGCGGCGTAGATATGGTCCCGGACCTCCTGCCGGGAGAAGTCCAGCACCAGCTGGCTCCGCCCCTGGGTCTGGGGGCGGTGGGGGGCCCCCAGGGCCCAGTCCGGATGGGCCCGGTACAGCTCGCTGTCCTCGCTGACCATTTCCGGCTCCACCCAGATGCCGAACTGCATCCCCAGCTCCCTGATGCGGGGGGCCAGGGCCTCCAGGCCGCCGGGGAGCTTCTTCTCGTTGACCGTCCAGTCCCCCAGGCCGCTGAAGTCGCTGTCACGCTTGCCGAACCAGCCGTCGTCCATGACGAACAGCTCCATGCCCAGCGCCGCCCCCTCCCGGGCGATGGCGACCAGCTTTTCCTCGTCAAAATGGAACTCCGTGGCCTCCCAGTTGTTGATAAGCACCGGGCGGCGCTTTCCTCCGTAGGGGTCCCGGATGAGCTTCTCTCGGATGGCCCGGTGGAAGCGGTGGGTCATGGGGGTCAGGCCGTCGGGGGAGCAGACCAGGGCCGCCTCCGGGGCGGTGAAGCTCTCTCTGGGGTCCAGGGTCCAGCGGAAGTGATAGGGGTGGATGCCCATCACCAGCCGGGCGTCATCAAACTGGCTGCGCTCCGCCGCCGCCAGGAAATTGCCGCTGTACAGCAGGGCCGCGCCGTAGCAGACCCCGTGGTCCTCCCCGGCGTCATGCTCGCAGAGGATGACGAAGGGGTTGTGCTGGTGGCTGGAGGTCCCCCGGACGCTGCCCACGCTCTGCTCGCCGGGGCGCAGGGGGGCGCGGTCCAGGTGCCGCTCCTTGACGTGCCCGCCGTTAAAGGTGACGAAGTCCAGGTCCGCCCGGTTGAAGTCCAGGCACAGGCTCATAACCCGGCACAGGGCCACCGGTTCGGTTCCCCGGTTGGTCAGCCTTACGGCCCGGGTGATGAGGTCGTCCGCCTCGTCCACGCCGTACAGCAGCTCCGCCTCCACCCCGGAGCAGGGGTCCCGCAGCGTCACCGACAGCGTTTCCCACCCCTCGCCGAAGAAGGCGGGCAGGCCCTCCAGGGCGTATTTCCCCGGCAGAATGGCGTGGCCCGCGTAGCGCAGATCCAGCAGCAGGCTGCCGTCGGCCTGCTCCACCTCGGCGGAGTGCAGGCGGAAGTCCCCCACCCCGCAGGTGGAGTACTCCTGAGGCAGGGTGTCCAGGGAGTAGGTCCGGTCCTCTCCGGAGCCGCTGGGGTTGGGGGAGAAGCCCCGGTCTGCGTATTGGAGGAGGCCGCTCAGGTCCGCCTCCTCCACCCGGGGGCCGTAATAGAGGTGGAGCAGCACGCCACGGCGGTCCGCCTTCATCTGATAGGTGGTGCGCTGGGTGTGGAGGGTAAGGGTCCGGTTTTGTTCATTATAAAGTATCATAGGCCAGTCACCTTGTGTCGTAAGATCAATCGTATAGGAACTGAGTCTCTAAAGTGACAGCCCCGGCCTGCATTTCTGCCCGCCGGGGCTGCCGGAAAAGAGAGAAGAAGATAGCGAATTTTAGAACCTGTGAATAAAGGTTCTTACTTGCCGCCGGTGCCGGCGATACCTTCCACGAACTGGCGTTGGAAGATCAGGTACAGCACGATCATCGGCAGCATAGCCAGCAGGGAGCCGGCCATCAGCACCGGGAAGTTGGTGGTAAACTGGCCCTTCAGGGTGGACAGACCAGAGGACAGCGTCATCATCTTCAGGTCGGAGTTGACCACCAGGGGCCACATCAGGTCGCCGTAGGCAAACACGGCGGTGAAGATGGTCAGGGCTGCCACGGAGGTCCCCGTCAGGGGGAACATGACCTTATAGAAGGTCTGCCACTGG
>CATNDT010000139.1 GCA_950097035.1 uncultured Oscillibacter sp.
CTGGTGGTGTTCTGCAACGCCGTGGAGGACAACCCCTTTATGGCCGGGGCCTTCCACGGCGCCGGAGAGGCGGAGAAGGTGATTAACGTGGGGGTTTCCGGCCCCGGCGTTGTCCACCACGCGCTGCAGGCTGTGCGGGGCCAGCCCTTTGACGTGGTGGCGGAAACGGTGAAGAAGACCGCCTTCCGGGTTACCCGTATGGGCCAGCTGGTGGCCCAGGAGGCCAGCCGGCGGCTGGACACCCCCTTCGGCATTGTGGATTTGAGCCTGGCGCCCACCCCAGCCGTGGGGGACAGCGTAGCCCGCATTCTGGAGGAGATGGGGCTGGAGACCTGCGGCACCCACGGCACCACCGCCGCCCTGGCCCTTTTGAACGACGCGGTGAAAAAGGGGGGCGTGATGGCCTCCTCCTCCGTGGGGGGACTCTCGGGGGCGTTTATCCCCGTCAGCGAGGACGAGGGCATGATCGCCGCGGCCCGCGGCGGCACGCTGTGTCTGGACAAGCTGGAGGCCATGACCTGTGTTTGCTCCGTGGGGCTGGACATGATTGCCGTGCCCGGCGACACCCCGGAGGAGACCGTCGCCGCCATCATCGCCGACGAGGCGGCCATCGGCATGGTGAACAACAAGACCACCGCCGTGCGGCTGCTGGTTACACCGGGCAAAACGGTGGGGGACACCATCGAGATGGGCGGTCTGCTGGGCTCCGCGCCGGTGATGCCCGTCCACAGGGAGTCCAGCGCGGACTTCATCGCCCGGGGCGGGCGCATCCCCGCGCCGCTGCACAGCCTGCGGAACTGAGAGGCGAAAAACGGCGGACCAGAATAACGGGCGGCGCGCCGTCCGCAAAGAGGAGCGATGCATTGTGATAAAACCACTGATCGAAGGCTGTGTGGACTCCTACGCCTCCTGCGCGGCGGCATGCCGTGGCGGGGCGGACCGGCTGGAGCTGTGCGCCAACCTGGCCATCGGCGGCACCACGCCGTCTCCGGCTCTGTTCAAGCAGGTGCAGCGGGACTTTGACGTGCCGGTAAACGTGCTGATCCGCCCCCGGTTCGGTGATTTTCTGTACTCCGAGGCGGAGATGGAGGAGATGTGCACGGAGATTCAGGCTTTTCGGGCCCTGGGGGCTAATGGCGTGGTCGTCGGCGTGCTGACGCCCCAGGGCGATTTGGACGGCGGCAGGATGCGCCGCCTGATGGACTGCGCCGGGGACATGGAGGTGACGCTCCACCGGGCCTTTGACATGACCCGGGACCCGTGTGAGGCGCTGGAGACGGCTATCCGCCTGGGCTGCCGAACGGTGCTCACCTCAGGCCAGGCCCCCAGCGCCTTGGAGGGCAGGGAGCTGCTGAAACAGCTATTTGCCCAGGCGGCGGGCAGGATCGACGTGATGGCCGGCTGCGGGGTGAAGAAGGAGAACATTCAGGAGATTCACGACCATGCCGGCATCTGCGCCTTCCACACCACCGGGCGGCGGGGGGCGGTGGACAGCGGCATGCTCTACCGCAGGAAGACCGTGTCCATGGGGCTGCCGTCCCTGTCTGAGTACGAGCTCTGGCGGACGGACGAGGCGGAGTTCCGCGCCTGTGCGGAGATCGTCCACGGGCTGTTTCCGGGGGCGGGACAGGAACACCGGTAAGGATGGAAAAGCGGGGATATCATACGTAAGACGCTTTATGGGAAAGGGAATAACAGTGTAAAAGAAGTGGAAGCGCCGCGGAAAACGCGGCGCTTCTCTGGACTATACCGCCGCCTGGGCGGTGTTTTTTCGCTGCTTTCGGTGCGCAGGCCGCGGCTCCTGGGCCTGCTTTGGCGCGGCCGCCGCCACAGCGGATGCCTGCCGCTCCGCCAGGCGCTCCCGGCCCACCGCCAGCATCAGCTTGATGCGGTTTTCCTGGTTGACCCGGGTGGCGCTGGGGTCGTAGTCGATGGGGGTGATGTTGGCCTCAGGATACAGCTCACGGATCTTGTTGATCATGCCCTTGCCGCAGATGTGGTTTGGCAGGCACCCGAAGGGCTGGGCGCAGACGATGTTCTCATACCCCGCCCGCACCAGCTCGATCATCTCGGCGGTAAGGAGCCAGCCCTCGCCCATCTTGTCCCCCATGCCGATGATACCGTCGGTGAGCTTGACGAGCTCCCGGAAGGGCAGGGGAGCGTGATAGCCGTTGTCCCTGAGGACCCGGATCATCACGGACTCCATGCTCTCAATGTATTTCAGGATTACACCGGAGATGTGCTTTTCCAGAAAGCTGCCGCCATACAGCCGGGCGGTTTCAGAGGGATTGTAGGCGCAGTACTGCACAAAGCCCATCAGGCCCGGCAGGTTTACCTCGCAGTCCTGGGTGGCAAGAAATTTTTCCAGGTCATTGTTGCCGAGGGGGGAGTATTTCACATAGATCTCGCCAACTACGCCGACTTTCACCTTGGGGACGCGGCGCACCGGGATGGCGGCGAAATCCGCGGCGATCCTGGGCATGGCGGCTCTGACCTCCTTGCCGCTGTAACCCCGGTCCTCCCGGACCCAGCCGCAGATCGTGTTCAGCCACTTCTCCTGGCAGGCGGCAGATGCGCCCTTTTCCACCTCGTAGGGCTCCGTTTGGGCCTTCAGGGCCACCAGCAGGTCGCCGTAGTAGATCACCGCCAGCAGCTTTCGCATAAAGGGCAGCGTCATGGGGAAGCCGGAGTCCTTTTCAAGGCCTGAGAAGTTCAGGCTCACCACCGGTACCTGGCCGTAGCCGGCCTTTACCAGGGCCTTTCGCAGCAGGTGGATGTAGTTGGAGGCCCGGCAGCCGCCGCCGGTCTGGGTGATGATGAGGGCGGTGTGATCCAGATCGTATTTCCCGGAGGCCAGGGCGTCCAGAAACTGGCCAATGACCAGCAGCGCGGGATAGCAGGTGTCGTTGTGGACGTATTTCAGCCCCAGCTCGCTGACCTGACTGCCGCAGTTTTCCAGCAGCTCACAGGTATAGCCCGCCTGCTCCATAGCGGCGGCCAGGATGCGGAACTGCACAGGGGCCATATTTGGGATCAGGATCTTATGGGTCTTTTTCATTTCGGGGGTGAATTTGGGATAGCTCTGTACATTGGGCTCCATAGCCGCAGGTCTCCTTTCAGCGTTTTTCGCCCTGCTCGTCCAGGGCGGCAAACAGACTCCGCAGGCGGATGCGCACCGCGCCCAGATTGGTGATCTCGTCGATTTTCAGCTGGGTATAGAGCTTGCCGCCCTCATGCAGGATGGCCTGGGTTTCGTCGGTGGTGATGGCGTCCACGCCGCAGCCAAAGCTCACTAGGTGCACAAGGTCCATGTCTGGCTGCCGGCAGCAGTATTTGGCCGCCGCATACAGCCGGGAGTGATAGGTCCACTGGTTCAGCACCGTGGTGGGAAAGCGCTCCACCCGGTCTGAAATAGAGTCCTCTGTCACCACCGCCGCGCCAAAGCGGGTGAGCAGGGTGTCGATGCCGTGGTTGACCTCAGGGTCCACGTGATAGGGCCGGCCCGCCAGCACGATGATGCGGCGGCCCTCCGCCCGGGCCTGGTCGATGATGCGGGCGCCCTCCCTGCGGATGAGGGCCATATGCTGGGCGTATTCGGCGTAGGCGGCGTTTGCGGCCTCCTTCACCTCGCTCCGGGTGAGATCCGGGAAGTATTGCCGCAGGATCGCGAAGATCTTTTTTGTAAAGTCCCTGGGCCGGTGGAGACCCACGTAGTCATAGATGAATTTTGTGGTTTTGATCTCCGGGCAGTTTCCGGCGATGACCTCCGGATAGTAGGCCACCACGGGGCAGTTGTAGTGGTTGTCCCCCAGACCCTCGTCGATGTTGTAGGTCATGCAGGGGTAGAAAATGGCGTCCAGTCCCAGCTTGGAGAGAAACTGAATATGTCCGTGGGCCAGCTTGGCGGGGAAACACGCGGTGTCGCTGGGGATCGTGCCCTGTCCCTTTAAGTACAGGTCTCTGCTGGAGAGGGGGCTGTGGTACACCGCAAAGCCCAGCCTGGTGAAAAAGGTGTGCCAGAAGGGCAGCAGCTCCCAGAAGTTCAGGCACAGGGGCAGGCCGATTTTTCCCCGCCTGCCGGGGACGGGCCGGTAGCCCAAAATCAGCCTGCGCTTATAGGCGTACAGATTCCGCTCGCCGGTGTCCGCCTTGCCGGTAACAGGGCGGTCACAGCGGTTGCCGCTGATAAAGGTCTCGCCCCCGGCAAAGGTGTTGACGGTGAGCTGGCAGTTGTTGCCGCACAGGCCGCACACACGGTTCTCCGTCTCCTGGTGAAAAGAGGTCAGGGCGGCGGGGCCCAGCAGCGTGCTGGTGTGGCCGGGGGCAGATTTGCCCCGGCCGTACAGCGCCGCGCCGTAAGCGCCCATGAGGCCTGCGATGTCGGGCCGGATGACCTCCACGCCCATCTCCTTTTCAAAGGCGCGGAGTACGGCCTCGTTGTGGAAGGTGCCGCCCTGCACCACAATGTTCCGCCCCAGCTCCTCCGGAGAGGCGGCGCGGATGACCTTGTAAATGGCGTTTTTCACAACAGAGATGGAGAGGCCCGCGGAGATATTCTCAATGGTGGCCCCGTCCTTCTGGGCCTGCTTTACGCTGGAGTTCATAAAAACCGTGCACCGGCTGCCAAGGTCCACCGGGCGGGAGGCAAAGAGCCCCAGCTTCGCAAACTCCTTTACATCGTAGCCCAGCGCCTGGGCAAAGGTCTGGAGAAAGCTGCCGCAGCCGGAGGAGCAGGCCTCGTTTAAAAAGATGTTGCTGATGGCCCCCTGCTCGATTTTGAAGCACTTCATATCCTGGCCGCCGATGTCGATGATGAAGTCCACGCCGGGCAGGAAATACCGGGCGGCGGTGAAGTGGGCCACGGTCTCCACCACGCCGTAATCGGCGTGGAAGGCGCTGCGGGCCAGGTCCTCGCCGTAGCCGGTGGTGGTGACGGAGGCCACGTGCAGCGCCGGGTGGCCGTCGTAGAGCCGCTGCAGGACCTCCCGGATCAGCGGCACGGGATTGCCGAGATTGGGGCGGTAGTCCGTGAACAGCAGCCGGGCGTCCTGGTCGACGACCGCCACCTTGACGGTGGTGGAGCCGGAGTCTATGCCGATGTGCACCGGGGCGGCGTAGTCCGGGCCAAAGGGCGCCCGGGGCACGGAGGCCCTGGCGTGGCGGGCCACAAAGGCGTCGTACTCCGTCCGGTTTTCAAAGAGGGGGGGCTGGCTGCGGTAGGTCTCTGAGGCGCCCCGCTCTTTCAGGCGTTTGCACACCGCGTCCAGGGCAAAGGTCTGGTCGGCGTAAAACGCCGCGCCCAGCGCCACGAACAAGAGGCTGTTTTCCGGACAGCGGCCCTGGACGCCCAGGGTTTTGTCAAAGCTTTTCCGCAGGCACTGCGAAAAGGTCAGCGGCCCGCCCAGATACAGCACGCTGCCGCGGATGGGCCGGCCCTGAGCCAGCCCCGCGATGGTCTGGTTGACCACCGCCTGATAGATGCTGGCGGCGATATCCTCCGCCCGGGCCCCCTGGTTAATCAGGGGCTGCACGTCGCTCTTGGCGAACACGCCGCAGCGGGAGGCGATGGTATAGGTCTTCTCCGCCGCGGCGGCGGCCTGGTCCATCTCGTCGGCGCTCATTTTCAAAAGGGTGGCCATCTGGTCGATAAAGGCCCCGGTGCCGCCGGCGCAGGAGCCGTTCATCCGCACCTCGGTGCCGCCGGTGAGGAAAAGGATCTTGGCGTCCTCGCCCCCCAGCTCGATGACCACGTCGGTGCCGGGGGCCAGCTCCCCAGCCGCCACGCGGGTGGCGAATACCTCCTGCACAAAGGGGACCTCCACGCTCTCCGCCATGCCCATGCCGGCAGAGCCGGAGATGGCGAACTCCGCCCGCCCGCCGGGGACATACGTCTCCGCCACCTGGCGCAGGAGCTCTTCGGATTTTTCCAGGATGTGGCTGAAGTGCCGCTGATATGTACTGTAGACAATGTTGTTGGCGTCGTCCAGCACCACGCATTTGATGGTGGTGGAACCCACGTCAAGACCGACTTTCAAGGTTGGTTCCTCCTTTGGGAAAATGGCCGCAGCCCAATACTTGGCGGGGGGCCGAACTCCACATTCTTTGGTATTTTACTCTTTTTCGACAGAATATGCAATCGCGAAAATCTGCAAAGCCTGTAAAAAAATTGTTAAGAATCCCTGTGAATTTTTGCTTTCACATTGCCCTGTTACATGATATACTTGTCCCATCCACACTAGAACCGGAAGAAGGTACGCCGAAATGGAAAAAGTCCTGCTGCACTGCTGCTGTGCCCCCTGCTCACTCTCGTGTATCGATCCCCTCCGGGCCGAGGGGATCGAGCCGGTGGCTTTTTGGTATAACCCCAACATCCACCCCTGGAAGGAGTACCAGGCCCGGCGGGACTGCTTGCTGGAGTACGCGCCCACCGTCGGTATGGAGGTCCGCGTCCGGGAGGATTACGGCCTGCGGGAATTTGTCCGCCAGGTGGCGGAGGATATCGACGGCCGCTGCGCCTACTGCTACAGCCACCGGCTGGAGGGGGCGGCGCAGTACGCGGCGGCGGGCGGCTTTGGGGCCTTCACCACCACGCTGCTGGCGAGCTTGTATCAGGACCACGAGGGCATCGTTCGGGCGGCGGAGCGGTACGCGGCGCAGTACGGTGTGAAATTTTTATACCGGGATTTCCGGCCCAACTTCCGGGCGGGGAATCGGCGGGCCCGGGAGCTGGGCTTTTACATGCAGAAATACTGCGGCTGCGTCTTTTCCGAGGCGGAGCGCTATCAAAAGCAAATCGACCGGGACCGGGCGAAATTTGCGGAGCCCTGAAGGGTATCATAGCAGGCCGTTGCCGCCGCCGTCCACTTCCGGCGGATAATCGGCGGAAATCGTAAGACAGACGGCC
>CATNDT010000140.1 GCA_950097035.1 uncultured Oscillibacter sp.
GAAAATCTCAACCCACACAAAGCAGGGTTTTAAACGACGTTTTTGCGCCGCGGGACATCTGCGGCGCGTGTCGGCCCCTCAGGCCTGCCGGTTTGAAAAGCACCGGGAGCTGACCGCTCCCCGGTTGGCCTCTTCCTGTTTTTCACAATTCCGGCCATCTCTCAAATCCGCTCCCGGATCAGCCGCCCCATCTCCCGACAGCCCACCAGCCTGCCGCCGCTCTGCATGATGTCGCCGCAGCGGTAGCCGTCCTTCAGCACGGCGTCCACCGCCGCCTCGACGGTGTCCGCCTCCGCCGCCATGTCAAAGCCATAGCGCAGCATCATGGCCGCCGCCAGCACGGTGCCGATGGGGTTGGCCCTGTCCTGCCCGGCGATGTCCGGCGCGGAACCGTGGATGGGCTCGTACAGCCCCCGGCTGCCCTCCCCCATGCTGGAGGAGGGGATCATACCGATGGAGCCGGTAATCTGGCTGGCCTCGTCTGAGAGGATATCCCCAAAGAGATTCTCCGTCACAATCACGTCAAACTGGCTGGGGTCCCGGACGATCTGCATGGCGGCGTTGTCCACATACATGTGGAGAAGCTCCACGTCGGGGTACGCCGCCGCCACCTCCGTCACGGTCTTTCGCCAGAGACGGGAGGTGTCCAGCACGTTGGCCTTGTCGACGGAGGTGACCCGGCGGCGGCGCTTCCGGGCCATCTGAAAGGCCACGTGGGCCACCCGGCGGATCTCGTGCTCCGCGTAGCTCATGATGTCCTCGGCCTTTTGCTCTCCATTCTCCTCCACCGTGGTGTGGCTGCCAAAGTACACGCCGCCGATAAGCTCCCGCACCACCACAAAATCAATGCCCCTTGCGGCAATGTCCGCCCGCAGGGGGCAGGCGGCGGAGAGGTCTGCAAACATCCGGGCAGGCCGGATGTTTGTGTAAAGGCCCATAGCTTCCCTGAGCTTTAAAAGTCCCCGTTCCGGGCGGTTGACGGGGGGCTGCGCGTCCCACCTGGGGCCGCCCACCGCCCCCAGCAGCACACTGTCGGCCTGCAGGCAGGTGTGCAGACTGCTCTCCGGCAGCGGCACGCCGAACGCGTCGATGGCGCAGCCGCCCATGGGGGCCTCCTGATAAATAAAGGCGTGGCCGAACTTATCCGCCACGGCGTCCAGCACGCCGATGGCCTCCCCCACGATCTCCGGGCCGATGCCGTCGCCCCGGATTACCGCAATGGTCTTATTCATCGGGCGGCCTCCTTCGCTTTCAAAGAGGCCATGAGGCCTCCCTTTTGAATCATGTCCCTGATAAAGGGCGGAAAGGGCTCCGCCTGATAGGTCTCGTTTTTCGTCACATTGGTGATTACGCCGGTGTCAAAATCCACAGACACCCGATCCCCGGCGGAGATCCCCTCGCTGGCGGCGGGGCACTCCAGAATGGGGAGGCCGATGTTGATGGCGTTGCGGTAGAAGATGCGGGCAAAGTTTTTGGCGATGACGCAGGACACGCCGCAGGCCTTGATGGCGGCGGGCGCGTGCTCCCGGGAGGAGCCGCAGCCGAAGTTCACCCCGGCCACCATAATGTCCCCCTCCCGCACTCTGGCAACAAAGTCCCTGTCGATATCCTCCATGCAGTGGACGGCGTACTCTTTTGCGTTGGGGGTGTTGAGATAGCGGGCGGGGATAATCACATCGGTATCCACGTGGTCCCCGTATTTATGGACGATTCCCTGTGCGTTCATCTGTTTACGACCTCCTCAGGATGAGCGATATGTCCGGCGACGCCGGAGGCTGCGGCCACAGCGGGGGATGCGAGGTACACCTCGCTGTCAACATGACCCATGCGGCCCACGAAATTGCGGTTGGTGGTGGAGACGCACCGCTCTCCGGCGGCCAAAATCCCCATGTGGCCGCCAAGGCAGGGCCCGCAGGTGGGGGTAGAGACGATGCAGCCCGCATCCAGGAAGATATCCGCATAGCCCCGGCGCATGCACTCCCGATAGACGCTCTGGGTGGCGGGGATAACGATGCCCCGGACCCCCTGCGCCAGATGGCGTCCCTTTAAAATCTCCGCCGCCGCCGCCATGTCCGGCAGCTGCCCGTTGGTGCAGGAACCGATAACGATCTGGTCGACAGCGATATCTCCCCCCTCCCGGGCGCTGTGGGCATTTTCCGGCAGGTGGGGCCAGGCCACGGTGCAGTCCACCTTGTCAAGGTCGATCTCCACGGTGCGTTCATACTCCGCGTCCGGATCCGCCTCCACGGCCTCCCAGGGGCGGTTTACACGGTCCTTCACATAGGCCCGGGTGATATCGTCTACCGGGAAAATGCCGTTTTTGCCGCCGGCCTCAATGGCCATGTTGGCGATGGTCAGCCGGTCATAGATCGAAAGCGCCCCCACGCCGGGGCCGGTAAACTCCAGGGACTGGTAGCGGGCTCCGTCCACGCCGATCATGCCGATAAGCGTCAAAATCACATCTTTGCCGGAAACGAAGGGCCGCAGCTTTCCGGTGAGGTGCACCCGGATGGCGGAGGGCACCTTGAACCAGGTCTCTCCCGCCGCCATGGCCGCACCCATGTCCGTGGACCCCACGCCGGTGGAGAAGGCGCCCAAAGCGCCGTAGGTGCAGGTGTGGGAGTCCGCGCCGATGACCGCCTCGCCGGGAGCCACCAGGCCTTTCTCCGGCAACAGAGCGTGCTCAATACCCATCTCTCCCACGTCATAGAAGTGCTCGATGTCAAACCGCCGGGCAAAGGTGCGGCACTGCCTGCACTGTTCGGCGGCCTTGATGTCCTTATTGGGGGCAAAGTGATCCATCACCAGGGCAATTTTGCTCCTGTCAAACACGCGGTCAAAGCCCGCCGCCCCGAACTCGTTCACGGCCACCGGGGTGGTGATGTCGTTGCCCAGCACCAGATCCAGCCGGGCCTGGATCAGCTGCCCCGGACGGACGCTGTCCAGCCCCGCATGGCGGGCCAGGATCTTCTGTGTCATGGTCATTCCCATTGTCTCTTACTCCTTCATTTTGATAGATCGGATCTCAGGTGTTGGACTCCAGCATCTTATTGATACCGTTGACGTAGGCGCGGATGGAGGACTCCAGAATATCGGTGGAGAGGCCCGTGCCGGTATAGGACTCTCCGCCGCCGTCCGTCAGCTTCACCACGGCCTCGCCGATGGCGTCCTCGCCGTCTGTCACGGCGTTAAGGCTGTAGCTCTCCAGGCGGATATCCATGCCCAGCATACGGTTGATGGCTTTAAAGGCCGCGTCCAGCGGACCGGAACCGATGGCCACCTCCTCCAGTACCTCTCCGTCCCGCTGCAGCCGGACAAAGGAGGTGTTGGGAATGCTGTTGCCGGCGTTGACCACATGGCTCACCAGCCGGCAGGTGGGGTTGATGTTGTTGCGGCGGTGGAGCACCAGCGCCTCCAGATCTGAGCCGGTGATGTTCTTTTTCTTGTCCGCCATGGCCTTGAAGCGGGCAAACACGCTCTCCAGCTCCTCGTCTGTGAGCTCATAGCCCATGGACTCCAGCTTCTCCCGCAGGGCGTGCTTGCCGGAGTGCTTGCCCAGGACCATAGTGTTCTGGGGAACACCCACATCGGTGGAATTCATGATCTCATAGGTCTGGGCGTTGGCAATGACGCCGTGCTGGTGGATGCCGGACTCGTGGGCAAAGGCGTTGGCCCCCACAATGGCCTTGCTGGGCGGAATGGGCACACCGGTGATATTGCTTAAAAGCTTGCTGCTGCGGTAGATCTGCTTTGTGTTGATCCCCGTCTCCACACCGTAAAAGTCCGCCCGTGTGCGCAGGGCCATGACGATCTCCTCCATACTGGCGTTGCCGGCCCGTTCGCCGATACCGTTAACAGTGCACTCCACCTGAGTGGCCCCGGCCTGAACGCAGGCCAGCGTGTTGGCCACCGCCATGCCAAGGTCGTTGTGACAGTGGACGGAGATATCCACATTCTCAATGCCCCGCACGTTCTCCCGGAGGTAGCGAATCAGATCCCCCATCTCCTGGGGGGTGGAATAGCCCACCGTATCCGGCACGTTCAGTGTGGTGGCTCCGGCGGCAATGGCGTTTTCGTAGCACCGGGCCAAAAACGCCCGGTCTGAGCGGGAGGCGTCCTCGGCTGAAAATTCGATGTCGCCGCACTTGCCCCTGGCATACGCCACCATGTCGCTGATGCGCTGGAGCACCTGCTCCCGGCTCATCTGGAGCTTGTACTCCATGTGGATGTCGCTGGTGGCGAGGAACACGTGGATGCGGGGGTGGTTTGCCTCTTTCACCGCATCCCAGGCCGCGTCGATATCCCCCCTGACGCACCGGGCCAGACTCGCCACCGTGCAGCTGCTCACGGCCTTGGCGATCTTTTGCACACTCTTAAAATCCATGGGGGAGGCGATGGCAAATCCCGCCTCGATGATATCCACCCCCAGCTTCTCCAGCTGCCGCGCCATCTCCGCCTTTTCCGAGAGGTTCATGCTGCACCCCGGTGACTGCTCCCCGTCCCGCAGCGTGGTGTCAAATATCCTGATACGCTTCATAAAACTGATTCCTCCTGAAATACTAAGGATAGGTCAAAAACCGGCACAGACGCCGCAACAGGCTGCAAAAAAAGCCTCCGCCCCTCCATCATAGAAGAGACGAAAGCCTGAACTTCCGCGGTACCACTCTCATTGGCAAAACTGCCCGCTTTCGGTATCGGCGCGGCGCTTCGCCCGCGAATCCCGCCCCTTTGGTAACGGTGGGGATACCCGTTTCCGCCTAAGCCCGCGCCTCAGCGGAAATACTCAAGGGCCAGTGACATCCGCCCGTTCCGCATTGCCTCGCAGCATCCGGCAACTCTCTGAAGCCTTCCGGGGGGATTTTCTCCCTGTCATCGTATCTGTGCGTTTTTCGTTGCTGTATAATTTACAGGACTTCCCCGCCTTTGTCAAGCCTGAAATTTCAGGAAATCCCGCCCCAACAGGCCATTTCAGCTGTTGTCTGAAAAATTTTTCAGCCAACAGAATAAACTTCTTCCTAAAATTTTGTCATATATTGCCACAAACAAATTCTATATTCCCCACAATTTTCGTCGGATCATCCAGAAACATTCCGGATCCTCATTTTTTTGTTGCGCTTTTCACATCGGGCAGGTATAATAGCAAAACAAGACAGGTCTCGGGAGGTTCCCATGGTCACGATGTTCGCTCTCAACAGCATTCTGGGGATTCACATTATTCTGGCTCTGGTACTGGTGATTTGGTACGGAAACAGAATAGTGCGTCTGGTCATGCGCGGAATGTGAACATGATTCCCGGTTCCTGTTAAAGGGCTTGGCAACAAGCTACCGAGTATCGCAGTCATCAAACTTCCAAAAGCCCGTGACCCGGCAGGGGTCACGGGCTTTTTTCCCGCAAACGCCGGTATATTTTTCTCTTAGGAGGGATGCGCTTTGAAGATTCGCGCCACCCGGGCGATTATGGAGTGCCTGCTGGTGCAGGACACGGCGGGCGTTTTAAGCCAGGTATCCCGCCTGTTCTCCCGGAAGGGGTACAATATTGAGTCTATTGTCTCCGACGCCACAGACAGGCCCGGCATCACCCGCATCTCCATCGAGCTGGCGGCAGACGGGCTGATGATTGATCAGATCGCCGCCCAGTGCCGCAAGCTCCTGCCTGTTAAGGCGGTGAAGATCTTTGATGAGGAGAGCTGTATCCGGCGGGAGACCGCGCTGATCAAGGTACGCACGGCGGACCGCGCCGCCCGGGACGGGATTATTCAGATCGCGAATATCTTCCGCGCCCAGGTCATTGACGCGGACCGGGATTGCCTGACCATCTGGGTTTTCGGCTCCCGCGGCAAAAACACGGCCCTGATCGGCATGCTGGAGGACTTTGGCATTCTTGAAATTGCAAAAACCGGTACTATCGCCATCGAGAGAGGGCGCAGCACAATATACAACGACAGCAAATTGAAGGAGGAGTATGACTATGGCAAAAATGTATTATGAGAAGGACTGTGATCTGGGCAAGCTGGACGGAAAGAAGATCGGCATCATCGGCTATGGCTCCCAGGGCCACGCCCACGCGCTGAACCTGAAGGAATCCGGCTGCGACGTGTGCGTGGGCCTGCGGCCCGGCAGCGCCAGCCAGGCCAAGGCGGAGGCCGCCGGGCTGAAGGTGATGAGCGTGCCGGAAACTGCCAAATGGGCCGACATCATCATGATTCTCATCAACGACGAGGCCCAGGCCGACATGTATAAAAAGGACATCGCCCCCCATCTGGAATCCGGCAACGCCCTGATGTTTGCCCACGGCTTCAACATCCACTTTAAGCAGATTGTCCCCCCGGCGGATGTGGACGTGCTGATGATCGCCCCCAAGGGCCCCGGCCACACCGTCCGCTCCACCTATGTCAACGGCAAGGGCGTGCCCTGCCTGCTGGCCGTGGAGCAGAACGCCACCGGCAAGGCCTATGATATCGGCCTTGCCTACGCCGCCGGCATTGGCTGCGCCCGGGGCGGCGTTATGGAAACCACCTTCCAGGACGAGACGGAGACCGACCTCTTCGGCGAGCAGGCCATTCTCTGCGGCGGCGTGGTAGAGCTGATGAAGCTGGGCTTTGAGACGCTGGTAGAGGCCGGTTACGCCCCCGAAAACGCCTATTTTGAGTGCATTCATGAGATGAAGCTCATCATCGACCTTGTGAATAAGGGCGGCGTAGCCATGATGAACTACTCCATCTCCGACACCGCCGAGTTCGGCGAATATGTCTCCGGCAGCCGCATCCTGCCCTATGAGGAGACGAAAAAGAACATGAAGGCCGTCCTCACCGACATTCAGGACGGCACCTTTGCCGGCCGCTGGATCGCCGAGAACAAGAGCT
>CATNDT010000141.1 GCA_950097035.1 uncultured Oscillibacter sp.
TCAGCGCGATCAGGAGCGACAGGCTGGTGCGGATGGCCTGGGGAACGTACCAGGCGGACCACACCGCGCCAAGACCCTCGTGCAGCAGCTGCAGGACCGGAAAATTTCTGGCCCGCAGCAGCGCCGCAAGGCCGGCCTCGGGCTGCGCGGCGGTAAAATCTGCTATGGCCTGGTTTGCGGCGGCATACAGCGTTTGGGTGTAGCGGGCGCGGACCTGTTCGGCCAGCGGGTGGCCGGAATACTCGCCCAGCCAGGGAGCGGCCCGAAGGAAGTTTTTCAGGATCTCCGGCAGGCGCCGGCCGCCGCGGCGTTGCTCCAGGGACAGGAATTCACGCAGCCAGGCGTGCGCCTGGGAGGCCTGTATCCTGCGGCTGCCGGTCATGGCGGGCAGCCGGGCGAGGATTCCGCGGTGGTAGTGCCCGGCCAGAAGCCAGGCGGGGGAGTCGTCCCGGTCTGCATCCTCCCAGGCCTGCGCCAGAGCGGCGCGGGCCTGCTGTACGCCCGGCGCGGGGTGGCCGGAGGGCCGGGCGGCGCTTTTGGGCGATACGGCCCGGCCGGTAAACCGGGGGCTGCTCTCCGCCGCGCGCACGTCCGCCCTGTCCCACACGCGGACGGAGTGATCTCCGGATGGGAGGTAGCGGGGCTTGGGCAAAAGCGCACGGATCAGCTGATTGGTCCAGCCCCGCCGCTTCAACGCGGCTGCGGACCAGTATTTTTCGCGGCTGTGACCGGACATGGCAATCCCCTCCTTTTTGGCCGGCAGAAAAACAATATGCAGCGTTTTTAGTATAGCCCAGACAGAGGAGATATTCAACGGCGGATTTTTAACCCGCTTCCGGGCGGCTGTCCCCGGCTGCGGTTATGGGAAAATCCACAAACAGGTGGGCAAATATTCTACATGCCGGGAATGGGAAATAGGTCGACCTTTTCTTGCTTTTCCCGGAAGCTATGGTATGATGGTAAAGTCTACACTACAGAAAAAGGAGCGTATGTCTATGCATCCCCCCGATAGCCGCAGGGAGCTGTTGTTCCGGTTTCACGGTTCGCCGCCCCTGGGCGCCTCCGTCTCTCTGGCTCTCCAGCACCTGGTGGCTATGATCGTTGGCTGCGTCACGCCGCCCATTATCATCGCCGGAGCCCTTGGTCTAAGTCAGGCGGACCGGGTTTTGCTGATCCAGGCGTCGCTGGTGATGTCCGCCGTGTCCACGCTGCTGCAGCTGTTCCCCATAGGGGAGCGGTTTGGCTCCGGTCTGCCGGTGATTCTGGGCGTCAGCTTTGCGTATCTGCCCAGCATGCAGGCCATCGCCGCCGGGGGCGGCGGCGTGTCTGCCATTGCCGGAGCCATGCTGGCAGGCGGCGTTATAGCGATCCTGGTGGGACTGTTTGTGAAGAAGATCCGGCTGCTGTTTCCGCCGGTAATTACCGGTACGGTGGTGTTTACCATTGGCCTGTCCCTCTATCCAACGGCTATCAACTACATGGCCGGCGGCACGGGCAATACCTATGAGTCCGTTGCGGCCAAAGGGCTGCCGGAGGCGCTGGTGTACGGCTCCTGGCAGAACTGGCTCGTTGCCATTTTAACGCTGGCGGCGGTGATGGTGCTGAATAACCGGGGAAAGGGTATCTGCAAGCTGGCCTCCATCCTGTTGGGAATGGCTCTGGGCTATGGGGCGGCGCTCTGCTTTGGCATGGTGAGTTTTGCAGAGGTGGGAGAGGCCGCCTGGTTTTCTTTGCCCCGCTTTCTGCACTTTGGCATCAGTTTTGACGTGCCCTCCTGTGTGGCGCTGGGGCTGCTGTTTGCCATCAACTCCATCCAGGCCATCGGGGACTTTACCGCCACCACGGTGGGCGGGATGGACCGGGACCCCACGGACAACGAGCTCCAGGGCGGTATCATCGCCTATGGTGCGGCCAATATCGCCGCAGCGCTGTTTGGGGGGCTGCCTACGGCCACCTATTCCCAGAACGTGGGGATTGTCACCACCAACAAGGTGGTGAACCGGACGGTGTTCACGCTGACAGGCGTTTTTCTGCTGCTGGCAGGGGTGTCGCCCAGGTTTGCGGCGGTGCTGACAACGATTCCCCAGTGTGTGCTGGGCGGGGCCACCATCACGGTGTTTTCCACCATTGCCATGACGGGGATGCGCCTGATCGCCTCCCAGGAGCTGACGGCCCGAAATACCACCGTTGTGGGCCTGTCGGCTGCACTGGGTGTGGGGATCTCCCAGGCCAGTGCGGCCCTGAACCAGTTTCCTGACAGCTTCACCATGATTTTCGGCAAGTCCCCGGTGGTCATCGCCACACTGATGGCGGTGCTGCTGAATCTGATCTTACCCAAAGAGGACTGAGAGATACAGGCCGCTGCGGAAAACGTTTCCGCAGCGGCCTGCGCTGTTACTGCCCGCCCAGCAGCATGGAGATCACGCCGTAGACCACACTGGCCAGTGTGCCGAACACAATGACCGGACCGGCTACCAGAAACATTTTGGCCGCCATGCCGGTGACAATGCCCTCGCTCTTAAAGTCGATGGCCGGAGAGACCACCGCGTTGGCAAAGCCGGTAATGGGCACCAGTGTGCCTGCGCCGCCAAACCTTGCCAGCTTGTTGTAGAGGTTCAGGCCTGTCAGCAGTGCGGACAGCAGCACCAAAGAGCAGGAGGTGGCGGTGCCCGCGTCCTCCTGACTGAGCCCCGCCGCCGCCCAGCCGTTTTGAATCAGCTGGCCCAGCACGCAGATCAGTCCGCCGATGACAAAGGCCAGCGCTGTGTTTTTTAGCAGAGGGGATTTTTCGGCCCGCTGCTGCACATATTGCTGGTATTCCTTAGGTGACATATCCATGGGGATCCCTCGCTTCCGGAAAGATTTTCTTTAGTATCCCCGTCGGGGGCCGCAATATGCGCCCTTGCAAATTCCGGTGAAAAGGGGTACACTGACGGCATAGCATATTTTGGAGGGACCGTTCATGAAGCCGGAGAAAAAACCCCTGGGACTGTACATCCACATTCCCTTTTGCAAGAGAAAGTGCACTTACTGTGATTTCTACTCTCTGCCGGACGGCGAGGAGCGGATGGACGCGTATACCGACGCTCTGTGCGCCCACCTGACGGAGATGGCCCCCTACGCCGCGGGATATCTGGCGGACACGGTGTATTTTGGCGGCGGCACGCCCAGCTACCTGGGGGAGAAGCGGCTGACAAAAATTATAAAGACCGTTTTAAAGCGGTATCACCTGGCCAGGGATGTGGAGATTACGCTGGAGGCCAATCCGGACACCGCCGGGGACTGGAAGATGCTGCGGGGCCTTAGAAAGGCGGGCTTTGACCGCATCTCACTGGGCATGCAGTCCGCCAGCGACCGCGAGTTGGGGGAGCTGGGACGGGTGCACACGGCGGACCAGACTGCCGCCGCTGTGGCGGCGGCCCGAAAGGCGGGCTTTCAAAACCTGTCGCTGGATCTCATTTACGGGCTGCCCGGGCAAACGCTGGAGCAGTGGCGGGGGAATCTCGCCGCCGCTGTGGCGCTGGAGCCGGAGCACCTGTCCTGCTATGGGCTGAAGGTGGAGGAGGGAACGCCCCTGTATGACCGTCTGGAGCCGGCAGACCTGCCGGGGGACGACGTTCAGGTGGACATGTATCTGCATACGGTGGAGTATCTGGCCCGGCAGGGATACCGGCAATATGAGATTTCCAACTTCGCAAAGGACGGCTTTGCCTCCCGTCACAACCTGAAATACTGGACGCTGGGGGAGTACATAGGGTTTGGGCCCGGGGCCCACTCAGACCTGGGCGGCGTGCGCTATGCCTACGAGCGGGATCTGGAGGTCTATATCCGGGGCGTGCGGGAGCATGCGTCCATGCTGTCGGAAAATGACCGCATCCCACCCATGGACCGGGATATCGAGTGGCTGATGCTGGGGCTGCGGACGATTCGGGGATTGGACCCGAAGGAGTTTGAAAACCGTTTTCGCCGCCGCTTCCGGTGCTTTTTGCCCTTTTTGGAGCAATGCCGCGAGGCCGGTTACGCCGTTTTGGAGGCCGGGCGCTGGCATTTAACGCCCAGGGGCTTTCTGGTTTCCAATCAGGTTATCGGCGGCGTGCTGGATGCGCTGGCGGCGGACAAGCTGCGCCGGGCCGAGGCCGCGGCCCGGGGCGATTTCCGCATTGACCGGGATTGAGGGGAAAGACGTTATGCACGTTTATACCGCGGGACAATGGGCGCTGCTGTTCTATTTTTACTGTTTTTGCGGCTGGATCTGGGAGTCCTGCTATGTCTCCGCCTGCCAGAGGCGGTGGGTGAACCGGGGATTTCTCCACGGTCCGCTGCTGCCGATTTACGGCTCCGGGGCCATCATCATACTGTTTGCCGTGATCCCGGTGGAGGATGACCTGCGGCTGGTGTGGCTTTTCGGCATGGCTGCCGCCACAGTGCTGGAGTATGTCACCGGCGCGGCCATGGAGCGGATTTTTAAGGTCCGCTATTGGGACTATTCCAAGCAAAAGTTCAATCTGAACGGGCATATCTGCCTCACGAGCTCTGTTGCCTGGGGTTTTTTCTCCATTTTGCTGGTACGGTTTATCCACCCGCCGGTGGGGCGGCTGCTGGCCGGAGTGCCCGCGTGGGTGGTGGACCCGGCGGCGCTGGCGCTCACCGCCGCCTTTGCGGCGGATGTGCTCTGCTCTGTCCAGGCCGCGCTGGACCTGCGGGATGTCCTCACTCGCCTTGCGGAGGAGAACGAGGAGCTGCGCCGCCTGGCAAAACGCGCCGAGGTGGCCGCCGCCTTTGCGGAGGACGACCTGCGCCGCTTTCGTGAGCGGACGGAGGTGGAAAAGCTGCTGCTGCAAAGCCGCGTCCAGGAGGAGCTGCAGGACCTGCGGGAGGCCCATGCCCGGCGGACACAGAGGCGGCAGGAGCGCTGGGAGGAGTCTGTCCGCCGCCGCACCGATGCCAAGCTGGAGGCACTGGGGACCATTGCCGACGCACTGGAGACCTGCCGGAACCACCTGGACAGTATGCCAGGCCTGACCGGGGAGGCCCTGGAGGAGCGCCGGGAGGAACTGAACGAGGCCGTTGCCCGGCTTCGGCAGCGGGAGGCCGTGATCCGGAGCCGGGAGCCCGGCAGCTACCGGCGGTCTCTGCGGATTCTGCGGGGCAACCCCTCCGCCAGCGCCCGGGAATTTAGCGAGGTGATGGAGACGCTGCGGGAGCTGGCAGGCCGAAAGTAATACAGAATTTGCCGCGCGGCGGGGATTGGGCCCCGCCGCGTTCTCTGTTTAAAAGAGAGCGGGAAAAAAACGGATTTTTTGGATTTTTTAACGGAGAAAAGTATTGACAAATTGTGAACAGCTGATATAATCGAAGACGCAATTCACAAATGACAAAGTTTTAACGATTTTGGGAGGGAGCGCTATGCTGAAAAAATTCTCCAACGCGTGTGTGCGCGTTATGAACCGGTGGTTGCCGGACCCGTTTTTGTTCGCCATTATCCTGACCATTGTGGTGTTTATCGCCGCGTGTCTCGGCACGCAGCAAAACCCCTGGGAGATGATCTGGGCCTGGGGCGGTAAGGGCGCCTCAGGCGACGGTATGTGGGGCCTTTTGTCCTTCTCCATGCAGATGGCGCTGGTGCTGGTGCTGGGCTCCGCACTGGCCTCCGCCAGGGTCTGCAAGCAGATCCTCAACTCCATTGCCGGGCTTGCCCGCAGCAAGAGGAGCGCCATTGTGGTGGTTACCGCGGTGTCCACCGTATGCTGCTGGCTCAACTGGGGCTTTGGCCTGATTGTGGGCGCGCTGCTGGCCAAGGAGGTGGCCCGCCGGGTCAGCGATGTGGACTACCCGCTGCTCATCGCCTCCGCCTACTCCGGGTTTGTCATCTGGCATGCGGGCCTGTCCGGCTCCATCCCGTTGCAGATGGCCGCCAAGGACGGCAAGGAGTTTTTGGGCGTGGTGTATCAGGCGCCCCTGACGCAGACCATTTTCCATCCCATGAACATCATCATGTGCCTGGTGGTTCTGGTGGCGATGCCCCTGATCAACTACGCCATGCACCCCGACAAGGCGCACACCATCACAGTGGACCCCGCCCTGCTGCAGGAGGAGAAGGAGCGGGAGTATAAGGTTGAGACCCCCGCGGAGAAAATGGAGCACAGCAAGATTCTCTGGGGGATCATTGTGGTGGCCGGATTCCTCTACATCATCCATTTCTTTATTACCGTAGGCGTTGCAAATCTGGATCTGAACGCTGTAAACACCATCTTCCTCTTCCTGGGCCTGCTGGCCCACGGCGATCTGCGGCGGTATGTGGACGCCATCGGCGACGCCGCCGCGGGCTCTGCCGGCGTGCTGCTGCAGTTCCCCTTCTACGCCGGCATTATGGGGCTGATGGTTGCCCAGAATGCCGAGGGACTGTCTCTTGCGAAGATGATCGCAAACTTCTTCACCAGCATCTCCACAGACGTATCCTTCCCCCTGTGGACGTTCCTCTCCGGCGGTATCATCAACTTCTTTGTGCCCTCCGGCGGCGGCCAGTGGGCGGTGCAGGGCCCCATCGTGATGCCTGCCGCCACGGAAATCGCCGCCCGGGCGGGGATCGACGCGGCCAACTACTATGGCCGTGCCGCCATGGGCATTGCCTGGGGCGACCAGTGGACCAACATGATCCAGCCTTTCTGGGCGCTGCCTGCCCTGGGCGTGGCCGGCCTGAAGGCAAAGGATATCATGGGCTATCTGGTGGTGATTCTGATCTTTACCGGTATTGTGGCCTGTGTGGGGTTCCTGCTGTGGGGCATGATGTTCTGACGGCAAGATCCGCTGCTGTATTCTGCTGAAAAACCAGGAGGTCCGGGCTGCTGCAGGGCAGCCCGGA
>CATNDT010000142.1 GCA_950097035.1 uncultured Oscillibacter sp.
GTTACAGGCGCTGTATTGGTCGCTGACGTAGCAAACGGAGGGCGGATAGTCCCCCACAATGCCCTTTTCCGTCCACTCATACTGAAAGTTGTTGGAGTTTTTGGTACCGTATACCACTGTGGCGTTGTAGACCCGGGCTTCCGGCGTCACCCCTGCCACATACTCCCGGATGCCGTTGCAGAAGTCGTAGAGGTCCGGGAAATAGTCCGGGGAGATGTCGTTGCCCTCCTCGTCATAGATCCAGGCGTAGATAGACACACTAATCCGGTCGCTGCCCATAGCGGCAAACTGCTCCATTGTCTTCTCCGTATAGCCGTTCATGGCAGAGACAATGGTCATAACAGCGGCGATGCCGATGATGACGCCCAGCATCGTTAAAACAGACCGGCCCTTTTTGCTGATAATGGATTTCCAAGCCATTTTTACGGCCTGTCGGATATTCACAGCCAATCCACCTCCTGCTCCCTGTCCTCCACGATTTTTCCATCCGTCAGCCGCACGCAGCGGCGGGCGGTGGCGGCGATGCCGTTGTCATGGGTGATGAGGATGACGGTGCTGCCCTCCCGGTTCAGCTGCTGGAGAAACTGCAGCACCTCCTGGCCGGTGCGGGAGTCCAGAGCGCCGGTGGGCTCGTCGGCCATGATGATGGGGGGATGGGTGGCAATCGCTCTGGCAATCGCCACCCGCTGCTGCTGGCCGCCGGACATCTCCGTGGGCTTGTGCTTGGTGCGGCCCGACAGGCCCACCCGCTCCAGAGCCTCCATGGCCAGGTCATAGCGGTCGTCGGCGTTGATTCCCTGATAGATCAGGGGCAGCTCCACGTTTTCCAGCACCGTTAAGCTCTGGATCAGGTTGTACTGCTGAAAGATAAAGCCGATCTGCTTGTTGCGGATATGGCTGAGCTCCCTGTCTGTCAGCTCCCGGACATCAGAGCCGTCTAAAAGGTATGTCCCCCGGGTAGGGATGTCCAGGCAGCCCAGCACGTTCATCATCGTGGACTTGCCGGAGCCGGACTGGCCCACGATAGCCACGAACTCCCCCCGGTCCACGGTGAGGGACACACCGTCCAGCGCGCGGACCTCGCTCTCCAGCCCCTCGCCGTAGATCTTGTAGACCTCGCTCAATTCAACCAAATGTGCCATGGCTCTTAACCCCAGTAGTAGTCGGACTGGATCTGCGTGAAGACCTCGGTCCCCTCTTCCACGCCGGAGCGAATTTCCACGTTGTAGTTGTCCTGAATACCGATCTCCACCGGCACGGGCCAGTAGCCCTCGGGGATCTCCTCATCCATATAGGGCAGCTCCAGAGCATTGTCCGGCCGGGAGCCGGAGATGAACACCACCGTGGCGGTGGAACCGTCCTCCAACGACACGGTCCGCACGCACTGGATAGGCAGTATCAGGCAGTTGTCGTTCTCGCTGGCGGTGAGGCTGTAGTTCACATAGCTGTTGACCTGGAGATTTCCCTCACTGTTATCGGCGGAGATCGTAATGGGATAGGTGGCCACGCCGTTATTGACGGTGGAGGACATGCTGACGGTCTCCACCATGCCAAAGCCCGGATTGCCCCACTGGTCCAGCTGCACCATCATGCCGGGCTTGATATAGCTGATATTCCGCTCGTCCACATTGGCGGTGACAGTGATGACCGACGTGTCGGAGATTGTGACCACAGCGGTGTTGGCGGGGATCTCGTCTCCGGGCTGAATGGTCAGGCCGATGACCATGCCGTCAATAGGGGCTGTGGCCCTGCAGTTGGCAAGGTTCTTCTCGGCGGTCTCCAGCTCCTCCCGGGCAGTCTCCAGATTCTGCTGAATGGTGAAGAGCTCACTCTCGCTCTCCTCCCCGTCGATCTGCACCAGCACCTGCCCGGTGGAGACCTGGAGATAGTCCACCAGACTGCTGGAGATCACCGTGCCGCTGACGGTGGAGTTCAAATCGCCGGTACGGTAATACTCCAGCTTGCCCGGCTCATAGGGGTAAACCGTCTCGCCGTTCACGGTGACGGTGGCGGAGGCCGCCATCTCCGCGGTCAGGGCCCCCTCATTGTCAATCAGTATCTCCGCAGAGAAGAGCTTGGAGCCCTCTGAGGTGATGCGGCTCACCATATGTACGGCCTCAATCGTACCGGGGATGGAGCTCATCAGGGCGGGAACAGATACGTTTACGGTCTGCCCCGCATACAGCTCTCCGGCGTAGGCATAACTGTAGTACTGAGTCAGGCGCAGGCGGGTGTCGTCCGCCAGCACCGCCACCTTCTGCCCCTTGGAGATGGAATCTCCCGGGTTGAGGGTGACGGTTTCCAGCAGCTTGCCGGGGTAGCCCGCGGAGAGGTTCAGACCCGCGATGTCCTTTTCCGCCTGGCTCAGCTGCTTTTCATAACCCTCCAGGTTGGCCCGGGCCTTTTGCACGGCGGCGTCCGCCGCGGGGCTGTCGATGGTGAACAGGGGCGTTCCGGCGGTGACCACCTCACCCTCGGTCACCAGCACGTCCAGCACGGTGCCGGTGGTGGTAAGGGTGATGGTCTCGCTGCTCTTGGCCTTGGTCAGGCCGCTGCCGTCCACCGTGGAGGTGATGGAGCCGTACTGCACCACATCGGTGATGACCTGGCTCTCCTCCTCCTTTTTTCCGCCAAAAAACTTATAGAGCAGAGCCCCCGCCAAAATCACCACCAACAGAATGATGATCCAGCGGACAATTCTGCGGCGCTTCTTCCGGGGCATGGCCTTCCAGCGCGCCTTCAGCGGGACCTTGGCGGGCTGCTCCTGTGCCGCTCCCGTCTGCACTGCCGGCGCGGCGTCTGCGGTCGCTTCCACTCTCTCCCGATCCATGACTTCAGACATCTTGCGTTCTCCTTTTCACGTTTCACTGTAAACTGCAAAACTGTATCAACTATGCTAGTACAGTTTGTGTCAGAATGCAACAACAAAATAGTTACAAATTCCTACATATGGCTTTGACACACAGTCCTACATATATATAGACGCCCTTTTGGGAAAAAAGTTTCCGAAAAATGGCGAAACGGGAAAATTCCTTCTGAAAAAGCCCCCGGCCAGGTATTCGCCCGGCCAGGCGGCCTTCAAGCCTCCGTTATACGCTTTTTTTCCCGCTGAGATACAGCGCCATACCCGCTGCAAAACCCACGGCAGCCGGAATCACCCAGCCCAGGCCGTAACGGTAAAATGGCAGCCATGTGCCCACCCAGTCCACCAGAGGCACACAGGGGCCGCCCACCGCACGGGCCAGCTCCAGCACCGCCGCCACCGCGGAAGCACCCATGGTGCACTGATACACCACCCGGGCATGGCCGAAGCGGCTGCCCCCGATGCCCAGCAATATCAGCACAATGGACAGCGGGCAGAGAAAATACAGCACCGGCCCGGAGAGGGCAATGATCTGGGCGAGACCGATGTTGGAGATCAGCAGAGACACGCCGGTGAACAGCACCGCCCACCTGGCGTAGGTCAAACGGCCGGGAAAGAGCTCTGAAAACGTCTCGGCACAGGCGGTGACCAGACCGATGGCGGTCTTCATGCAGCAAAGGGTCACTGTGGCCGCCAAAATCAGGCTGCCGCTCCGGCCAAAGTAGTGGTGGGCGATAATGGGAAACGCGTCACCCCCGGTAAAGCCCGGGTCCGCCAGCCGGGCGGCGTACAGCTCATAGCTCTGAGCGCCCACCACCGCGGTAACGGTGTAGATCAGCGCCATCAGCGCCATGCTGACCACCCCCGCCCGCACGGCGCTGCCCGCCACGGCGCCCGGCTCTGTAACACCCAACTGCCGGATCGTGTGGACCACGATAATGCCAAAGGCCAGGCTGGCCAGGGCATCCAGCGTGTCATATCCCTGCAGGAAACCGGCGAAAAACGCGCCATGGGCATAATCCCCGGCGGCAGGCGCCACTGTCAGGGCGTTCACCGGCTTCACCAGGGCGGTAACGAGCATGACGCCTAAAAAGAGCAAAAACGCAGGATTCAGGAACTTCCCCACAGACTCCAGAATTTTGGAGGGGCGCAGGGCAAAAAACAGCACCGCGGCAAAAAACAGCACCGTGAAAATCACCTGCGGCACCAGGGGCCGCTCCCCCACCAACGGGCGCAGGCCGATGGTAAAGCTGGTTGCCGCGCAGCGGGGGATGGCAAACAGCGGCCCCACGGTGAGATACAGCGCACAGGTGAAAAAGTAGCAAAACCGCCGGGAGACCCGCCCGGAGAGGTCGATGAGCCCCTCGCTGCGGGAGATGCCGATGGAGACAATACCCAGCAGCGGAATGCCCACAGCGGTGACCAGCAGCCCCGCCAGGGCCGCCGGCAGCACCACTCCGGCCTTGGCGCCCAGAATGAGGGGAAAGATCAGGTTGCCCGCGCCAAAAAACAGCCCGAAAAGCATGGACCCGACCAGCGCCAGCTGGCGGGCAGTTAGTTTTTGATTCACGTCAGCTCCTCCTGTATGATATGATTGGTGTTGTACGACATAATATCACAACCGCGGCAATTTGTCATCCCATTTGTAAAAAAGAGGGGACGCACCGCTCAGGCTGCGTCCCCTCCGGAAAGAAATGCTATGCAGTATAAAGCATCTCCCGGCTCAATCTCTGGCCAGGGTAAACTGGTCTACCAGCTGCTTTAGGCCGACCGCCTCGGCGGACAGCTCCTCACTGGCGGCGGCGCTCTCCTGGGCAGTGGCGCTGTTGGTCTGCACCACAGAGGATATCTGATCCACGCCCTCCGTGACCTGGGCAATGGCGGCGGTCTGCTTTTCCACGGCATCCACCACAATATCCATCTTGGCGGTCACATTGCCGGCGTAGACGCTGGTCTGCTCCAGCGCCTCCGTGACCTGTTCCACTACCTGACTGCCTTCTGCAACGGAGGTGATCGAACTCCCGATCAGCTCCTTGGTGGCCTTGGCGGCCTGGTCGGACTTGTTGGCCAGGTTCCGCACCTCGTCTGCCACCACGGCAAACCCCTTGCCGGCAGAGCCCGCCCGGGCGGCCTCCACAGCGGCATTCAGCGCCAGGATATTGGTCTGGAAGGCAATATTTTCGATGGTGGCGATGATTTTTGAGATCTCCTCTGAAGAGCCGGAGATCTTCTCCATGGCGGTATTCAGCTCTTTTACATAGCTCACGCTGATGCCCAGCTGTGCGCCGGCCTGACCCACGAACTGTCCCGCTTCACCCGCGGCGGCGGCTGTCCTTTTGGCACTGGAGGAGATGTCGTTGATGGTGGCGGCAAGCTCCTCCACAGCGCTGGCCTGCTCCATGGCGCCCTGGCTCAGCGTCTGTGCGCCGTTGGACACCTGGCCGCTGGCAGCAGACACCTGCCCGGCCGAGGCGTCAATCTGGCGCATGGTGTTGCTCAACTCCACCTTCAGGTTCCGCATAGAGAACAGAATGCTCTGGAAACCGCCTACATAGGCATCCGGGTGAGCGGAGCGAATATCAAAATTCTTGTTGGCCATCTCTGTCAGCAGATAGCGGATATCATTGATGACGGTATTGAGCCCCGCCACCATCTCCGCTGTGGAGCGGGTCAGCTCCGCCGTCTCATCCTGGCCGCTGACCTGGGGAACGGGGGACTCCAGATCGCCCTGTACCAGCAGCTTCATCCGCCGGGCGCAGGCCTGCATAGGCACGCTGATATTGCTGGAAAGCTTCAATGCCACCACGACAGAGGCCAAAATCGCGGCCACGATCACAAGGACGTTAATGACCATGCCGAAGTATGTATCCTTCAAATAGCTGACCTTCGGCGCAGCCACGGCGACGCTCCAGCCGTCGGTCCCACCCACGGGGGCATAGGCCAGAAACCGGGGACCGTCCTCGGCCTGGATGGTCCCAAAGCCGTTCTCACCCCGGCGCATGGCCGCGTGAATGGCAGCCCGGCTCTTCAGGGAGGGGTCGCTCTCGGCCTCCCGCTCGATATTCTGGGTGGTGATGGTGTCCAGCGTGATATCGGCGATGGTGTCGCCGGACTTATTGATCATATAGGCCCGGCAGTTCTCACCAATCCTGATAGAGGAGACGATATCATTCAAAAAGGTCTCCTGGGGCACGAAATAGACCACACCTGCGATTTGGTCCCTGCCGGAGTAGACCGGCGCCGCCACCATGATGGACAGCTCCCCCGTGATTTTGCTGACCAGCGGTTCGGATACATAGACATTGCCCTGCATGGCCTGCTGCACATATTCCCGGTCGGAGTAGTCATTCCCGTCGAAAACACTGATGCCGTCCAAACCGATGAGATTCCCCCGCCGAAAACCGTGGAGGCTGACACGCTCGTCAATAATGGCGCGCTTATCCTCCACCGACGCAAAGGTGTTGGAAAGCTGGGCGATGCGTCCCGCGTCCATAGCCACGTTTTTGTAAGCGGTCAGCTCCTGCTCAATGCGCTCCGCCGCCAGCACGGCGGTCTCGCTCATCATCTGATCCACCGTGGCGATCGTGCTTCTGTAATTCAGCGCGATGCTGGACACTCCCACCGCGGTCAATGAGACCAGAACTGTGGCAATCAGACATACGGTAATTTTTTTGCGGATACTCTTCATCTCTCTTCACCTCAACGTTTGTCATGGCCCGGTTCTCATATCCAGGCAACAATACCATTATATTGGTCAATATTGCGTCTGTCAATGATTTTCCCCGCCTGTTTTTGTAAAAACGTACAACATATACGATTACCGTGAAAAGCAGAAACCGCCACTCGCCCAAGTGACAACTTCTTTTAAAGCCACGAAGAAAAACCCTGTAACCATGCGGTTACAGGGTTTTTTGTTGGAGGTGACACCCGGATTTGAACCGGGGAATCAGGGTTTTGCAGACCCTTGCCTTACCACT
>CATNDT010000143.1 GCA_950097035.1 uncultured Oscillibacter sp.
CCGATGGCGCCGGAGAGCCCGGCGCTCTTGCCGGACTGGAACAGCACGGCGACAATAATGGCAAGGCCGCACAGCAGCTGCAAAATGGTGATAATCAGCTTCATCGTATCCATGTGGAAAACCTCCAGAATTCGTTCATGCACAGGCATGACTAATCATTTTACAAGTACTCATATTATCACAGATTTCTCCCGTTATCAAGTACATTTTTAATAAAAAAAGGAATAAATCAAAAATAGAGAATAAAGTGGAACAAATGTTTGCAATCCCCACCGGTTTGTGGTAAGATAACCGCATAGTAAACACTCAGAACCCGGACGGGGAGCAGGAGGTTCGTTATGGCAGAGCTTTCCAAGATGCAGCAGAGGATCTATGCGTATATCGCAGGGTGTATCCGGGAGCAGGGATATGCGCCCTCGGTGCGGGAGATTGGAGAGGCGGTGGGACTGAAATCGCCCTCTACCGTGCATTTTCACCTAAAGCGACTGGAGGAGGCCGGCGTTATTACAAAGGGCGCCGGCAAGGGCCGGGCCCTGGCCTTAACTGAGCAGAGCGAAGAGCCGCCTGAGGACCGTGAGGACCGCATCCCCATTGTGGGCAATGTGGCGGCCGGCAGCCCCATTCTGGCGGAGGAGTGCGTTGAGGACTACCTGACCTTTGATACCGGCGGCCGCGGCGAGGAGTACTTTGCCCTGCGGGTGCGGGGAGAGTCTATGCTGAATGCCGGCATTCTGCCGGGGGATCTGGTGGTGGTGCACCGCCAGCAGGTGGCCCACAACGGAGAGATCGTGGTGGCGCTTATTGAGGATGAGGCCACGGTAAAGCGCCTGTCCCGGCGAAACGGGCAGGTCTGGCTCCTGCCGGAGAACGACGATTACAGCCCCATTGACGGCACCTTTGCCTCCATTTTGGGAAAGGTCACCGCGGTGGTGCGGTGGTACTAGGGCCCCGGCCGGATAGTGTGCAGGCGGTGAACAGAAGAGCGCGATATCTCTCCGCCCCGCGGGAACGGGGTGGGACATATCTTAAAAGAGAGACGGTGAGGGGATGCTCCCCTCACCGTTTCAAGCTGTGCGCGGCCCTTAAAAAGCATAATCCGGAGGAATCAGGGTCAAGCTATTCTGGCGGAGGGGCTTTGCAAAGGGGCAAAGCCCCCTCTCCCGGAACGGCAGGGACCGGCCGGGCAGCGGAAAAAAGAGGATGTGAACGGTATGGCGAATCATTTGTGGAACGAGACCAGCCCCTATCTGCTCCAGCACAGGGAGAATCCGGTGGACTGGTACCCCTGGGGAGAGGAGGCCTTTTGCCGAGCCCGGGAGGAGGACAAGCCGGTGTTTTTGAGCATTGGCTACAGCACCTGCCACTGGTGCCATGTGATGGCCCATGAGAGCTTTGAGGATACGGAGATTGCGGAGCTGCTGAACCGGCACTTTGTCGCCGTCAAGGTGGACCGGGAGGAGCGCCCGGATATCGACAGCATCTATATGGCGGTGTGTCAGGCGTTTACCGGCAGCGGCGGCTGGCCCGCCAGTATTTTTATGACGGCGGATCAGGAGCCGTTTTTTGTGGGGACCTATTTTCCCAAAAGCAGTCGTGGCGGCATGGTGGGCCTGCGGGAGCTCCTGCCGCTTATCCACGAAAAGTGGCAGCGGGAGCGGCCCGCCCTGCTGCTGCAGGCGCGGGAGATTGTGGGGCGGCTGGCGGCAGGGCAGGATACGGCCGTCTGCGGGACGGCGCAGGACCTGCCGGAGGCCGCCGTGGCGCTTTACAGGCGAACCTACGACCGGGTAAACGGGGGCTTTGGCGGTGCGCCCAAGTTCCCCGCGCCCCACAACCTGCTGTTTTTGCTGGCCTGCGGCGTGCGGCAGGGCGGCGCAGCCTGTTTGGAGATGGCGGAGCACACGCTGGTGCAGATGTACCGGGGCGGCCTGTTTGACCACATCGGCTTCGGGTTTTGCCGCTACTCCACAGACGCGCGCTTTCTGGCGCCCCACTTTGAGAAGATGCTGTATGACAATGCCCTGCTGGTCCTGGCCTGCTGCAGTGCCTATGGGGCGGTAAAAAAACCGCTCTACCGCATGATTGCGGAGCGGACGGCGGACTTTGTCCTGCGGGAGATGACATCCCCTGAGGGCGGCTTTTACAGCGCACAGGACGCGGACAGCGGCGGCGAGGAGGGGAGGTACTATCTCTTCACGCCGGAGGAGCTGACCGGCCTGCTGGGGCGGCGGGACGGAGAGGCGTTTAACCGCCGCTTTGACATCACCGCCGCCGGAAATTTTGAGGGGAAGAACATTCCCAATCTGCTGCAAAGCGACCCGGAGGACCGGTCTTTGGACAGGCTTTTAGAGCCGGTTTACCACTACCGCAGGCAGCGCTGCCCCCTCCATCTGGACGATAAGATCCTGACCGCCTGGAACGGGTGGATGACGGCGGCGCTCTGCCGCCTGTATCAGGTGAGCGGGAACGGCGCGTATCTGGAGGCCGCCAGGCGGGCGGACCGGTTTATCCGGGAGTTTATGTGGAAAGACGGCACGCTCTTTGTCAGCTTCCGCGCCGGGAGGCGGGGGGCAAAGGGCTTTTTGGACGATTACGCCGCCCTGCTTTTCGCCCAGCTGGCGCTGTACGGGGCCACGCTGGAGGCGCCGTATCTGGAGCGGGCGGAGCGGCTGTGCCGGGAGGCGCTGGCCAGATTTCAGGACAGGGAGAAGGGCGGGTTCTATCTGTATGGGGCGGAGAACGAGCAGCTGATCCTGCGGCCCAAGGAGACCTATGACGGGGCGATGCCCAGTGGAAACTCCCTGATGGCCTGGAATCTGGTGCGTCTTTCCCAGCTGGTCCCGGAGGGGCCCTATGGCCGGGAGGCGGAGCGCCAGCTGAATTTTCTCTCCGCGGAGGCGGAGCGGTATCCGCCGGGATACGCCATGTTTTTGCTGGCTCTGCTGGAGCACCGGGATCCGTCCCCCAGGGTGACGGTTGTGACGGCAGAGCCGGCGGCGGCCGGAAAGCTGCCGCTTGCGGTTCCGCCGGATGTGGTGGTGCGGCTGGTGACGCCGCCGGCGGCGGACTATCCGCTCAAAGACGGAAAAACCACCTATTATGTCTGCAAGGGCCACAGCTGCCTGCCCCCGGTCAACCGTTTGGAGGAGGCGCTTTGATCCGCATGCGCCTTCCGCCGCCGTCTCCGCCTTGACCGCGGGGCCATTCCGGAGTATAATGGAAACAGCGAGAAAGACATGAGGAGACCGATCCTGAAGGAGGAGCCCATATGGAGACAGGCAAACGAAAACCCGTGGCCCCGTTTTACGCGGTGGCGGTGCTGTGGCTGGTGTACGCCCTGCTGTTTCCGCTGTATGCCCCCGCCCATTACGCCCTGTTGATCACCGGGTCCGCCGCGGTGTATCTGGTGGCCAACGGCCTGTGTAAAAGCGGTGGCGTGCGGGGCGGCGAGACGAAGGCAAAGACCGCCTCCCAGGCCAAAAAGGCGGAGGAGAAGTCCACCGGAAACGCGGAGCTGGACAAGATGCTCAAAGATGGCCGCCTGGCCATTGCGGAGATGAAGCGGCTGGACGAAAACATCGCCGATGTGGGCGTCTCCGCCGACATTGTGCGGCTGGAGCAGGTTTCTGAAAAGATCTTTGAGGCCGTGCGGGAGCAGCCGGAAAAGCTGCCCCAGGTCCACAGGTTTATGGACTACTACCTGCCCACAACCTTAAAGCTGCTCAACGCCTATGACCGCATGAGCGCCACCGGCGTGTCCGGAGAGAACATCGACGGGACGATGAACAAGGTGGAGGGCATGATGCGGAACATTGTTGCGGCCTTTGAAAAGCAGCTGGACGCCCTTTACGGCAGCGACGCGCTGGACATCTCCACGGATATCAGCGTGCTGGAGACCATGATGGCCCGTGAGGGCCTCACCGGGCAGCCCCTGAAGGGGGAGACGCCGCCTGGAGACGGCACGGATATCAGGCTGGAGCTGTGAACGACATTCTAAAATACGGAGGATATGAGCATGACAGAGAACAATATACCCGAGCTGACCCTGACCCCCGACGCGTCCGCCGCCGCGGAGGCCGTGCCGGAGCTGGTGCTGGAGCCCGCCGCCCCGGCTCCGGAGCCCGCAAAGCCGGAGGTGAAGCCGGTGGAGCTGGACGACTCCATGCTCTCCGAGGCGGAGAAGAAGGCGGTGGAGGAGTTTTCCAAAAAGATCGACGTGATGGACTCCAACATGATTTTGCAATACGGCGCGGCCGCCCAGAAGAATGTGGCGGGCTTTTCCGAAAACGCCCTGAAGTCCGTGCGCACCAAGGACCTGGGGGAGATCGGCAAGTCCCTCAGCGAGCTGGTGGTGGAGCTGAAGGGCTTTGGTGAGGAAGAGGAGAAGAAGGGGCTTTTCGGCAAGTTCAAAAAGGCGGGGAACAGGCTGGAGACCATGAAGGCCCAGCACGCCAAGGTGGAGGCCAACGTGGACAAGATCGCCCGGGAGCTGGAGCAGCACCAGGTGGCCCTTTTAAAGGACGTGGCCATGTTTGACCAGATGTATGAGTTGAATCTGAAGTATTACAAGGAACTGACCATGTACATCCTGGCGGGGAAGAAGAAGCTGGCGGAGGTGCGGGACAGCGAGCTGCCCGCCCTGCGGGCCAAAGCGGAGCAGACCGGCGCCCAGGAGGACGCCCAGGCCTATAACGACAAGGCGCAGATGTGCGACCGGTTTGAAAAAAAGCTCCACGACCTGGAGCTCACCCGTATGATCTCCATTCAGATGGGCCCCCAGACCCGCCTGCTGCAGAACAACGACACGCTGATGGTGGAGAAGATTCAGTCGTCTCTTGTGAACACCATCCCCCTGTGGAAGAGCCAGATGGTGCTGGCCCTGGGGATGGAGCACGGCCGCCAGGCCACCGCCGCCCAGAGCGCCGTGACGGAGATGACCAACGAGCTTTTGAAGAAGAACGCCGACATGCTGAAAATGGGCACCATCCAGACCGCCCGGGAGGCGGAGCGCAGCGTGGTGGACATTGAGACGCTGCAGCACACCAACGAGCAGCTGATCTCCACCCTGGACGAGGTGCTGAGCATCCAGCGGGAGGGCGCGGAGAAGCGCAGGGCCGCCGAAGTGGAGCTGGGCCGCATTGAGGGCGAGCTGCGGCAGAAGCTGATGGAGCTGCGGAAGTGATTCAGCGGAGCTCCCGTGTCAGGGAGAGGGCGGCCAGAAACATGGCCTCCTGCTCCAGCTCCTGCCGTTTGCCGCAAGCGGTTCGGTATTGCTCCAAAAGCTCCAGCTGGCCGGCGGAGAGGCCCTTTTTGAGGGTGGACAGCGCGCGGAGCTGCTCGGATACGGCGCAGTCCATGGACTTGCGGTCCACAAAGCCGCAAAGCCGGTAATTCTGGATGTACTCATAGAGGAGATGGGCCAAAGTGGTCATGGGGATCACCTCGATCTTATTTTTGTTCATGATAACACGAACATAATTAACTGTCAAGGGGGCTGGCATGGAATCCTTTGTGATACGGCTGAAAAATCTACGGGAGAGCCGTAGAATCTACCAACGGGAGATTGCCGAAACCCTTGGTATTACGACCCGTGCCTACCAGTTTTATGAGAGCGGGCGCAGCGAGCCCAATATTAAAACGCTGATTGCCCTGGCCGACTATTACCACGTATCCATTGACTATCTTGTGGGCCGGACGGATGTGCCGGACTGCAATACAACCGACACAGAGGGTTGAGCCTATGAAATTATTGCAAAAGCGCCCGGTGGCCGTAGCCGTTATGATAGCGGCCATTCTGGCCGGAATCCTGCTGGGAAGCGCCCGCAAGCCCAAAGACCTTGGCAGCGCCTCCACGTCCGTGGTGGGGAGCTACCGGTATGTGATGGACAGCGAGGGCGTGATCTCTGAAAAGACCATGGCCTACATCGACAGCATGAACGCCTCCCTGTTTGCCCAGACCGGGGCCCAGATCGCCGTGATCGTGGTGGACACCACGGGGGATACGGCTATTATGGACTACGGCGAAGAGGCGTTTGACCGCCTGGGCGTGGGGGCCAGAGAGACCAACAACGGCGTGCTGCTGGTGCTGGCCCTGGAGAACATGTACAACGGCGCGCCGGAGGGGGACTACTGCGTCGCCTGGGGCAGCGGTTTTAGCGCCAGGGAGGCGGACGCCCTCTACGCCATTGCGATGGAGTACATGGAGCGGGACTTTGTGGCAAAGAAGTACGACGACGCAGTGGGCCTCACCTTTGATGAGCTGGTGAATTACCTGGAGGACCTGTACGGTGTGACGGTGGAGGAGGGGTACATCCCCGCCGTGCGGCAGGAGTACAACGCCCTGGCCGGAGACTACGGCACCAGGACCACCGGCTATGTGCCGCCGTCCTCCATGACGCTGGTGACGGAGTTAATTGTGCTGCTGGCGGTGCTGTTTGTGGTCTGGATGGTTCTGGACGCCATGCGCTACCGCCGTTACCGCCGGCGGTACATGATGCCGGGTATGGGTATTCCCACGGTTCCCTATTATCCGGTATTCTGGGGCAGGCCCCGGCGGCGGAGACCGCCTCCACCGCCCAGACCACCCCGCCGCCCTCCGCCTCCGCCCTCCGGCGGCGGCAGGCGGCCTCCCCAGCCGCCCAGAGGCGGTTCCTTTGGAGGTAGCGGCAGCCGGGGCGGCTTTGGCGGCGGTTCCTTCGGGGGCGGCGGCAGCCGGGGTG
>CATNDT010000144.1 GCA_950097035.1 uncultured Oscillibacter sp.
CCTGAAGCAGATACAACGCCGTTTGGAGGAGCTTTAAATAATGGACATGGAGGTGTTTGTGCTGAATAACGGGGAGACATCAGAGCAGGACTCATTGGATGTAATGCCTTCCCGCCTGGAATCACATTTGAAAAGATATGGAGTCAAGTCTGTGAAAGCACGTTATGAGCGCTGTCAGGATGTTGTAATCGATAGTGCCCTGATAACTTTTGAAGGCATCCGGCTGCAAGGAAAAAGGTTGTCAAGCTTTCAAGAGGAGCAAACCACCTTTAATACTGAAACAGAGCAGCGTTTGGACTCTTTAGAAGCCGAAAAAACGGCGCTTTCCAAGCGCCTTGCCAAATTGGAAGAACGGAACAATATGTCATCGAATCAGGAGGTGGTTTTATCGCTTCAATGTGGCTGTCTCCAGGAATATTTGACATATCTTCGGGGCTTGGAGGACATTCGGGAACAATTGCAGTACAGCACGTTGGTCTTGAAGGAGCTTGACAGAATGTTTGCTTTTTGCAGCGAGAAAACCGGGCGCTTTCACCGGCAGCTGATATTAAAGCTGCGCAGTGCTATAAAACTGAACTGCGATAAGTTTTTATTTACAGATAAGCAGATCGATGTGTTGGTCAAGCTGGCGGAAGAGCTGAAGATGCCCGGCATGGAAAAGAAACAGGTGCTGGCGGCGCTGGATTGTTTGATGGATGTCGATTTGTCACCCTTTCCAAATCTGGAGGATGAAGATGAAACTGTTTCTGGACACGACGGTTCAAATTGACAGAATTTTTGGTTCTCTTCAAAAGAGGAAGTCTATCCAGGAAGTTTGTGCCGGAAAAGAATGCTGGTGCAGCACCTATGTGTTGGGTGAATTTTACGCAAATATTATAAACGACGCAGTATGTATTTGCCACTTTCTCCACCAGGAAAACGACTTGAACGAGGCGGAGCGGCGCATTACGGATTTTGCCAGGAACCGGCAGGCCGATCGGATGCACAAAATTTTTATCCATCTGCGAACCCTTTATGATAATAATTTAGAGATGATGCGGTGTGAAATGGGAGCCTGGATGGAGGATCTGCTCTATTTATTTTATCGCGGCATTCAGGTAAAGCTAACCGATGGAACCGGGTGCCAACGTGCGAAAGCCCATATTGTTTACCGGGACGGAATACCCTTTTTAGAGGGCGCCAACTGCCGGAAAACAAGCTGCCAATGCAGCGTTGAGGAATTTTGGTCCGCGCAACAGCCGCTGTTGGCCCGGATTCCGCTTCCGGAGGGAATGAACGGCAAAGTCAGGCCTTTGTTGGAGGAAATACAGAAATCTGTTTATAATGTAAAGGGCAATCATTGCCGGACCCTTGGAGACGCCATTATTGTTCTGGAAACGCGTGATCAGGGAGGAGAGGTTTGCAGTACAAACAGAAAAGATTACCTCCCTCTGTGCCAGCTGTTTCAGGTGACGCTGCAATCGCCGGATTACCGGGGAAATGGTGTTTACAATTTGCCATAAGTTTGCCTCAACTCACAGCCGGGCACACCTTTTTGGACAGCAGAATTAGACATTATGGTGACAATAGCTTCTTTACTTATTTTTGCGACAGACCTATCCAGGTCGAATCCGCGACATTTTCCCTTTATTTTCCCAAAAGATAGCCGCTGCGATTCTCCGCAGCGGCTATCTTCTTTTATAGCGTTCTGGCGCAAGCAGCTAACGTGCCCTCACACAAACAGGAAAGTCCAAGCCAGCAGAGATACGATAATAACGATGCCGGAGTAGAGCCACGCTACCACACAGTAACCCATAATATCCCGCACTTTCAGATTTGCAATTCCCAGCACCGGCAAAGCCCAGAAAGGCTGGATCAGGTTTGTCCAGGAATCTCCCCAGGCAATTGCCGTGGTAGTCAGAGCGTTACTCACCCCCAACGCCTGAGCTGCGGGGAACATGACGGGGGCCTGCACAGCCCACTGCCCGCCGGCGGAGGGCACCGCCATATTGACAAGGGCGGCACTGAGGAATGTGAAGATCGGGAAAGTCGTCTGAGTCGATACGGCCGCGATGGCGCCGGAAATCGTTCCCGCCAGGGAGATGCCCTCTGGATTCACACCTGTCATCATGCCCATGATGCCTGCATAAAAGGGGAACTGCAGCACAATGCCGGCAGAACTCTTCAGGGCGCTGCCCATAGCCTTGATGTACGCCATCGGTGTACGGTGCAGAAGGATCCCCAGGAACAGAAGGATCATATTCAAAATGTCAATGCTCAGGTTGAAACCGTTCTGGACGAAATACCAGACTACATAAATACCCCCTACGACAGCGGTGATCAGGGAAATCACACGGCTATTCTCCATTTTCTCCGCAGCGGTCATCTGGGAGCGGTCCAGATTCGCATCGGCCTGTGCGGCGGCGGCCTCGGCAGCCTCTTCCCGTTCAATAATGGCGGGATCGATGCAGAAGGTATCCTCCGGAGCCGGGTGCATCCGGGCATTGATCAGAATCAGGCCTGCCAGGATGAGGATGAGCGCTGCAAAGGTAGGCGCATAGTAGGCGGTCTGCGTAACAGGAATAATGCTGGTGACAACGCCGCTGGTCACTTTTACCAGGTCGTCCGGGTTGCTGGCTGCTTTCAGGATGATAGAGTTGGTGGTCAGAGTGATGATGTAGGCGGAATAGGCGGAGGCCACCAGGAGACGGTAATCCACGCCCTTGACCCGCTTAGCCAGCTCCTTGGCAAAGATAGCTCCCACCACCAGGCCAAAGCCCCACTGGATCAGGTAGGCAATACCGGAAATCAGCGTGCAGAAAGCCACCGCCTGTTTCGGCGTTTTGGGGATCCCCGCCAGGTTTTGCAGCAGCTTTCGGAAGATGGGGGCATTAGCCAGGCAGTTGCCCAGCACCACCACCAGAACCATCTGCATGGAGAACCCCAAAAACCCCCAGAAGCCGTCGCCCCAGTGGACGATCATACCCAGCGGTGACTCATGGTTGATAAAAATGCCCAGGAAAAAAACCAGCGCCGTCAGCAGAAGCGCGAACACATAGGGGTCCGGCAGCCAGCGCTGCACCAGATAGTTGCAACCATTCGATATTTTTTTCAGCATAGTATTTCTCCTCTTTCTTCTCATCTCTTTTACCCTTTTCGCAAGGGTCCTGATTATTATTGGAATCGCCGCTCAGCAGTTAAAGCGCGGTGTCGGCGTAACGCTCCGGATCCGGCGGATAGGTCTTTCCGCTCTCGGCCACCAGAGTTCCCTCTGTCCCGCATTCCGGACATCTCCCAAACGCACGCTCCGTAATGGTATCCAGTCCTGACTTAAACATTTTTCCACATTTGGGACAACGGTAGAACATCCAAAAAACGCCCCAGCTCATACCTTCAGGCCCAGGATTGCCCTGGCCTCATCGGGTGTGGCGGGCTCACTGCCGAACTCCCGGATCACCCGCACGGCCCGCTCCACAAACTGCGCGTTGCTCTCCGCCAAAATGCCCTTGGTGTAGAGCACATTATCCTCCATGCCCACGCGGACGTGCCCGCCCAGAGCCACCGCCGCATACAGAATCTCCATGGCCGAATGTCCCACGCCAAAGCAGCTCCATGTAGAACCGGGGCAGAGAGACTCCATGGTCTCTTTCATAAACACCAGGTTTTTTACAGTCCCCGGGATGCCGTTGGCACAGCCCATGCAGAACTGAAAATGCAGCGGCCCTTTCAAAACACCCTTCTTCAGGTAATACGCCGCATTGGCGATCATCCCCGGATCAAAGGCCTCGATCTCCGGCTTCACGCCCCACTCCTGCGTGTTTTTTCCCAGCTCCTCCAGGAATTTCGGCGTATTGAGAAATAGCCCCGTGTGCAGCCAGTTCATAGAGCCGCAGTCGTAGGAGCACATCTCGGGGCGCAGCTCCTTCACATGGAGCTGTCGCGTCTCATCTGTCGCATTCAGATCTCCGGAGGTAGTCATATTCAGAATAATGTCGCACTCCGGATGCCGCTGCCGGAGCAGTTCTACGGTCTCCCGGAACTTTGCGGCGTCCATGGTGCCGTCTCCGCTGTCATCCCGCATGTGCAGGTGCGCTACCGCCGCTCCCGCGTTCCAGCACCGAAAGATATCGTCGGCGATCTCAGACGGTGTCATGGGAACATTGGGATTGTCCTTTTTCTTCGGCCAGGCGCCGGTGGTTGCCGCGGTAATGATGGTTTTTTTCATAGGCGATCCTTCTCCTTTCTTTGTAAGATCCTTTTATAAGCAAATTTTGTGCCAAAAAAGCCGGCGTGACCAATGATTCCACAGCCTGTTGGCCCGCAACGGGTTTCTTCCCCGTTGCCCGGCCATCTGAAAAGAAAAATTCAGGAGGCTGGTGAAAATTCTCACCAGCCTCCGCTAAAGTCCATTCCGCTTTACCTGTATTTCGCCGGATACGCCCGATTTGCCGATTGGTGAAAAATTTCACCGTGCCGCTGAAATTTTTCACCTCATGATTCCGTTTGATATCCGTGGATCTTCTTTACCAGGGTAGAGTGATCCACCCCCAGGACTTTTGCCGCCTTACGGAGGGAGCCCTCCTGCTCCAGCGTATGCAAAACGATCTCTCGCTCGAAAGCCTGAAGCTGACTCTTCAGTGTTTGACCGCCTGCTTTCAAATCGGGAAAGGGCATCCCGCCGGGATTCAGGGCCTGAAAAATGGCTCCCCGGTTGATGCTCCCGCTGGAGCTTGTAACTACCAGCCGCTCCATAAGATTCTCCAGCTCCCGGATATTTCCAGGCCAGTGGTATTCCATCAGCAGCCCGATGCCCTCCTGCGAAACAGTAACGGACTTACCGTATTTCTTCTGGAAGACCTCGCAAAATTTCTGGACCAGCAGGGGGATATCCTCCTTCCGCTCCCGCAGGGGACGCAGATCAATGGGCACCACATTCAGGTGGTAGTAGAGGTCCTCCCGGAAGCGACCGTTCCGGACCTCCTCCCGCAGGTTTTTATTGGTGGCGGCAATGACCCGCAGGTCCAGCTTGACAGACTTCGTACTGCCCAGGCGGATCAGTTCCCGCTCCTGAATGACACGGAGCAGCTTTGTCTGCAGCGGCAGCGAAAGCTCCCCGATCTCATCCAGGAGAATGACGCCGGTATCCGCCAGCTCGAACATGCCGGTCTTGCCGGCCTGCTTTGCACCGGTGAACGCTCCGGATTCGTATCCAAACAGCTCGGACTCCAGCAATTCCTCCGGGATAGCGGCGCAGTTCACCTTGATAAAGGGCCGTCCTTTCCGCGTGCTGCGCTGATAGATCTCATTGGCAATCAGCTCTTTTCCCGTGCCTGACTCGCCGGTGATGAGGACGGTGACATCTGTTCCCGCCACGGTGGATACCAGCTCCATGGTGGCTTTCATGGCGGCGCTGTGGTAAAAGAGCGTCTGTCCCTCAGCCTGGAGCCCCCGCAGATAGGCCAGCTCATTGTGAGCCCGTTGGCTCTCCTCTTTCACACTTTGAAGCTCCCGCTCCATCCGTTTAAGGTCCGATACATCCCGGGTATTGCATACCACCAGTCGCAGCTTCCCGTCCTCGTCAAAGACAGGCGTACCGGTCACCAGCATCGCCTGATTCACCTTTTTGAAAATAGTGGCCACAGAGCTTACCCGCTGGCGCTCCTGGATGACCCGGCCGGTGACAGAACCCTCGTAGAGGATCCCCTCCTCCTCAATGTCCTGGACGCGGCGGCCAACCACCTCCTCCGGCTGAATCCCGGTAATACGGGTATACGCCCGATTGACAAAGAGGACTCTGCCCTCTCCGTCAGAAATATGAATACCGTCGTAGAAGTTCTGGCAGACTTCCCGGAAGTCCACCCCGCCCCAGTCAAGTTGGCTCATACGCGTCTCCTCTCATCGTTTCCCGGATGTACGGGAATGCAGGTCCCCGGTAGCCTATATATCCATTGTTTTACACCATCAGCGCCCATTGTTCCAGATGTTTTCGCAAATTTTAGAAAAAATTAAGGTCTGTTGAGATGCCCGTGTTTGATTTTCAGCACCATATCCGCCTGCTTTGCCACCTCGCGGTCGTGCGTCACGACCACCACACATTTTCTGAACGCACGGGCGCTCTCTTTTAAAACTGCCGTGATCTCCCCGGCGGTGTCGGCGTCCAGGTTCCCGGTCGGCTCGTCTGCCAGAATGACCGGGGTATCGGAGGCCAGCGCCCGTGCAATCGCTATCCGCTGCTGCTGTCCGCCGGACAGTTTCAGCACATTCCGCTGCGTTTCGCCCTTTGTAAGCCTCAGCCGCTCCAGAACAGGGGCGGCGTCCAGCCTGGCGGTGAGCCGCACCTCAATCAAATACTGCCCAATGATAGCCGATTTTCTGATGCCCACGGACAGGAACACGCCGATTTCGTGGATGCGGGTCTTTGTCCAAAGGGTCAATATCAGGGCCAGAATGATGGCGCTGACAACGATGATCACCACCAGCAGGGTCACGACCAATTCATTCAGCGTAGCCAGCGGAGCGGCGGCGTTTTCGTAGGTTTCATTGTCCACCTCCACGGTAAAGGCTTTCCAGTCAATTCCCGGCAGGGCCTTGACTTCGGCCACCACCCGCGCCATGTCCTGCGGGTCGTCTATGGTAACGTGGAGCGCGGAAAAGCCGTAGTTGATTTCTCCGCCGTCCAATTCCTTTGAGGTCTGCAAATCCACAAACACCCGGTTCTGGA
>CATNDT010000145.1 GCA_950097035.1 uncultured Oscillibacter sp.
TGCCGGCCACGTCGCCCACGTTGTCGCCCACGTTGTCGGCGATGGTGGCGGGGTTGCGGGGATCGTCCTCGGGGATGCCGGCCTCCACCTTACCCACAAGGTCTGCGCCCACGTCGGCGGCCTTGGTGTAAATGCCGCCGCCCACACGGGCGAACAGGGCCATAAAGGAGGCGCCCATGCCGTTCATGACCATAATGTTGCCAAGGGCCACCGGGTCGTTTACGCCGAAGGCGTAGCGCAGCAGAAAGAACCAGAGGGTGACATCCAGCATGCCCAGGCCCACCACGGTGAAGCCCATGACGGAGCCGGAGGAGAAGGCCACCCGCAATCCCTTGTTCAGGCTTTCGGAGGCGGCCTGAGCGGTGCGGGCGTTGGAGTTGGTGGCGATTTTCATACCGATGAAGCCGGCCAGCATGGAGAAGATGCCGCCGGTGACAAAGGCGAAGGGGGTAAACTTGGACAGCATGCGCCCGCCGGTGGCAAAGGCGATTACCAGCAGGATGGCGAACACCACCACAAAGACCTTGAATACCGTGGTGTACTGCTGCTTGAGATAGGCGTTGGCGCCAGAGCGGATATTGGCGGCGATTTTCCGCATCCGTTCAGTGCCCTCGGAATAGGACATCACCTTTTTGGCCTGCATGAGTGCAAACAGGCCGGCGATGACCGCACCGACGAATCCGATCCAAAACAAACTTTCCATACGTTCCACTCCTTTTTGTTTTGCTGTACGGGGGGTTCTTTTATTGTAGCATATGTGAACGTTTTTGCAAGTAAATCTTACGCTACAATCTACGCAAACGTTGTAATTTTTACTTTTTACACAATTTTGAGTGGATGCTTTTTACAGTTTAACTCGATTTACGAAAATAATTACGCAAAATAAACCGGTTTGTAGCGCAAATTCTGTGAATAAGTTAACAGACTGGCCGCGGCAACCGGTGTTTGCCGCGGCCAGTCTGTATATTTTGCGTGGTTCTTGCGAAAATTTGCGAAAAATTTGCGGAGAGGGCCCGGGTCAGTAGACCAGCCGGAAGTCGGTAAAGACCCAGCGGCCGTCCACAAAGGCAAAGGGGAAGGACCAGCACTCAAGTCCGATAACAGCGCTCCGTTCGCTGTCTAACAGATCCACGGATACCTCCAGGGAGTAGGTCTGCCCGTCCAGCTGGTCGACCTCCACCTGGACTGCGCCCTTGTCTTCCGCCCGGGACCGCCCCTTGAAGGAGACGTGCAGACGCCCGTCAATATCCCGGTAGAGGGGGTGGCTGCCGCCGGCGGACAGCAGGCGGTCTGTCAGTTCGCTGGAGAAAAGGCTTCGCAGGTAGGTCCGCAGATCCTCCAGGTCCTCCATGCCCAAAACGTCCACCCTGCGGTAGACGGTCCCATCCACCTGGACGGTCTCGCCGGTATCCGGCAGGGGGGAGAGGTCGAACCAGCCCCAGGCCTCCTCCGCCAGATAGTAGGCTGTCAGAATCTCCTCCTTCGTCAGCGGACGGGGCGCCTCCTCCAGCTGTGTGGCGGACAGCGCGGCGTCTTCCGGTTCTGCGGCTTGGGCAGAGGCGGGAAGGGCGCTCTCCGCCGCCCGGGTGGGCGGCGCTTCGGCGGCGCTGCCCCGGCTTGCCCCACCGGAGCAGCCTGCCAGCGGTATCAGCAGCAAAAGCAGCCACAGGCATATGCGCTTTTTCATGTTGCTCCCCCCTGTCCCCGGCCGGGCCCTGTGGACCGCAGCCCATCCGGGGCGTATTTTTCTCTCTCCTTCAGCATATCACAGTTCCCCAAAAAATGCTACGGAAATTTTCCGGTTTATCCCGTTTTTCAGCATTTATTTTTGGGATTGAGTTTTTCCGGAATATCGGATAAAATGGGACGGTATCGAGAAAAAACACGGGAGGGGACCTCATGAGATTTGTATCCTGGAACGTCAACGGCCTGCGGGCCTGCCTGGGCAAGGGCTTTCTGGATTTCTGCGCCTTTGCCGGCGCGGATGTCATCTGCCTGCAGGAGACGAAAATGCGCCCGGAGCAGGCGGAATTTGATCTGCCGGGCTACGTCCGGTTCTGGAACTGCGCAGACAAGGCGGGCTATTCCGGCACGGCGGTGTTCACCCGGCAGCAGCCGCTGAACGTGACCTATGACTTTGGCATTGACGAGCACCGCCACGAGGGGCGGGTCATCACGGCGGAGTACCCGGCGTTTTACCTGGTGTGCTGCTATACGCCAAACGCCAAGGATCAGCTGGCCCGGCTGGACTACCGCATGGCCTGGGAGGACGACATCCGGGAGTACCTGCTGGAGCTGGACGCCGAAAAGCCGGTGATCTACTGCGGGGACCTGAATGTGGCCCATCAGGAGATCGACCTTAAGAACCCCGGGAGCAACCGGCGGAATCCCGGATTTTCCGATGAGGAGCGGGAGAAGATGACCCGGCTGCTGGAGAGCGGGTTTGTGGATACTTTTCGGGCGCTGTATCCGGACAGGACCGGGGCGTATTCCTGGTGGAGCTACCGCTTTAACGCGCGGAAGAACAACGCCGGGTGGCGGATTGACTATTTCATTGTGTCCCGGCGGCTGCGGGAGCGCATCCGCAATGCGGATATCTGGAGCGAGGTGACGGGCAGCGACCACTGCCCGGTGGTGCTGGAGATGGATATTTGATGATTGCGGGAGGTGAAAAGATGAACGCGCATTAACTCAAAAGCGCATTCATCTCCTCAATTTCCAGGTCCTGCAGGGCCCAGTTGATCCCGTATCCAACCACCTTGCTCAAGTCCCTGACCTGCCGGTCGATCTCCTGTGTGGTCACCATCATATTCCGCCTGCCGCCCCGCAGGGTCTCGGGGTCGATCTCCTCCACCCCGGATTCCTCCAGCAGATCCGCCGCCAGCGTGGCCGCGTCCACCACCGTGGGGATGCCGATGGCGAACACCGGCACGCCCAGCGTCTCCCGGTTCAGCGCCGCCCGGTGGTTTCCCACCCCGGAGCCGGGAATGATCCCCGTGTCGGACAGCTGCACCGTGGCGCACACCCGCTCGCAGCGGCGGGAGGCCAGGGCGTCTACAGCGATGACGAGGGCCGGCTGCACCTGCTCCACCAGTCCCCGCACCGCCTCGGCGGACTCCACGCCAGTGGTGCCCAGCACGCCCGTGCGGAACACCGCCACAGGCCGGAACCCCGCAAAGTGTTTGGGCATGGCGGCGATGAGATGCCGGGTGATGAGTATATTGTCCGCCGCCAGCGGGCCCACCGCGTCCGGGGTCATGGCCTCGTTGCCAAGGCCGATAATCAGGGCCGGCCCCTCGGCGGGCAGCAGCCCTTTCAGCTGGGAGCCCACCGCCCGCACGGCCCGCTCAAAAAAGTCCGCCTTCCGCTGCCAGAAGGTGGTGAGATCGATGGTCAGATAACTGCCCTGGGGCTTTCCCAGGGCCTTCTCCCCCCGCTCGTCCAGAATATCCACCCGCGTCACGGGATATCCCTCCTGCTTGGTCTTTGTGGCCTTCACGCCGGAGAGGCGGGTGGTCCGCTCCGCGGATTCCTGCCATAATTCCCGGGCCTCCAGGGCCAGGTCTGTGCGCTTTGTCAACACGCCGCATCGCCTCCTGCACAAAATCTGGTGCGTATGCCCCTAGGTTTTGCGGTTGAACATACAATATACAAAAAATCACCGGAAATTGTAAAAAAACTCTTGCTTTTTTCAGATGACCCTGCTAAAATATCATTCTGCACGGTGGGAGATCCTGTCCCCCGCGTGAATTTGCCTAAGGGAGGTGTTTGGTTTGCCGAATATCAAGTCTGCCAAAAAGCGTGTTCTCATCGGTGCTGCCAGAAACGCACGCAACAAGGCCACGAAATCCGCGCTGAAGACCGCCATCAAGAAGTTCGAGGCTGCTGCCGCAGAAGGCAATCGCACCGAGGCCGATGGCGCTTACAGGGTTGCAGTGAAGAAAGTCGATCAGGCGGTGGCTAAGGGCGTTCTGCACAAGAACACGGCCGCTCACAGGAAGAGCGCCATGACCCTGAAGCTCAACAAGATCGGCTGATCGTGTGAGTTGACGGAAAGGACATCCATCGGGATGTCCTTTTTTCATATCCGTGGGCTGTCCGCTCTGTGGAGTTTGACACTTTTCATCTGCATAAAATGTGATACAATAGCGTAGAGAAATAGGGAGGTGACGGAATGCCGCTGTTTGACACCCACGCCCATTACAATGACCGTGCCTTTGACAGCGTCCGCTCGGAGCTGCTGCGGAGCCTGCCTGCCGCGGGCGTCTGCGCCGTGGTGGTGCCCGGTGTGGATGTGGAGAGCTCCCGGGCCGCCGTGGCCCTGGCGGAGGCGTATGACTTTGTTTACGCCGCGGTGGGGATTCACCCGGAGGACTGTGCCGGCGCCGGGGAGGCGGAGCTGTCCGCCATACGGGCGCTGTGCCGAAGCCCAAAGGTGGTGGCCGTGGGAGAGATCGGGCTGGATTACTACTGGGCTGAAAATCCACCCGGAGCGTTTCAGCAGGAGATTTTCCGGCGCCAGCTGGAGCTGGCCCGGGAGACAGCCCTGCCGGCGGTCGTCCACGACCGGGAGGCCCATGGGGACAGTCTCGCCATCGTCCGGGAGTACCCGGAGGTTCGGGGCGTGTTTCACTGCTACTCCGGCAGCCCGGAGATGGCGGAGGAGCTTTTGAAACGGGGCTGGTATCTGGGTTTCGACGGGCCGGTTACCTACAAAAACGCCAAACGGGCGCCGGAGGTGGTTGCCATTACCCCGCTGGACCGCATTGTGGTGGAGACGGATGCCCCGTACCTGTCCCCTGTTCCCCATCGGGGGAAACGGAACGACAGCCGGAATCTCCCCTATATTGTGGAAAAACTGGCCGGGTGGAAGGGGATCTCTCCGGAGAAGATGGCCCAAATCACCTGGGAGAACGGCCTGCGGCTGTTCGGATTGGAGGAGTAGGATGCACAAACGGCTGCTGCCTGCCGCGCTGGCTTTGCTGGTGCTGACAGGCTGCGGTACGAAAGAGCTGCCGGAGCTGACGGCGGCAGAACCGATTTCCGCCCCGGCGGCGGTGACGGAGGGGCGGGTCCCCGCTGTGGAATATCGCCTGCCGGAAACGGTGACGCTGCTGACGCAGTGGCAGGAGAGCGAGCCTGTGGCGTTGCTTGCGGAGGTTCCGGAAAAGGACGCGGCCCTTTACGGCGTGCGGAACGGGGCGGAGGGCGACTTTGTTCTGCTGCGCTGGGGAACGAGCCTGGCGGAGTTTGACTGGCTCTTTGAAACGCCCCGGCGGATCCAGCCCCGGCTCTGGTGTTTTGATGTGGACGGCGACGGGCGGGACGAACTGGTGGCGGAGTGCTATCAGGCCTCCGGCACCGGCGTTTCGGTATACGATCTCCATGTGGTGGAGAAAAACGGAGACGGAACGCTGACGGACTACCGCCTGCCGGAGAGCCTGTATACCGAGCAGCTGGCGGAGCTGATGGGCGTGTTTGGCCAGGGCGGCCGCACCTGGGTCTTTTTGGGGGAGGAGCTGGTGGAGATCACCGCGCATCTTCCGGAAAATGTGGGCACAGCGGATATCCGGGGGCTATATACCGGAAGCCGGGCCGCCTACACTGTGGACTATGGGATCGAGTACCACGGCAGCGCCTCCATCATCGCGGCGGGGTATTACTACTGGTATGTGACGGATGTCACAGCCCGCGTCTCTTACGGGGACGGGGTGTTTACATTCTCAAAATTTCATCTGGACAGTTTTTACAAATGAGGAGCGATTTCCATGGAAAAGGGCTTTACCATCACCTATGAGTATGGAGAAAATCTGTACGTCAACACCACCAACCGCTGTGACTATGCCTGCACCTTCTGCCTGCGGCACAACCCCTCCAGCGGCGGCAGCATTTATAACGACAATCTGTGGCTCAGCCGGGAGCCCACCCGGCAGGAGATTCTGGACTCTATCGAGGGCTGGGACCTCTCCGGGTACAAGCAGCTGGTGTTCTGCGGCTTTGGCGAGCCCAGCTACCGCCTGGACGACATCTGCTGGGTCATCGACCGGCTGAAGGAGCGGGGGAAAAAGATCTTCACCCGCATGGACACCAACGGCACCGGCTGCCTCATCCACGGCAGGGATGTCTGTCCGGACTTTGCCGGCCGGTTCGACATGGTGAGCATCTCACTGAACACCGACACGGCGGAGAAGTACAACGCCCTGTGCCGCCCCCGGTTTCAGGATGCGTATGAGGCGATGAAGGACTTTGCCAGAGAGATTCAGAAGTACGTCCCCACGGTGATGATGACGGTGGTGGACACCATCTCCCCGGAGGAGATCGAGAGCTGCCGGAAGATCTGCGAGGAGGAGATCGGAGCGGTCTACCGGGTGCGGGAGTATATCAGGGACTGAAAGGGCGGCATACAATACAAAAGAACTGCCCTCCGGGGCGGAAAAGAGAGGAAGCGCAATGTTGTTTCGTTTATTGGGTACGCTGATTATGGGCGCGCTGGTGGGCTGGATCGCCGGAAAGCTGATGAATATGGAGGGAGGCCTTCTGCGGAATATCGTGGTGGGCGTGGTGGGCTCGGTGGTGGGCAGCCTGGTGTTTGGC
>CATNDT010000146.1 GCA_950097035.1 uncultured Oscillibacter sp.
GCTACGGCTGCACACAGCGTTACGGCCCCGAGGGACCGATGCACCGCATTGCAGGTTCACAATCTGCTTCGTACGCGGGCCGAAAATACCACAATGGGAGTACGTCCGCGCACAAGAACAGGTCTCCACGGAAACAGGGTCGGATAAACCATGCCATTGGAAAACGCCCTGAGTCCGCAAGCGCGCCAAACGCGCTTCCCCCCAGCACCCACCCAAAACTGGGCGTATCAAGCAGGCACCACGGGTTTCATCGATGTGCCCTTCAGAGGATTTTTAGGCCCTCCCTAGGAAACGGCAGATCTGACTAGAATACTGCGCCGCCGCTTAGCGCCTTTCAGTATAACACGGTTTTCATGAATATACAATATATTCCGTATATGCAAAATGTAAAATTTTTTCAGTTTCAACGGTTCCGCAGGGCCAGGCTGTCCGCCAGCGCCGCCAGAAAGTCCGTATCCCCCTGCCACGCGCCGCTCTTCAGCGCGGCCTTGGCCCGCCGGGTGTAGTCCAGCACCCGCGCCTCGCAGGCCTCCAGGCCCAGCAGGGTCACGTAGGTGGTCTTTTCGTTGGAGACGTCGGAGCCGATGGGCTTGCCAAACTCCTCTGCGTCCCCCACAACATCCAGCATGTCGTCCCGGATCTGGAAGGCCAGCCCCAGGTTGGTGGCGTAGTCCCGGGCCGCGTCCATACAGCTGTCGTCCACCGCCCGGCGGCCCAGGGAGGCGACCACGCCCATCATGCAGGCGGCCCGCAGCAGCGCCCCGGTCTTTTTGTCGTTGATCTCCGTCAGCTCCTCCAGGGTGTGGGGCTTTCCGTCCCCCAGGGTGTCCCAGTACTGGCCGGCGCACATGCCCTGAAAACCGGCGGCCTCCGCCAGAATCCTCGCCGCCAGCGCTTTGGCCGCGCCGCCGCCGTGCCGCCAGGTCCCGCCGGCTGAGAGCACCGTTTGAAACGCCGCGGCCTGAAGCGCGTCCCCCGCCAAAGTCGCCACACACTCGCCAAACACCCTGTGGTTGGTGGGCTTGCCGCGGCGGAGATCGTCGTTATCCATACAGGGCAAATCGTCGTGAATCAGGGAGTAGGTGTGCAGCATCTCCACGGCGCAGCCAAAGTCCAGCGCCTCCTCCACCGTGCCACCTGCCGCCTGGCAGAACTTCACCGTAAGCACCGGCCGGATGCGCTTGCCCCCGGCCAGCAGACTGTAGCGCATGGCCTCCTCCAGCCCGCCGCCGGAGAAAAACTGTCCCAGGCGCTCCTCCACCATCTGCTGGGCCGCCTGCAGTTCCCTTGCAAAATCCATCTCTCTCACGCCTCCCCATCTTCAAAGGGCAGCTCCACCGGCGCGCCGCCGGGGCCCTTCATCAGCTTGACCACCTGCTGCTCCGCCTGGTCCAGCTGCTTGGAGCAGGCGGCCAGCAGCTTCGTCCCCTCCTCGAAAAGGGCCAGGGAGTCCGCCAGCTGCACGTCCCCCTTCTCCAGGGCCGCCACAATCTCCTCCAGCCTTCCAAGCTGCTGCTCAAAGCTCACTTTTTTCGCGCTCATTTCCTCCGCTCCTCCTTATATGGCTCGTCCACCGTGCAGGAAAATCCGCCCTGCCCCAGCGTCACAGTCACATGGTCCCCGGGAGACACGTCCCGGTAGCTCTTTAAAACCGCGCCCTGTCCGTCCCTGGCCACGGCGTAGCCCCGGCCCAGCACCTTCAGGGGGCTCATGGCGTCCAGCGATGAGGCCAAAACGGAAAAGCGCTCCCGCTTTCGGGCCACCAGCGCCCCGGCAAGACCGCCCAGCCGCTGCTGGACGTGAAACAGCTCCATCCGCTTGTCCTGGACATAGGCCATCTGGTCCGTCAGGACCCGCTTTTCAGCCAGCGCCTCCAGCCGCTGCCGCAGCGCCTCCAGCCGGGCGGTCTGACTCTGCTCCATCCGCTGTCCGGCCCCCAGCAGCCAGCGCCGCAGCTCCCACTGGTCCGGCACGGCGATCTCCGCCGCGTTGGAGGGCGTGGATGCCCTGGCGTCCGCCACAAAGTCGGCAATGGTCACATCCGGCTCGTGGCCCACGGCGGAGATGACCGGCAATTCCGAGTCGTAGATGGCCCTGGCCACCCGCTCATCGTTAAAGGCCCAGAGGTCCTCCATGGACCCGCCGCCCCGGCCGGTGATGATGAGATCCCCCACCTGCCAGCGGTTGGCGTACCGAATGGCCCCCACAATCTCCGGCGGGGCCTCCGCCCCCTGCACCCGCACCGGCAGAAGCACCACCTTGGCAATGGGATAGCGGCGGCGGAGAATACGGATCATGTCATGGACCGCCGCCCCGGCGCCGGAGGTGACGACGGCGATGCGCTCCGGATACGGAGGCAGCGGTTTTTTATGGGCCGGGTCAAAGAGACCCTCCGCATAGAGCCGGGCCTTCAGCTGCTCAAAGGCCACCGCCAGGTCCCCCGCCCCCTCGGGGGTGAGGGTATCGCAGTAGAGCTGATAGGCCCCGTCCCGGGGAAAGACGGAGATACGCCCGGAGACCAGGACCTTCATGCCGTTTTCCGGGCGGAACCGCAGCCGGGAGGCCTGCCCCCGGAACATGACGCACCGCAGCGCCCCCTCCGGGTCCTTCAATGTGAAGTAGTGGTGGCCGGAGGGATATACCTTATAATTAGAGAGCTCACCCCGGACATAGACGCCCTGGAGCATGGGCTCCCCGTCCAGCAGGCATTTGACCAGCTGGTTGACCTCGGTCACGGTAAAAATGTGCCGCTCCATGCTCATCTCTCGTCGGTGCGGCCCGCCAGGTAGTCCAGCGTCACGCCGAAGTGGTCCGCCAGGGCACAAAAGTTGTCGAAACCGGGCTTCTGGTTTCCGGCCTCAAATCTTTGATACTGCCGGTCTGTAATTCCAATTGCCAGCGCTACCTGAACCTGCGTTTCCTTTTTTTCTTTTCGCAGTTCTTTCATTCTTTCCTGCAAATTCATAAAAGCTCCTATTGACACGACTAATAAATTGTGATATTATAAAAACAACCTATCAGTCGCGAAATTTTGATGAGGTGAAATTATGTCCGACTTCCTGCTCTGGCTCCACGCACACTACATCTGCCCCCATCTGAAAACCATAGACCGGGGCGACTACGACGCCCACTTCGACCTGGTGGAGAGCGACCTGTCCGGCTGCTCCCAGCCCTCTTTTGACCGCTGCCTGGAGTTCACCGCCGTCCACGCCTTTCTCCTGGGGCTCCGCACCGGCGAGGGCCTGTCCCACACCCGGTAAAAATTTGCAAACAGGCAGAGCCGGACATGGAGTTCCTCCATGTCCGCTCTGCCTCATTTTTTATTTACGCCCCGGTCTCCTGCCGGACAAAGCTGCCCAGGATCCCGTTGATAAATTTCACCGTCTCCGGCGTCTCATACTTTTTCGCGATCTCCACCGCCTCGTTGATGGCCGCGCCGTTGGGGCTATCCTGCATGTATAAGACCTCGTACATCGCCACCCGCATAATGGCGGCGGCCACCAGGGGGATCCGGTCGAACTTCCAGCCCTTGGCGTATTTGGCAATGTACCCGTCCAGCTCCGCCCCGTGCTCGTTCACACCCCTTACCAGCCGGCGGATATACTCCGCCTGTTTCCCGCCGGGCCTGCCGGCATAGAGGGCGTCCTCCTCCGCCAGCACCGCAAAGGCCTCCGCCGTCAGCCGCCCGTCCAGCAGCCGGTCTATCGTCTTGTCGGTAAAGTTCAGCTCATAGGAAAGGTGAACGGCAATCTCCCGCGCGGTATTCCGTGTCATATAGCGTTACGTCCTTTTCTCTCTCATTCACAAAGCCGCGTCTCAGGGCCGTCAGGCCAGGGTCACGCCGCCCACATGGATGTTGACCTTTTCCACGGCGCAGCCGGTCATGGCCTCCACCTGGCTCATCACGGCCTTCTGGGCGTTTTCCGCCACCTCGGGAATGGGGTGGCCGTACTCCACCGTCAGATACAGGTCCAGCGTCAGCGCCGCCCCGGTGGCGTCAATCTTCACGCCCTTGGCGCTCTTCTGCGCGTTTTTGCGGTTGTTCACAAGATCGGTGACGCTGTTGCCCATGGCGGTCATCATGCCGGACACGCCCTCAACCTCCCGCACGGCGCCCACGGCAATGGAGGCGATGACCTCCTCCGCGATGTTGATGCTTCCGTTTTCCTCCGGCAGCGTCATGTATTCCCTGCTCTCGCCCATGGTTTGACTCTCCTTAATTCGTTTTATCGTCGGTAAAAGCGGTAAAGCGACCGTTGGCATTTCCAGATTCCTATTGTAACACGGGCCGGAGGAAAATACAACCTTTAATTTGCGGCCATAATCTTGATGCCGCTGGCGGGATAGCCGGTTTCAGACATGGTGATGTCCTTGATCTTTGCCACGTCCTCCCCGGTCAGCTCCCCGCTGCCGGTGGACACCACCACGCTGATGCTGTCCTCCCCCATAAAGGCCACGCAGTCGGCATAGCCCTTGGCGGTGACCAGATTTTCGATCTGGGCCTCTTTCAGCGTGAAGGAGGCCAGCACCTGAATTCCCTGTGAGGCCTCGTTGGCCACCGCCGTGTCCGCGTTCTCCTGGGCCGCCGCCTCCTGCAGCAGGGAGATGGCGCTGTCACGGGCCTGCTGGCGGGTCAGCCGGGCGGAGGCGAAGTAGTCCGACCCGGTGTATACGTCCGCCTCGTCCTCCGGCGCGGCGCTTACCGGCGCGCCGCCGTCCTCCTCTCTTCCGGAGACCAGCGCGGCCTCCCCCAGGATCTTTGTCCCGGCCTCCTGCACGCCCTCCAGAGCCTCCTGTCCTGAGTAGCGCCAGTTCAGCGCCACCGCCGCGCACACCAGCACCGCCATGGTAAGCACCACTGCATTCCGTTTCCATCTCGCATTCATCGGTTGTCCCCTCCTAAAAATTATGACTGCCATTTTGCCACTGTGACGCGGTCTGCGGTGAGTCCGGTCAGAGCCGTCACCGCCTCCGTCACCGCCAGGCGCACCTCCGCCCGGTCTCCCCCCTGGCACACCACCAGCGCCCCCCGGTAGGTCGGATACGTCCGCCGCACCGTCACCACGTCGCTGCCGGAGCCACCGTTTACCACCACCGTCTCTGAGCGCCTGGAGTAGTCCTCCGGCGAGGCCGTGGGCCCCCGGTACTGAAGCTCTGTGTCCTGGGCCAGCTGCCGCTCCCCGTCGGCGTCCACGGCCAGAAGGACCCGCACCTGTCCCACACCGCTGACCTTCCCCAAAATATCCTCCAGCGCGGCTCCCATGTCCACCTGCGCCTCCTCTGTCCCGCCGCCTGAGGCTGCCGTGCCGGGAGGGCTCTCCCCACTCGGCCATAGCAGCAGCCCTACGCCGATCAGCGCCACCAGCGCCGCGTATTTGTACCTGTCCCATATCTTTTGCACTCCTTCAACTTTCATCTTCATGCCAAACCTGCCTCTCCTGCGGAATGCCCAGCTCCCGCTCCATATAGGCCGCCAGCTCCGCCGACCGCGGCCCCGTCACCTCTGCCGACCACGGAAGCGGGATGCCGTCCGGCCCGGTCTCCGTCCCCACCTGAACGGTCAGCGGCAGTCCCAGCAGGGCGGCTTTGTCCAATATATATGCTTCCGTCCGGGAGGCTATGACCGATGCCAGCTCCGCCTCCCCCGCTCTGTCCAATTCCGCCCGCCGCTCCGCAATGGCCCTGTCATATGCGTCCAGATCCAGCCGCAGCCGGCTCAGATCCGTCCGCAGAACCGGCTGCAGCAGCGCCGCCAGCAAAATCAGTCCCCCGGTAAAGCCGGAGATCCTGCGGATATTCCCCTCCGGGATCACCGTTTGGGCCACCGCCAGCAGCAGCGACACCGCCACCACCGACGTCAGCCACGCCCGCACCGCCCCGATCATGGCGACACCGCCGCCACGGAGGACAGCACGGAGATCAGCAGCAAAAAGGCGCAGCTCCCCGTCATACCCAGCACCAGGCCGAAGGCGCCGCCCAGCCCGTCGATGAGCTTGCAGAGATTCGGCATCCCTACCACCGCCGCCAGAAAGGCCGTGAGCTTGTACAGCAGATACTGAATGCCCAGCTGCAAAAAGGGGTGGGCGCAGGCGGCCAATATCCCCAGCATACCGAACACGCCAATGGTGTTTTTCAGCATCCCCGCCCCTGCCAGCACGGTTTCCGACGCCTCGGAGAGAATGCTCCCCACCACCGGAATCACGCCGCTGATCGCGGCCTTCGCCACCTTCAACGTGGCGGCGTCCGCCGAGCCGGAGACCACCCGCACCACCGAGAGATAGACCGTGAAGGCCAGCAAAACCGTGGTAAGAACCCAGGTAATTACCTTTTTCAGCGCCTCCGCCAGGGCCTCCAGCCTGTTTTCCGGCAGCATGGCGGCGGCGGCCAGCGCCCCGGTATACAGATACACCAGGGGCATCAGCAGCTGGTGTATCAGGTTGATGAGCAGGTCCGACAAAAAAACCGTGCTCACCTGCTGGACGGTCGCGGTGGTTACCGCGCCGGAGGCCGCCGTGGCCGCCGCCAGGGTGGGCAGCAGCATCTTGGAAAAGCCGGACAGCTCCTCGATCG
>CATNDT010000147.1 GCA_950097035.1 uncultured Oscillibacter sp.
CAGTGAGGAGATCCGGCAAAAGGCAGTGGAGGAATACCTGTCCGGCCAGGGCAGCTCCATGGCCATCGCGGAAAAATACAAGTGCCGGATACTACTGTCAACTTCTATAAAGGACGGTTGAATGTCATTCGTATTGGCAGTATACTTGGCTCATGACAAATCGGCAAATCGGGATTAAGGGGAGGTTGCATGAAATATTTTGTAAATGAAGCAGATCGAAAAGCATCCCATAGTAGCTGCTACTTTGAATTTCAGAAAGGGCATTATCATGACGAATGCTGGTTGCAAGATTCCATTAGCATCAGTGATGAATTATGGGATAAATTTAATCTGTCTGAGCTTATTTGCAGTGTTATCGGAGATTTTAACTATTTTGGAATTACTGTTGTTACAAAAAATCAGTGGAACAAAATCGTTAAGAATAGCCGAGGGGCCGGTTTGGATTGGGAAGACGCTATAGCAGAGGTAATCCCGTGGGCAAATGATTGTTTTGAAGAATATGAAGTGTTTACAATCGTGGGGCTCTAATGTAACTTCTGGTTTGTGGACGAGTTCCGTAAAACTGCCGAGTACATTGAAATCAACACCACCGATATCGCCGAGACGGGTTGCCCCCGCCACATTAGGAGTTAATCGTATGAGACATGGTGGGAGTTTTTTTGCTTATCTTTATGGTGTTGGACTTTCCTCTTGACAAATTTCGACACTTCGGATAGTATAAAAGAACAATCATTCATTATATTGGAAAGACTGGCGAGAGGATGGCGTTCCCATGGAGTTGAACCGCGCGGTTGCGGAGAATATAAAGCGCATCCGGAAAACGAAAAAGCTGAGTCTGGAGAGAACGGCGGCGCTGTCCGGTGTGTCCCGCAGTATGCTAAGCCAAATCGAACGGGGGGAGGCAAACCCCTCTGTGGCGATTTTGGGTAAGCTGGCGGAGGCGCTGAAGGTCCCGGCGGAGGTGCTGCTGGAAAACGACGAATTTGTCTCTTTGCTGTACTCCCGGGAGCCGGACAACATCCCGCGGCGGCTGGACGGGGGAAAGGTCCTTCTGCGGCCCTCCTTTCCCTATGACGAGATCACCCGGCAGGAGAGTTTTTTCCTGGATCTGTATATCAGCGCCAAGTACACGCCGGAGCTGTCTGTGCCGGGCTGCGTGTGCCATGCCACGGTGATGTCCGGCACGGTGAGCCTGACGGCGGAAGAGCAGGACTTTCAGCTGATGGAGCGGGACGCGCTGCGCTTTGCGGCGGACCGGCCCTATCAGTTTGAGAACATGACCAACAGCACCGCCCGGCTGATGCTGGCCTATCAATATCTGAAATAGGAGGCGGCGTATGGCTGACCGAAACCGGAAAAGGGACTCTTTCACCGCAGGCGCCGGCCTGCTGGCTGCCGCCGTATATGTGTGCATCCAGGGGCTAAAACGTGTGGAGCGGCGTTTGGCAGGCAAAAAGAACGGACAAAAATAAGGAACGCGCCCGGAATCCGCCGGGCGCGTTCTCTGCTGATACAGCGTTTTATTTCAGGTATTTTCCGACCCGTCGGGACAGCAGCACCGCCAGAGCGATTTTGCAAAGATCCGGAATGATGAATGGAAACACACAGGCGGCCAGAGACGCCGCGAGGCTGATGGGGCCCTTGGTGGCGGTGTACAGCGCTAAAAACCAGGCGGTGCCGAAGACATAACATACCGCCATGCCCGCCGCACACGCGCAGACCATGACCGGCAGGGCGGAGCCCAGCCTGGCGGTGATCAGCCAATATACCAGGGCGGAGCCGATAAAGCCGATGAGATAGCCTCCGGTGGTGCCCAGGAGTATGCCGGGGCCGCCCTGAAAGCCGCTGAACACCGGCAGCCCTACCAGTCCCATCAGCAAATAGACCACAATGGCCCACAGCCCCCGCTGTCCGCCCAGCACGGTGAGGGCGGCAAAAACAGCAAAGGTCTGGAGGGTAAAGGGCACGGTGATGGGGGTCTTGGGCGTAGAGATCCAGGCACAGACAGACATTAAGACCGCAAACAGCGCAATGTAAGTCAGGTCCAGGGTCCGAAACCGGGGCTTGGATACTTCTTTGGAAACCATAGATCAGTCCTCCTTTTATTTCCTGGGACAGAGGATACCCTATTTTGCCCAAATTGTCAACCATAAAATAAAAATTAGTTTACAATCGCGGCGAAATAGAAACACGGGGAAGCGCGCTTCCCCGTGTTTGCGGTCCGGCCATGTTTGCCTGTCGGGCGATTCTCAGGCCAGAAAACCCTTTAAAATGCAGTCCTCGGCCTCTTCCTCGGTGAGCCCCAGAGTTTCCAGCTTCAAAAGCTGATCCCCGGCGATCTTGCCGATGGCGGCCTCGTGGACCAGCTGGGCCTCGGTGCAGTTGGCGGTGATAGCGGGGATGGACTTGATTTTGGCATCCCCCATGATGATGGAGTCGCACTGGACGTGTCCAAAGCACTGGGCGTTGCCCACCATGCGGGGGTAAAATACCTGGCTGGATTTGTCCTGTGCCACCGAGCGGGAGATGACCCGGCCCCGGGCATCCTCGCCGTCCAGCACGATCTCCATGTCGCTCTCCGCCACCTGTTCCCCGTGGGTCAGCAGGCGCTCGGTGACGATGGCTTCCGCCCCCTTGCCGCACACGATCTTTGTGTGCCGCTTGGTGGAGTCAATGCCGCGGATCTGAACGGTGTCCATCTGGATGGAGGCCCCCTCCTCCAGGTAGACCACGGTTTGGGGATTCATGATCTTGCCGCCTTTGCCGTCACCCTCGCCATAGTGTTTTTCCGTGTATTTTACGTGGGAATTCCTCCCAACGTAAAAGGTGTGCAGGCCGTCGTGGCGGCTGGTCTGGTCGCCGCAGTTGTGGATGCCGCAGCCCGCTACAATGCTTACGTCGCAGTTTTCACCGATAAAGAAATCGTTGTAGACCATCTCCTCCACGCCGGACCTGGTGATAATGACGGGGATATGACAGGTTTCACCCACGGTGCCGTCTTTGATGCGGATGTCGATACCGGGTTTGTCCTCCTTGCCGGTGATCTCAATATGCTCTGTGGACTGGCGGCCGTCACAGCCGCTGTCCTTGCGGATGTTAAAGGCCCCCACGGGCTTGCCGGTCAGGTCCGCGATTTTTTCCAGCAATACGCGGTCCACTTTCTGTTCCATCATTGTCCACGCACCTCCTTTGTCAGTACCGGGCAGCCGCCCAATGTGTCTGCCAGGATCTGGGGTAAAATATCCGCTGCCGGTCCTCTGTGACGGATGGTCCCGTCGCCAACCACGATGACCTCATCCGCCAGAGAGATGATGCGTTCCTGGTGGGAGATGATGATCATGGTGGCGTCGCCCTGGGCGTGAATCTGCTCGAAGGTCTCTGTCAGCCGGGCGAAGCTCCACAGATCAATGCCCGCCTCCGGCTCATCAAAAATCATGAGAGAGCCGCCCCCCGCCGCCCCGGCGGGGGCCTGCCGGGCCAGAATGGTGGCGATCTCAATGCGCTTGACCTCGCCGCCGGAGAGACTGGCGTCCACCTCCCGGTCCAGATAGTCGTTGGCGCAGAGACCCACCCGGGTGAGATACTGGCAGCACTTGTCCTTAGAGAGCTTTTCACTCCCGTGGGCCAGGGTCAGCAGGTTTCGCACCGTCAGCCCCTTGAATCGGGGGGGCTGCTGAAAGCCATAGCTGATGCCGAGCTGTGCCCGCTCTGTGATGCCGAGGCCGGTGATGTCCTGCCCGTTCCAGAGGATCTGACCGGTAGTGGGGGTAGCCAGCCCCATGATAATCTTCGCCAGGGTGGTTTTGCCGCCGCCGTTGGGGCCGGTGAACACCACCAGCTTGTGGTCTGGAATTGTGAGGGAGATATCGTTCAGAATGCCCAGCTCGCCGTCCCCCTCCCGGACGGAATAGCTGATTGATTTCAGTTCCAGCATAGGTTGGGAACCTCCTTTGTCAAAACGTATATATTCTACCAGATTTGTCAGAAAAAGACAACACAGAACGACGGAAAGTTTTAAAAATTTGGCGGAATCCTCAATTACCCGATAGTATGCCCCGCAGGCGGCGGGAAATGAAAAATTGCAGTGCCTTTATGGTTATTATAATCCGGTTTCCGGAAATGGTCTGTTGCGGATGCAACAGTTACGAAAAGCGCCGGCAGTGCATAGACTGGGGAGCAAAGGAGGATTTGCCATGGATCAGACGTTACATAGTTCCGAGACCTACGATTACCGGCAGTATGACCGGGTGTGGCAGCGGGTGGCTCCGGATCTGGAGCCCTATCCCGGTATGCATATGAGGCCATCGTCCGGCGCGGACGCGATGGCTCCGCAGAGTGGGGCGGTCCCACAGGCGGCGGACCCGGGGCCGGCATAACGCCCCGGCAGGAGGAGCAGCTGCCCGGCGCCACGCCCGATCCCTGCTGCATGGGCAGCGCGGCGGCGGAAATGCTGGAGGTATTGACCGGATTTATCGAAGAGGAACTGGCGGACCGGCGGTATTTTCTGGCTATGAGCCGTCAGGCTCCCGTTTGGGCGCGGCAGCGGCTGCGGGATATTGCCGGCGATGAGGGGGGCCATGCCCGGCGGCTGATGGCGGTGTACTACCTGATTACCGGGGAGTGCTACCGCCCGGCCATCAGCAATGAGCGCATCTGCATTGGTCGCTGGTGTCCGGCTCTGCGGGAACGGTACCACGCGGAGGCGTGCAACGGCCTGAACTATGCCCGCTCGGCGGACGGCACGACGGATCCGTGTCTTGCAAGGCTTTTCAATGAGCTCAGTGCCGATGAGTACCGCCACGCCGATGAGCTGATGGCTATGCTGGAGCGGGCCATACAGGGATAGAGAGGAGCGGGGTTGCTGTTGACCCCGCCCCCTTTTTTTGCTATAATCGGCAGGAAATCAATAATTACAGGGGAGAAAAGGGATGTTTACCGGATTTACAGATGAGACTGTGGACTTTATGTGGGGCATTCGCTTTAACAACGAGCGGAGCTGGTTTGAGGCCCATAAGCATATTTATTTGACGCATTTTTACCGGCCCATGTGCGATTTGGCCGGTGAACTGTACGCTTTTTTGCAGGAAGAGCGGCCGGACTATGGGCTGATCCACAAGGTGACCCGCATCTACCGGGATGCCCGGCGGCTTCACGGGCGGGGACCCTATAAGGAGAGTCTGTGGTTTTCGGTGGAGCAGCCGGCGGAACAGTGGACGGCCAAGCCCACCTTCTGGTTTGAACTGATGCCGGAGGGCTGGAGCTACGGCGTGGGCTATTGGATGCCGAAGCCGTTGACCATGGCAAAGCTCCGCGCCCGCATCGACCGGGACCCGGGGACCATGGAGCGCCTGACGCGGAAGCTGGCGGAACAGACGGAGTTTGTGCTGGAGACAGAGGACTACAAGCGGCCGAAAGCCGCCGCGCCCATGGCGGTGCTGGAGCCGTGGTACCGGGCGAAGTCCTTCACCATCATCCATCAGGAAAAGCTGACGAAGGAGCTGTTTGGCCGGGAGATCGTGGGGCGGCTGCGGGAGGGATTTGCCTTTTTACTGCCCTATTACGACTATCTGATTACCCTGGACGGCGATCCGGACCCGGCCGGGGCTTGAAAAGCGGAGAAACGGGGACTATACTGAACCTATCAATTTATAAAAAGGGGAGCGATACGTATGAGAGCACATCCTGACCGCGCGGCTGCACTGGGCCTGCTGAAAAAGTACAATGAGGAGCCCTTTCATATCCAGCATGGCTTAACGGTGGAGGGAGTGATGCGCTGGTATGCAAACCGGCTGGGCTATGGCGAGGACGCGGACTTCTGGGCCGCTGTGGGCCTTTTGCACGACGTGGATTTTGAGAAGTGGCCGGAAGAGCACTGCAAAAAGGCTCCGGAGCTGCTGGCGGAAATTGGCTGTGGGGAGGAGCTGCTCCACGCGGTGTGCAGCCACGGCTACGGCCTTTGCTCAGACGTGGAGCCTGTCCACGAGATGGAGAAGGTCCTCTTCGCGGCGGACGAGCTGACAGGCCTTATCGGCGCGGCGGCCCGGATGCGCCCCAGCAAGAGCTGCCAGGACATGGAGGTCAGCTCTTTGAAGAAGAAGTTTAAGGACAAGAAGTTTGCCGCAGGCTGTTCCCGGGACGTGATCCGCCAGGGAGCGGAGCGCCTGGGGTGGGAGCTGGACGAGCTGCTGGAGAAGACGCTGCAGGCCCAGAGTGCCTGTGAGGACGCGGTAAACGCGGAGATGGCTGCGCTGTAACGGGAAAACGGAGCACAACGAACCGCCCAGGCAAAAAGCCTGGGCG
>CATNDT010000148.1 GCA_950097035.1 uncultured Oscillibacter sp.
CCGGGGGAAATCCCCCGGTGCGCGCTCTTTTTTTGCCCGAAACCTACACAAGCTTTTCAAAATAGAAATATGTCCCGTCCTCGCCGTTTCTTCGCATACAGGAGGAGAGCATCTTATAGGACGCCTGATTCTCCTTAAAGCACTTGGCCACCACCCGGTTTAAATGCACCTGATAGAGCCCCCAGTTGGCCACGGCGGCAAACGCCTCTATCCCATAACCGTGGCCGTCATAGGCCCTGCCGATTCGGCAGCCCAGCTCTGCGCCGCCCTGGTAGTCAAAACGGTACAGCACAGCTTCTCCGATGAGCTGCCCGTCCAGGCGAATGGCAAAATTCACCGCCAGCCGGTTGGCAAAGTCCCTCTGGGCAACGTTGAAAAAGCTGCGCTCCTCCACCGGGCCGCCGAGGCCCCCCACATCGTCATAGCCCCACCAGCGGTTCCGCTCTTCATCCAGCACCAGCTCATTATAGGCAGGGATATCCGCCTCCGTCAGGGCCGACAGCGTCAGCCGCTCCGTCTTCAGCTCCGGAATCTCTTTTACGTGGCTCAAAAGCTCATTTTGCGGCTCAAAGCGGTATTTGGGGGCCAGCTTGGCGGGGCCATACTGCAGTTTAGAGGTACGCAGGCCCCGGTCGGCGGCGTCATCCTCCCGATTGATCCACCGGCAGTCGCCGCCAAAGGCGTCTGCAAAGGCCTGCACCAGGGTTGGATACACACCGGTGTAGGAGTACAGCGCCTTTTCAATGTGAATAATCAGGGTGTCTCCGCACCGCTCCGCCAAAGAAAGGGCGATAAGCCGCTCTCCGTCAAACATTCCACCGGCCACAAACCAGGGCTTGCCTGCCATTTTCAGCATTTTTTTCGCCAGGGCCAGCTCGTCCTTCGCCTTGGCGTTGTTCCCCTTGGGGAATTCCGCCTCATAGTCCTCCCAAAACCGGCCGACAGCGGCCTCGTCCTCCGCCGTCAGGCGGCGAAACTCCGCGTCAGGCCACTGAGTGCGAAACTTTTTAATGTGGTTCCGCTGGCCGGAATACCGCCGCCCGGTAAAAAACTGCAGGTCCTCACGGTAATACACATAGTCCCGCCAGGTGCGGATATTACTGACCCGCACATAGGGGTACCGGGCCAGAAGCCTGCCGGCCCTGCACTCCGGCACAACGGAGATCACCGGACAAAGTCCCCGCTCCAGGCAGTAGGACTCAATGGCCTCCAGCGCCGCGTCCTCGTCCCCCTCCGGACCGGGCACCGGATAGTCGAAGGCGGTCTGCCCGGCGATCTCATTGCGGATCACAAGGCACCCGGCAATCTCCGCCCAGGCCGGGTGCAGGGTGTTGCGCCACATAAGCTTTGTGCCCACGGAATACTCACACAGCCCGTAGCTGCAATTTTCGTAATAGCGCCGCAGTTTGGCGGCGTCCTGCTTTGTCACTGGCTTAAAAGTTTGCATAAGTCACCTGTTTCTCCGTCATTTCATTTGTGTGAAAACCGCACCGCAGAAGAAAGGAGAAGGCCGAAGCCCCCTCCCTGTCTCTCAGTTCATCTGCCGCCGCCGGGAGATATTCATTGTGCCGTCCTGAAGAGAGTTCAAATCCGCCAGGCTCTTGCCGGTGCCCAGGGCCACGCAGCTGATGGCCTCCTCGGCAATGATGGTGTGGATACCGGTGCGGGCGGTGACCAGCTTGTCAAAGCCGGAAACCAGACTGCCGCCGCCGGTCATAACGATGCCGTTGGTGGAGATATCCGCCACCAGCTCCGGGGGTGTGCGCTCCAGCACGGAGTGAATCGCCTCCATGATCCGCTCCACCGGCTCTTCAAAGGCGTCCATCATCTCCGTGGAGCTGACGGTCACCACCTTGGGAAGACCCGTCAAAAGGCAGCGGCCCTTCACATCCAGCGTCTCCTCCTCCTCTTTGGGAAAGACGCAGCCGATCTGCTTTTTCATCTCCTCGGCGGTGCGTTCACCCACCAGCAGATTGTGCTTACGGCGCATATACTTCACCACAGCCTCATTGAGCTGGTCGCCGGCGATTTTAATGGAGGCGGACTCCACCACGCCGGAAAGGGAGATCACGGCAATATCCGCTGTGCCGCCGCCAATGTCCACCACCATGTGCCCATCCGGCTGGGTGATGTCGATCCCGGCGCCGATGGCTGCAGCCACCGGCTCCTCGATGAGGTATACCTTCCGGGCGCCGGCCTGGATGCCCGCGTCCACCACAGCGCGCTCTTCAACCTCTGTAATGCCGGAGGGGATGCAGATCAGCACCCGCGGCTTGAAAAAGGACACCCCGGCCACCTTGTGGATAAACTCCCGAAGCATCCGCTCCGTCATATCATAGTCGGAAATCACGCCCTCCCGCAGGGGACGGATGGCCACGATATTGCCCGGGGTGCGCCCCAGCATAGCCTGGGCCTCCGCGCCCACTTTCAGCAGCTTGCCGGTGTTCTTATCCAGCGCCACCACCGAGGGTTCATTCAGCACAATGCCCTTGCCTTTTACATATACCAAAACCGAAGCGGTTCCCAGATCAATGCCGATATCTTTTCCCATGGACATACCTCACCTCATTAGCTCTTTCTATCTTATTATAAACGGTTTTTCCGCGAACAATCACAATATATTTCCTATTATACTGGCAGTTTCTACCGATTGCAACCCTATTCTTCCTTTAAATTGTAAACCTTTTTCTCCAAAGGCGTTCGGGCAACGGCTGCACACACCACTGCCGCCGCGCCGGCGGCCCGCAGAGCCCCGGCGCAGGATGCCAGGGTGGCGCCGGTAGTACAGATATCGTCTACCAGCAAGATCCGCCGCCCCTGAATCTCCGCCCCCTCTGCGGGCGCATAGACCCCGGATACGTTTTCACTGCGGGCGGCAGCGTCCTCCAGGCCGGACTGGGGCGGGTTGTCCACAATTTTGCAGAGCAGCCGCTCCGGCCTGGTGCTCCACAGGCGGCAGGCGCCGCAGGCCAGCAGCTCCGCCTGATCATACCCCCGCCTTTTCAGGCGCTTCCGGCTCACCGGCGCCCATGTCACCACGTCAAACTCTCCGGAAAGACGCTCTGCCGCGCACTGGGCAACCAGAGCGCCCAGTGCGTTCGCCGCTCCGGCCGCGCCCTGGAACTTAAATCTCGCCAGCCCCTTCCGAACGGCGCCTTTATACCACAGAGGCGCAGCGCACCGCAGCCCGCCGGGAAGCTCCCAGAGGCTGTGGTGCTCCGCCGTCCACGGCAGGGAACTCTCACACCCGGCGCACACGCCGGGTGTGTCTGTCACCCGCCCGCAAAAAGGGCATTTGGGCGGAAACAGGAGATTTAAAACACCATCGCACAGCTGCATAGCCGTCCCCGCCCTTCCACATCTATTTTCCGCCTGGGGCAAGCGCCGATATCCCCCGCAGGTCAAAGGCCGGGGTGTACTCCTCCCCGGCGGAGGTCCGCTCCTGGGTATAGCCGTCGGTGATACCGCAGTTTTCCATATATGCCACCGCCGCCCGGTACTCCGCCCGTGTCACATGGCGGCCCAGCCTGCCCGCCGCCCCGGGCTGGGGCGTATACTGGCTCATGAGGGAGAACAGCACCTCTCCGGGCCGGAAGGTCCGGGCCACGTAGTCGATCACCCGCCGGGTATTCTCCAGCTCTCCCGGCAGCAGCAGATGGCGGATCAGCACACCGGAGCGCAGCAGGCCGTTCTCCATTCGATAGGGCCCCGTCTGGCGGAACATCTCTTCAATGGCCGCCCTGGCCCGGTCAAAGTAATCCGCCGCGCCGGAATAGGCCGCCGCGGGCTCCCCCAGGGCGTATTTCAAATCCGGCAGATACACCTGCACCCTGCCCTCCAGCAGACGCAGCGTCTCCGGCTTTTCATAGCCGCCGCTGTTCCACACAACAGGTACAGGCCACCGCTCCTCTCCCAAGGCCTCCAGAACGGCGGGGGTAAAGTGGGTGGGGGTCACCAGGTCAATGCAGGCCGCCCCCTGAGCGATGAGCTCCCAAAAGATCTCCCGCAGCCGCGCAGCCGTAATGGGCCGCCCCACATCTCCCCGGGAGATCGTCCCATTTTGGCAGAAGACGCACCGGAGATTGCAGCCGGAGAAAAACACCGTTCCTGCGCCATGCTCCCCCACCAGGCAGGGCTCCTCCCACTGGTGGAGGCAGGCCAGGGCCGCCACCGGGGCGGCGGGCATCCCGCACACACCGCCGGACACGGTCTCCGTCCGCTCCGCGCCGCAGTTTCGGGGGCAGAGGCGGCAGATCATACCGTCTCCTCCCCGCCGTCCTCCCGGGCATCCTGAAAATACCGGTTCAGCTCCTCCTGGCTGAACACCATCCTGCGGCAATCCCGGCAATACCAGGCGGTCTTACAGGTGTTGAAGACGCCCTCGTCGTCTACCCGGAAGGACCCTTCAATGGCCCCGCCGCCCAACCAGAAGGCCGTGCCGGAGGCCCGTCCGGGATACCAGTATATACCCTTTCCGCCCGACAGGACGCCCCGCTCCATCTCTTTGCCGCACCAGGGACAAACCTCCTTTGGCTGGGCCTCCAGCGCCGCCTGTTTCGCGGCGGCCCTCGCCTTCCGCTCCTGATTCCAGTCCCTCAAGGTATCCAGAGGGTTCTCAACAGGTTTTTGCTCCGTCTTCGCCCGCTCTCTGGCGGGGTCCATGTCCCAGGGGTCTTCGCTCCTTTTCCAAAACAGCATCATGCGCCTCCTTTATCGTCCAGAGATACTTCCAGTCTCTCCGCAGCCTCCGCGTAATACCGGGCAAAGGCCGAGGGCACCGCGCAGCGGTCCAGTCCGGCCCGGTCCGCCCAGAGGAAGTCCGCAGGCCCCTCTCCGGCCACCTCCAGGGTATACCCGGTCATGTGCCACTCCACATGGGTGAAGATGTGCTTCGCCGCCAACCGGTTCTGCCAGGCCCCAGGCTCCAGCCCCCAGGCCGCCACCGCCGCCGGGGCGGCTGCCTCGTCCAGCGTCCCCTCCACATTGGGAAACTCCCACAGCCCTGCCAGCAGGCCCTGGCCGGACCGCTTCCGCAGGGCAGTTTTTCCATCCCGCAGGAGAACAAACACCGTTTTCTCCTCCCGCCGCCGGGCTTTCTTTGCCGCCCGCACCGGCAGGCTCTCCGCCGTGCCCCGGATATGCCCCAGGCAAAACTGCCGCGCCGGGCAGCCGCCGCACTTCGGCGGCCCATTGGGAATGCACACCGTGGCTCCCAGCTCCATCACAGCCTGGTTGAAAATGCGGATCTCTTCCGCCGCCGTCGGCATGGTGGCCCGTACCCGGGCCTGAACGGCCCTTTTGGTCCTGGCATCCAAAATATCGTCGCGGCAGTCGCACAGCCTGGCCGCCACCCGCAGCACGTTGCCGTCCACCGCGGCCTCCCGCAGCCCAAAGGCCGCCGAGGCGATTGCTCCTGCGGTGTACTCCCCCACCCCCGGCAGGGCCAGCAGACCCTCATACGTGTCCGGAAAGCCGCCGCGCTCCACAATCAGCCTTGCCGCCCGCTGAAGATTTCTGGCCCGGCTGTAGTAGCCCAGCCCCTCCCACAGCTTTAAAAGCCGCTCCTCCGGCGCGGCGGCCAGCACCTCCACCGTGGGGAATGCCTCTAAAAACCGGGCATAATAACCCAGCACCGCCGCTACCCGGGTCTGCTGCAGCATGATCTCAGACACCCAGATGCGGTACGGGTTTGCGGTGCGCCGCCAGGGCAGGTCCCGGGCATGGGTCCGATACCAGGCCAAAAGAGGGGCCGGCAGACGCTCCAGGGGATTTTCAGTTGTCACAGCTCCATAACTCATGGTATGATTATACCACACAAAACAGTTGGCGTGAAGCGGCGGGAGCGGGTTCTTCCCCGCCATTCCTGATTTTTTTCGGAAATTTTGAAAAAAGCCTTGACCTTCCCCCTTCTGGAAGGTATATCATTCAATCAGAAAGGGCGGTGAAAGCACCTGAAAATCAACGAGGTGGAGGCCCTGGTGGGCATTACGAAAAAGAACATCCGCTTTTATGAGTCCGAAGGGCTGCTGGCCCCCCGCCGAAACAGTGAAAACGGCTACCGGGACTACGGAGACGCGGAGGTGGAGGTTCTGCGCCGCATCAAGCTGCTGCGAAAGCTGGGCGTGCCTCTGGAGGAGATCCGAACCATGCAGGGCGGCGCCCACACCGTGGGTGACGGCATGCGGCGGCACCTCATCACTCTGGA
>CATNDT010000149.1 GCA_950097035.1 uncultured Oscillibacter sp.
CCCGGAGAAACAGGGCGGCCATCGTGAAGCAAAGCAGCTGTGTTATGACCCGGAACAGCCGGTCCGATAAAAATTCCCGAAGCGTCATAACTGATACCCCATCCCCCGCCGGGTCTTGATGGCGTCAGGCAGGCCGATTTCCGCCAGTTTCCCCCGCAGTCGGGTCATATTCACGCTGAGGGTGTTGTCATCAATGTAGATTTGGTTGTCCCACAGGGCGTCAATCAGATCGGCCCGAGAGACAATCTGCCCCGCATGGGCCATCAGACAGGCCAAAATTTGCAGCTCATTCCGGCTGAGTTCTGCGGCTTTTCCGCCAGACGATACGCTCCCTTTCGTCAGGCTCAGCCGCAGTTCACCGGCCTCCAGTAAATCCGCCTGTTCCGGTCCGTTGCCGCTCCGGCGCAGAACCGCTTTGATCCGGGCCAGCAGAACGGGGACGCTGTAGGGCTTGGTGATATAGTCGTCCCCGCCCAGGCTCAACGCCCGCACCTCGTCCACACCGGCATCCCGGCTGGTGACAAAGATCACCGGCGCGGGAACCGCTTTCCGCAGCGCGGCGCACAGGGAGAAGCCGTCCCGTCCAGGCAGGCCGATGTCCAAAAGAATAAGGTCCGGGCGTTCCCGCGCCGCCTGACCCGGTACATCTGTAAACTCCGTAATTGCCAGAGGCGTATACCCCTCGTTTTCCAGGAGCAGTGTCAATTCCTCCCGAATAGCCGGTTCATCTTCGATTATCATGATTTGGGGCATATTACCATTACCCTCCTGTCGTTTTCCCTATACTAACACGAACGAAGCGTATTTGTCCAGAAGCAGTTGACCTCATAAAAATCCAAAATCTCACATTCCCCCTTGACAATATCTTTAGAAGAAAAACTTTTTGTTGCGCCTGAGATGTTTGGAAAGAGGGCTGTGATTATTACACAATGCTTAGGTGCAGGAGCAAAATCTGCATATACTAACTTGATTACAAAATTCAAATTTTCTTGCTGCCGTATGATGTAGAAGTCACTGCATAAAAACGACTCGGAATATCTCGATGGGAAGTATTGGGCGGAGCAAGGCTGGCTTGGTAGCGGAAGACCGTGGAAATGGGAAATATGCAGATGTGGGTGGATGCAGAAGATTCTTTATAACCGTATTTTTAATCCATCATACGCAAAATGTATTAGGTTCAATTCCCTCTCCAAATCTCTGTAATCATCATATGATTTTCCCCAGTCTTCCTCTAAATGTGTAATAAAAACTTCCTTGATACCATACTGTTTCCGTATGGTATCAATTTCATCTAAAGTAAACAGTTCTTTGCGCAATGGGTTATTTTCATTTAATACAAAGCCATCTTTTAATATATCCCCGACAATTGTATTGCCAATGATTAAAACATCTGCACCTTGAAATTTCTTTGACTTTGGAAATGGCTTTACATCACATGGGGCATAAATTATCTTTTTGCTGTTAGAAGAGACAATAAATATTGCCACGTGCTCCTGTTTATCTACAGGAACCAACTCAATCAAAATATTGTCTTTTTTGAAAGCATGAATTTCTTTTGTATATATAAGACCACTTGCCTCATAGTATTCAATGGCTGAGCCATACTTTGTGCCTTGTTTTTTAATATCTGCGAGAATGGCAGGTAAAGAAGCAACTTCTATCGGATTATCGGGTTTCTTTCCCAGTGAATTGGCAAGCCAGTCCATTTTCAATTGCTCAACCACACGCATTCCCATTGTGTGATCGGGATCGCAATGGCTGTATAAAATATGTTCGACTTTTTGTATGCCGGAATTGTTCAAAGAAGCATTGATATCTTCCGGTGTATCAATCAATAGATTTACGTCTTCAACAAACAGACTGCACCCCGTTCTTGCATAAGGAAATCCTTTCTGCCGCGCTTCTGTACATACACGACAGTTACAACATGCCCTTGGCGTGCTGACACAGCCACCGGAACCAAGTATGATTACATTCATGTTATGTCTGCCTCCTTCTTTTCATAAAATGTTAATGTGAGTCTTTCGTTAATGACCTTTGTTTTTCCCGTCTGGCGATACCCCATTAAATGTAAAGTCCTGTTTCAAGCGTGCTTCTACTTTTTCCAGGTTATCATTTGCAGGACTGGTATCAAAATCCTGATATTTCTCCAATAATTCTTTGAAAGCTTCGACCTGCATAGCGTGTAGTTCTTTTGCATCGTAAATATTTGCCCTAAATAATCTTACTTCCATATACAGCCTCGTATTAAATTAAATCAATGCTTTTGAGTTGATGTATATTTTTATTTCTATAAACCAAATCATCCCTTACCAGACGCTGTCCCAATCCTAGCGCCCCAAACGCCGCCGAAAGTCCATATACTCAAAGCGCTTCAGGCTCTGCAGCTCTCCTCCATCGCGGAGAACAAAGATACCCGGCAGCGCCATCCCGTTAAAGGTATTGTTCTTACACATTGTATAGATCGCCATGTCGCCGAATAGGAGCAAGTCTCCCTCCCGCAATGGCCCGGCAAAACTATAGTCTCCAATTACATCCCCTGCCAGGCAAGTGGGCCCGCCCAGCCGAACGGCGCAGGGCAGCTCCCCCGGTTCTTTCGCACCATACAGCGGCGGACAGTAGGGCATCTCCAGCACGTCCGGCATATGGCAGGCCGCGCTGGTATCCAAAACGGCGATCTGTGTCCCGCCGTTTTGCAGTACGTCCAGCACGCGGGCAGCCAGATAGCCCGCATTCAGTGCGCAAGCCTCCCCAGGCTCCAGATAGACCTGCACACCCCACTGCTCCTGTGCCTGACGGATGCACCGTTCCAGCCGGGAAATATCGTATCCGGGCCTGGTGATGTGGTGTCCGCCGCCGAAATTAAGCCATTTCATTCGGGGCAGGATGCCGCCAAAACGTTCCGCCACGGCGTTCAGCGTGATTTCCAGCGCGTCGGAATCCTGCTCACACAGCGTATGAAAATGCAGCCCCTCCAGCAGTCCGATCAGTTCCGAGGACATACCCGCATCCCACTGGGCGCGGGTGACGCCCAGACGGCTTCCTGGAGCGCAGGGGTCGTAGATGGCATGACCCTCCTGGGTGGAGCACTCCGGATTGATGCGCAGTCCGATGCTCTTTCCCGCCTTTCTGGCGAGAGGGCCGAACCGCTCCAGCTGGCGGGGGGAGTTGAAAACGATGTGATCGACGTACCGCAGCAACTCGTCAAACTCCTCCTCCCGATAGGCTGCACAGAAGACGTGGACCTCCTTCCCCGGCATCTCTTCCGCACCGAGCCGGGCTTCATACAGTCCGCTGGCCTCCGTCCCATCCAGATACGGAAATAATACGGGATAGAGGTCATAATTGGAAAACGCCTTCTGGGCCAGCAGTATCCGGCATCCCGTCCGCTGCGCCACCCCGGACAGAATCTCTCCATTCTGGCGCAGCATGGCTTCGTCCAGGATATAGCACGGCGTGGGCAGTTTCCCAAACAGTTCCTCCGGGGACAGACCGCCCAGCCCCGCAAAGGCCGGGCGGCTCTCTTTTAAGCCGCTCATCAGTCCACCAGCGCCGGCGCCCGATTCTCGCTCCTCGGCAGGCCGTACTGGTCCAGCGCCGCCAGGAAGGGATCGGGATCGAACTCTTCCACTGTGTAGACGCCGGGCTTGTTCCATTTGCCGGTCAGCAGCATCAGCGCACCGCACATAGCAGGCACACCGGTGGTGTAGCTGATGGCCTGACTGCCCACCTCATGATAACATTTCTGATGGTCGCAGACATTGTAAATATAATAGGTCTTGTCCTGGCCGTCCTTCGTTCCGGTAAAGATGCAGCCGATGTTGGTCTTGCCCTTGGTCCGGGGACCCAGGCTGGCCGGGTCGGGCAGCAGTGCCTTCAGGAACTTGATGGGGACGATCTGCTGTCCCTCAAAATCCACGGGACTGGTGGACAACATTCCCACATTCTCCAGACAGCGCATATGGTCCAAGTAGCTCTGACCAAAGGTCATAAAAAACCGAATCCGCCGAACCTCCGGGATATTCAGTGCCAGACTCTCAATTTCCTCATGGTGGAGCAGATACATGTCCTTGTGTCCCACTTGGTCGAAGTCATACGCCCGCTTGATGCTCATAGGGGGAATTTCTATCCAGCGTCCGTCCTCCCAGTAACTGCCGGGGGCGGAAACTTCCCGCAGATTGACCTCCGGATTAAAGTTGGTGGCGAAAGCGTAGCCATGGTCGCCGCCGTTGCAGTCCAGAATATCAATGGTGTCAATGGTATCAAATTCATGCTTTTGGGCGTGGGCGCAGTACGCTTGGGTCACACCCGGGTCGAAGCCGCAGCCCAGCAGGGCGGTCAGCCCCGCCTCCTCAAACTTCTTCCGATAAGCCCACTGCCAGCTGTAGTCGAAATAGGCAGAGAACCCCGCCTCCTTGCAGCGCTTTTCATAGATGGCTCGCCACGCCGGGTCATCGGTGTCCTCCGGTTCGTAGTTGGCGGTGTCCATATAGTTCACCCCACAGGCCAGGCAGGCGTCCATAATGGTCAGATCCTGGTAGGGGAGGGCGATGTTCATGACCAGGTCCGGCTTGCAATCGTTGATGAGGTCGATGACCTGACGCACGTCGTCCGCGTCTACCTGGGCGGTGGTTAGCTTGGTTGCAGTGTTAGGAGTCAGCTCGGCGGCCAGCTTGTCGCACTTGGACTTTGTCCGACTGGCGATGCACAGTTCGGTGAACACCTCGCTGACCTGACAGCATTTGTGGATGACGACGGACGCTACGCCGCCGCAGCCGATCACAAGGACTTTGCTCATAGTGGTAATCTCCTTTTATCTCAATATCCGTTATTATGCAGCGCTAATATCAGTTCCCGCAGCACTTTGCAGGCGGTGGCGGTGGAAACGCCGCTGGGGTCCAGCATGGGGGCCAGTTCGTTGATGTCGGCACCCACCACATGGGTGGTGCAGATCGTCCGGATGGCCTCCAGCAGTTGGAGAAAGCTGACGCCCCCCGCCTCCGGCGTACCTGTTCCGGGAAACGCGGAGGGATCCAGGCAGTCCAGGTCAATGGTGAAGTAAACGGGGACCCTCTGTTCCCGCAGGGCCGAGACCGTTTTCTCCAGGCCCTCAAACCCGAAGGGGTGCATGTCCGTATGCGCCTCAGCAAACCGGAACTCCTCCCGGTCGCCGCTGCGAATGCAGAACTGATGGATGCGTCCATCGCCTGCCAGCTCATGGCATCGACGCAGAACGCAGGCGTGGGAGAGCTTCGCACCCAGGTAATCGTCCCGCAGGTCGGCGTGGGCATCAAAGTGAATGATGTGAAGCTCTGGATACCGCTTCACCGCAGCGCGCACCGCTCCCAGTGTGACCAGATGCTCGCCGCCCAGCAGCAGGGGGAATTTTCCATCTTGCAGGATCTCAGCGGCACGGGCCTCGATAGCCTCCAGCGCCGTCTGAGCGCTGCCGAAGCAAAGCTCCAGATCGCCGCTGTCAAATACGGCGCGTTCTGTCAGGTCCGCGTCCTGATAGGGGCTATAGGTTTCCAGCCCAAAGCTCTCGTGGCGCATGGCGGAGGGTCCGAACCGCGCGCCGGGCCGGAAGCTGGTGGTGGAGTCGAAGGGCGCGCCGTACAGAACCATACGGGATCGCTCATAATCACAGTCACAGCCAATAAAATTCTCAATATTCGGTTTCAGCATGGCTCATTCCTCCACTTCCCGAAGCATCTCCTCCAGAAACGCGGGCAGGCAGAAGGCACCCATATGAAGTCTGGGGGTATAGTAGCGCGTATGAAGATTCAGATTCCGCCACGCTTCCGTGTCCAGATCATCGGTGGGATGGTACTTCTTGCTGGCAAAGCCGAACAGCCAGTAACCCGCCGCGTAGGTGGGGATATGGGCCTGATATACCCGACTGATGGGAAAGGTGCTGACGATCCGCTTATGGCTGCGTTGCATGGCCCCGGCGTCCTCAGCGTAAAAAGGGCTCCCCTGCTGGTTGACCATGATACCGTCCTCCCGCAGGGCGTTGTGGCAGCTACCGTAGAACTCCCGGGTAAACAGTCCCTCCGAGGGTCCGAAGGGGTCGGTAGAGTCCACAATGATGAGGTCGTATGCACTTTCCTGCCGGCGGATGAACTTCAGCGCGTTCTCAAAGTGGATATGGACCCGCCGGTCGTCCATCCGGCA